>PKZC01000211.1:0-12510 GCA_003132905.1 Bryobacterales bacterium | reverse complement strand
GATTCGCGCGGCCACTGGGAAGGCAAGACGCTGGTGGTGGATACCACCAATTACAACAACAAGGGCTCCATCGGTACCAGCGCCGCGACGTTGCGCATCAAAGGCATCCCGCAGAGCGAGGCTTTGCATGTGGTCGAGCGCTTTACGCGCATTAGCCAGGACACTATTAGTTACGAAGTGACGATTGACGATCCGCCTACGTATAGCCGGCCCTGGAAGGCGGCGTTCCCGTTGACTCGCGACGCGAAATACAAAATCTATGAATACGCCTGTCATGAGGGCAACCAAGCCGTTGAGAACGTGCTCAGTGGGGGCAGGGCACTCGATAGGGCTGCTGGAGGAGCGAAATGATCAGACAGGTATTATTGTGCTGCGCTGCAATCGCGCAGGTGGCGATGGCACAACAATTTGGCGTGGATCAACGATCACGGCCGATCGACGATGCCGCGCTGAAAGACGCTGGCCGTACGGGCGAGGATTGGATCAGCTACAACGTCAACTGGTCCGAACAGCGCTATAGCCCGCTAGATCAAATCAACGCGAGCAACGTCAGCAAGCTGGGCTTGGCGTGGTACCTCGACATTCCAGCGGCGCCGGGCCGTCCGCAGACCCATCAAGAAGGAACGCCGCTGGTGCATGACGGCGTGCTTTACAGCATCGCGCCGTGGAGCGTTGTTTATGCGGTGGACGCACGCAGCGGCAAAGAGCTGTGGCGTTCGGATCCTGAAGTCAATCAGGAAATCTGGCAGTCGCGCATCTGCTGCGGCGTGGTGAATCGCGGCATCGCGCTCTATAAGGATATGGTGATCGCGCCGGTTGTCGACGGCCGCATGCGTGCACTCGACGCCAAGACCGGCAGGCCAATCTGGGAGACGCGCGTCACACCGTCCAACATGTCGTACAGCTTCACCATGGCTCCGCGCGTGATCAAGGGTGGCAAGGTGATCATCGGTGCGTCCGGCGGCGAGTACGCCGTGCGCGGTATGTTCGCGGCTCTCGATGTGGCTACCGGAAAGATTGCCTGGAAGTTTTATACCGTGCCCGGCGATCCGTCGAAACCCTTCGAGCAACCCGAGCTTGCCGAAGCCGCCAAGACATGGAGCGGCGAGTGGTGGAAGATCGGCGGTGGTGGACCGGTGTGGAATGGCATGGCCTACGATCCGGACGCCGACATTGTTTATGTGGGAACCGGGCAGCCGGGGCCGTGGTCCGATCAGGCGCGCGGTAAAGGGGACAATTTGTTTACCGATTGCATCCTCGCTGTCCGCGGCGCCACCGGCAAATTAGTTTGGTATTACCAGGAAGTCCCCGGCGATAATTGGGACTTCGATTCCATCGCCGATCTGATGCTGCTCGATTTGCCGATCAACGGCAAAACGCGCAAAGTGATCATGCAGGCGCCGAAGGATGGATTCTTCTATGTACTCGATCGCCTGACGGGCGAGCTGCTCTCAGCAGAGCCTTGGATCACCGTGAATTGGGCGTCCGGTGTGAATTTGAAAACCGGTCGTCCGGTGATCAACCCGGAAGCCAACTACAAGAACGACTCTGTTGCCGTGATGCCGGGTCCCGTCGGCGGGCACGTCTGGCCGCCCTGGTCTTACAATCCAATAACCGGTCTGGTTTACATCCCGAGCCTCATCGGCGCGGCCTTCAGTTTTGCGGCGGATCCCAAGTTTGTTCCCAGCGCACCCGACCTGGGTGAGAAGGGCAAGGGAAAATACAACATGGGGATATCGCTCGCGCGCCCACGTCCCGCGAACGCCGGGGCTCATGCCGATACAACCGGCGCCCCAAATAAAGATGGCAGACCAGATAATCCATTTACTCCACCTCCTCCCGATCCGGCCCTGCCGAAGATCGGTCCGGAAGGGAACGGCAACATGCTGATAGCCTGGGATCCAATCGCCGGAAAAGAGCGGTGGCGCGGTCTCGCGGCTGGACAAACTCAGGGCGGCACTATGTCGGCCGGTAATCTGGTATTCGTGAGTATCGATAAGCGCTTAATCGTTTACCGCGCCGATAACGGCGACCAACTAGCCGACATTAAGACGGGCCTTACGATGATGAGTCCTCCGATGACGTTCCTGATCGACGGCAAGCAGTACATCGCGGTGGCGGGCGGTCCCGGAAACGCGCCGCCGCCTTCCTTCGGTGAGGAACCGGTGGAGACCAAGGTCAAGTTGCCGCCGTCGCATCTGCTGGTTTATGCGCTGGACGGAAAAGCAGGGCTTCCGAAGGATCTAGCGGCTCCCGCCACATCGGGGACGACGGGAAACTAGCAACTCATGTCAAACTTCCCGGACGCGTTTGGCTCGGCTTTCCCTGTGGCTCTCGGCGTATGTTTGATACGGAAATCGTTGCGTACTCACGAAAGAAGATTTATCTGGCCGGGCTTGGCAGTCGCTATTTGGCCTTTTCTGGCCGGGATTTTTGAACCCCTTCTGCCTCAGTCTTTGATCGAAGTCGTAGGAATTGTATTGGTGTGGGTTGCGCTGTTCCGCCTCTGCACGCCGCGACCTAGCTCGTCATCACTGGAACAGGCTCACGCACGATAAGTTTCGGCCCGGTAAGTTTCTGAACATCTTCCACCGTGACGCCGGGAGCGAGTTCTTCGAGAACCAGCCCATCGGGCGTTATCCGAATCACGGCTAGTTCGGTGATGATGGTTTCCACCACTCGAATTCCGGTCAGCGGCAGCGTACACTTTTCAACAATCTTCGGTGCGCCGGTTTTGGTGGCATGTTCCATGGCAACAATGACCCGGCGCGCGCTGGCCACTAAATCCATTGCGCCTCCCATGCCCTTCACCATTTTTCCGGGGACCATCCAGTTGGCGAGATTTCCTTCGCGATCCACTTCCATCGCGCCCAGGATGCTGAGATTGATGTGGCCTCCGCGAATCATGGCAAATGATTCGGCGCTCGAAAAATAAGCGCAGCCCGGCAGTTCGGAGACCGTCTCTTTGCCTGCATTGATGAGGTCGCTGTCCTCTTCGCCCGGCAAAGGATAGGGACCGACACCGAGCATGCCGTTCTCCGATTGGAAAATCACCTCGATACCTGGCGGGACGTAGTTGGCGACCATGGTCGGAATGCCGATGCCGAGGTTTACGTAATAACCGTCGCGGAGTTCCTGCGCAACGCGGCGAGCGATGCGTTCACGCGCGTCCATCGACCTGCCTCAAGGTGCGCCGCTCGATTTTCTTGTCGTAGTGTTCGCCCTGAACGATGCGTTGAACGTAAACGCCGGGCGTTCGGACGTGATCGGGATCGATTACGCCGGGTTCCACCAGTTCCTCGACCTCCGCAATGGTGATCGCCGCTGCGGCCGCCATCATCGGATTAAAGTTTTGAGCGGTCTTGCGATAGACCAGATTGCCGAGCCGATCCCCGCGCCAAGCCTTGACCAAGGCGAAATCGGCCTTCAAGGCGCGTTCCAGCAGATAGCTGCGGCCGTCGAATTCACGCACCTCTTTGCCGTCCGCGATCACGGTTCCCACGCCGGCGGGCGTGTAAAAAGCTGGAATGCCCGCGCCGCCGGCCCGAATACGCTCGGCGAGCGTGCCTTGGGGGATCAACGTCATTTTCAACTTCCCAGCCAGCACCAGCGATTCCAGCAGCTTGTTCTCACCGGCATAACTGCCGAGATGCGAAGCGATCATGCCCGCCTCCAGCATGACGCCCGACCCGACGCCGTCGACGCCCAGATTATTGCTGATGGTATGCAGCCCCTGGACGCGTCTTCGCACCAGGGCGCGAATTAGGTTTTCGGGCATGCCGGCCAAGCCAAAGCCGCCGAGCATGATGGTTGCGCCATCGGGAATATCGGCAACCGCCGCGTCGCTACTGGGAACAACTTTGTTCATGCGTGAGACAATCATCGAGAGTAGCATCAAGCGGAGCGCGACGCCGGGACGCGAATTCCTGAAAGTAATTCCTGCCGTGGCTCATTTATCGCTTAGGGTGAGAGGAACAATGAGAATCCGTTCGATCGAGTTCATCGCAATCTTCATCCTGGCGGGCGCGAGTTGCCGGGGCCAGATCATCAGCACCTTCGCCGGGGATGATGTCCCGAACACGAGTTGCAGCAAGGCTGATGGGATTCCAGCTACTAGCGCATGCATGCAACCGTCCGGTATCGCCATGGACAAGGCGGGCAACGTCTACCTTTCCGATGGTCAGTCCTATAAAATCCGAAAGATAAATACGGCTGGAATCATCTCAACGATAGCTGGCACCACGTATGGCTATAGCGGGGACGGCGGGCCGGCCACCAGCGCGCAATTGACGCTGCAGGGCGGAAGCCCGGGCTTTTCGGGCCTGGCAGTGGACGCGACCGGGAACGTATACATCAGCGACACGCACAATTGCGTCATCCGTTTGATCACCGCCGCCACTGGCATCATCACGACATTCGCCGGCAATCACACCTGCGGCAATGTGGGTGATGGAGGGTTAGCGACCGCGGCTTCGTTGCAATACCAGACCGGCATTACTTTGGACAGCTCGGGCAATCTGTATATCACCGATACGCTCAACAATCGCGTTCGCAAGGTGGACAGTTCGGGAATGATCAGCACGGTAGCCGGCAACGGTGACGCCACTTACGACGGCGATAACGTGCAGGCCACTGCAACAGGCGTGGTCTCGCCCAATGGGCTTACTTTTGACAGCGCGGGCAATCTGTATATTTCCGAAGGCGACCGGATCCGCAAGGTGGACACCAATGGAACGATCACGACAATCGCAGGCAAGACGACGCCGGTCCAAACACCCGGATTCTCGGGCGATGGCGGCCTGGCTACTGCGGCAACGCTCAGCGGCCCGCTCGGCATGGTGGTGGATTCGTCGGGCAACCTCTACTTCGCCGACAATCAAAACCTGAAGGTGCGAAAGATCAATACGGCTGGAATCATCAGCACGTATGCGGGAGTCTTCGGACCGGTTTCCACGCCCCTGGGCGATGGCGGACCCGCTACTAGCGCCTATCTCGGAAACCCGCTCGGCTTGTTGCTGGACGCGGCCGGCGATCTCTATGTAGCGGAGACGGGCAACATGGCGGGGGCGGCGGTCCGCGAAATCAAACCGGCCCCGCCTGCTCCGCCAACGATCGACTCGGGCGGAGTTGTGGGTGCGAGCGCTTTCGGAAAATCCATTTCCATCGCACCCGCTTCCTGGATCGAGATCTATGGCTCAAATCTGGCTTCGAATACACGGCAATGGGCGACCGCGGATTTCACGGGCGTGAATGCGCCCACGTCGCTGGATGGAACATCGGTTACCATCGGCGGGCAGCAAGCCTTCATCGCATTCATCAGCCCGGGACAGGTGAATGCGCAAGTGCCGCTCTCTGTCGAGCCGGGACAGGCATCGGTCACGGTAACGAATGGTTCGGCGACCAGCCCGCCNNGTCCAACGTCGGTACGGGTGTTCAACAGGTAGCGCTGAAGTCGGGCGGAGGCACCAGTGCGACGCTGAGTATCACGGTAAATCCGCTGGAGCCGGGGTTGCTAGCGCCCGCGTCGTTCAACATCGGAGGCATTCAATATGCCGTAGCCGTGTTTTCCGATGGCACGTATGTGCTTCCGGAGGGTGCAATCTCCGGCGTGAACTCGCGCCCAGCCAAACCTGGCGATGAGATCGTGCTTTATGGCGTGGGATTTGGACCAGTGACGCCGGCCATTCCGGCGGGGCAAATTGTGCAGCAGAGCAATGCCATCGCCTCCAGCTTTCAAATGTCGATTGGCGGAACGCCCGCCAAGGCGGATTACTCGGGATTAGCGCCCAACTATGTCGGCCTCTATCAATTCAACATCGTTGTGCCCGCGGTTGCGGCCAGCAATGCCGCGCCATTGACGTTTACGCTAGGCGGAACCAACGGGACGCAGACGTTATATATCGCTATCGGGAACTAGTCCGCTACGCAAACAGCGCGGTAGTCGCTGAGAATGGCCGCACTGATGATATGCTGTTTGGCGGACATTCCGATGCAACTTTGTACTAAATCTTCGAGTTCAATTGTTCTTGCGGCCACTTGCGCCGCTGTGTTCCTCTGTGTGGTTTCGGCCGCCGCTCAAACTGCGGCTCCGCACGCCGCTGCTGCCCAGTCGTCGATCCCGCGCATGCGCGATGGCAAGCCCAATTTGACTGGGCTCTGGCAGGCCATGGGTACGGCCGATTGGAATCTTCAAGACCACAGCGCGTCTGCCGGGCCGTTCTATCAACTTGGCGCTGAGGGTGCAATCCCGCCGGGGCAGGGCGTTGTGGAAGGCGGAGAGATCCCCTACAAGCCCGAGGCGCTCGAGAAAAAGAAGGTGAATTTCACCAATCGTTTTAAGGACGACCCGGAAGTGAAATGTTATATGCCAGGCGTTCCGCGCGCCGCATACTTGCCCTATCCGTTCCAGATCATTCAATCGCAAAAAGACATTCTGTTCGCTTATGAGTATGCGACCACGAATCGCTTGATCAATATGGGCAAGCCGCAGGAAGCGGCTACCGACACTTGGATGGGTACGTCGAACGGCCACTGGGAAAAGGATACTCTGGTAGTAGACGTTACAGGCTTCAATGGAAACGCCTGGTTCGATCGCGCAGGCGACTTTGCCAGCGATAGCTTGCACGTTGTGGAGCGATATAAGCTGCTGGATGCCAACACCATGGATTACGAGGCCACCATCGAAGATCCCGCCACGTTCACGCGGCCGTGGAAGATCAACCTGGTACTGTACCGGCATCGCGAGAAAGACGCAAGATTGCTCGAGTTTAAGTGCGTGGAGTTTACCGAGCAGTTGCTGTATGGCGACCTGGTCAGGAAGCCCAAGTAGCGCTGCGAGTAACCTCGGCGGCGGTGAAAGCGCCCAACAAATAAGGAGAATTCCATGAATCAGCGAACTTTCCTGATGGCCGGCTGTATAGCGGCGACGATTGCTTTGGGATCGATGGCCGGTCAAACGCCCTCGACGCCGGCCGCGAAGGCCGATAACAAAGCATCGGCGAACGCAAAGACGCCATGGGGCGATCCGGATCTTCAAGGAACATGGACCAGCGACGACACCTGGGGCGTTCCGTTCGAGCGTCCGACGCAGTTCGGTACGCGGGCCACGCTGACCGAGGACGAACTCAAGGCACGCGAGAAAGCGGTGACGAATTCCGAGGAGTTTGTGGAAACCGGCGGCACGAATCATTCGCCCGCCAAAGCGTTGCTGGATGCCAAGGAAAAGGGTGAAGCCCCGCCGGCTGCGCCGCAAGGTACCAGGTTCGGACGAGGCGTGGATGCCGCTCCGGTCCCAGGACACTGGGGCGAGTTCGCGCGTAGAGCGTCGCATCAGACCTCGCAGATCGTTGATCCGCCCGATGGACGCCTTCCTCCTTTGACGCCCGAAGCGCAAGCCGAGCTGGATGCGAAGATGAAAGTGCGGGGCGAAGCGATTCCTGCATCCTATACCAATTGGAGCTATTATGACCGCTGCATCACACGCGGCGTGGCCGGTTCCATTTTGCCGGTAGTTTACGGCAACGGTCTCGAGATCGTGCAGACACCCGGATATGTAGCGATTCGTTACGAGATGGTGCACGATGTTCGCATTATTCCCACCGACGGACGTCCGCATTTGAGCTCCAATATTCGCTCTTACATGGGCGATGCGGTGGGCCACTGGGAAGGCAAGACGCTGGTGGTGGAAACCACGAATCTGCTGGGCGGCCGGATGGTGGTTGGCGTCAACGGCGATCGCGGCGCTCCCTACAGCGACGACATGAAACTCACCGAGCGGTTTACGCGCGTCAGCGGCAACACGATCAATTACGAGCTGACCGTGGACGACCCCAAGACCTATACTGCCACCTGGAAAGTCGCATTCCCGATTACTCAAGAACCTGGATATCAGCTCTTCGAATACGCGTGCCACGAAGGAAATATGGCCATGCACAACATGCTGAGCGCGGCGAGGATGGAAGACAAGAAAGCCGCAGCCAAGTGAGCAGCGGAAAGCAAACGGAGACGAATCGATTATGAAGAATATACTTTTGGTTGCCGCCGCGGGAATCGGACTAGCGGTTGGTTCCGCGCCGATGTGGGCGCACCACGCGTTCGCTGCGGAATTTGACGTGAACAAGCCGCTGGTGTTGCGTGGCACCGTGACGAAGATGGAGTGGATCAATCCACACGCCTGGATTCATCTGGATGTGAAGAACCCGGATGGCACTGTGACCAGTTGGATGATTGAAGCCGGTGCGCCAAATGGTCTGCTGCGCCGCGGCTTCACGAAGAACTCTCTGCCGCCAGGCACGGAGATCGTGGTAGAAGGCTGGCAGGCCAAAGATGAATCTAGTCGCGCTAACGGCAGCAATATCACGTATCCGGACGGACGCAAGCTGTTCATCGGCTCATCGGGGACGGGCGCGCCTGGGGATAAGGGCGGAGATAAGTAAGTAAGAGAAGACAGAATCCAGAATTCAGAAGACAGAATCCAGGGGCGCTCGTGCGGGCCTAGGAATTCTGGATTCTCTCCGCCATTCTGACTTCTGAATTCTGTCTTCTGGATTCTTCCAAAGCATGCGCGCATGGTTGATGGATTCCTTCGACGGTGTTGAGAAGTTGCGATTGGGCGATGTGCCCGATCCGCAGCCGGGTCCCAATCAAGTTTTACTTCGCTTGCGATTTGCGGCGCTGAATCCAGCCGACGCTTTCCTTGCACAGGCGATGTATCCAGCCAAGCCATCACTCCCGCACATCCTGGGACGTGACGGAATCGGCGATGTGCTGGCCGTGGGACCGGGCGTATCGAATATCAAGGCGGGGGAAACGGTTGGTATCCTGCGCTGCGACGTTGGCGTGGAGGTTTGGGGAACGCTGGCCGAGAAAGTTGTGGTTCCCGCTTCGAGCGTGGCGCCTCCTCCCGCAGGTTGGTCTCTGGAGCAGACAGCCGGCGCGCCTCTGGTTTACCTGACGGCTTTGCAGGCCTTGACGCAGTGGAGCGATCCGCCTGCGCCACCTGCTGCGGGATCGGTGCTGCTTGTGACCGGGGCTTCTGGAGGCGTTGGTACGGCATCGGTGCAACTCGGGAAATCGATGGGCTTGATCGTGGTGGCGTTATCGCGCAGCGCAGAAAAAGGCGCGAAGCTGCGCGCCATGGGAGCGGACCATGTCTTCGATCCGGGTGATCCAAATCTGCGTAAAGCCGTGATGGCAGCGATCGCACCCAAGAAAGTGGACATCGTCGTCGACAGTGTGGGCGGAGCGCTGTTCAATCAAGTATTAGCTACGCTCGGTTACGGTGGCCGCGTCAGCGTGGTTGGCAGGAGCGCCGGCGAAGTGCCGAACTTCAATACCGCATCGCTGTTCTTCAAACGTAATCGCATCGGTGGTGTCGCCGTGTCGGACTTCACAGCCGAGCAGGCACAGTCGGCTTGGAAAGAGATCACGGGAAGGCTGAATGCGATGGGCCAAAAGCCGGTTATCGACCACGTATTTCCGTTCGAAGAAGTGAAGCAGGCGTTCGCGCGATTGGCCGAAGGACCGATGGGCAAGGTACTGGTCAGGGCAGCGGCCTAGGGGAAGGCAAATGGCCACCGGCAATTGCTCGGTTCTGCCCGTCGTTTCGATTGAGTCACCAAACTCGCATATTTAATCGTCAATATGATTCAACGATATTTGAATTGTCCGGTCGCATAGAGATCCAATGTCTGATAAATGATATGATCTGGGCTTCGGAAAGAGAACCCTTCTGTCGACGTTTTGGCCCCGAATCCTTGAAAGGAACGCGCCCCGTGTGGAAAGCTGGATCGCGGACCAGCTCGAATACCTACTGCAAATCGCTTCAGTCGCGATTGCTTATGCGGCATTTGCTTTTCTTCGTATCATTGGGATAGCGGGTTGGGTCGTTGATGTCTTAGAGGCGATGGATAGGATCGCAATCGTGTTGGTTTTTGGTCGCTTTCTCTTTAGCGTCGTTCGGCGTGCCTTCACACCAAAGGAGCAGTAAGACATGTCTGCCGTCAACTATCGCAACTACGTCTTCAGGGACAACAGGCGGCGATTGCGGGACGATCGGTTGAGCCTAATGGTGTCACTTGCATCTGCGTTGCTGATGCTTGCGCTCGGCAAGCCAGAGCGAACTGCCGCTATCGTAGGTCTGGCAGTTCTGGGCGTCTCCATGTCCTGTCTCACCCTACGGTATTGTATGGTCGCGCCCCAAATTGCCGCCCGCAGGTCGCGAGATTACTCCGGAAGATACGCCATTCTGTACCGCCCCGTAACTCGTCGGCTCGCTTGGCTCAGTGCTGCGGCCCTTGGGCTGCTCGCGGCGGTCCCTCTCCGTGAGGTGGAGGCGGCCGTCGTAGACCGTCGGCTTCTGAAGCTGACGCGCACTCCCGTGTTGTCGCCGGAACAGGCTATGCACGTTGCAGACATCCTTGATTCTGCAGCAGCTCAAAAGCCCGTCGTAAGGTTATCCGAGGAGACGAGGGTTCGTGTTCGGGACGCAGTCAAAGAGTCGGCCCAGCGAAGCCCCTATCCGCCGTTTGTGAATGCGGCGGATGCTTTGGTGAACTACGTCCGAGAGGTCGAGTCCCCTCTCCCGCCTGCAGTTCAGGCGATTAGGGATGCTTCCTCTCATTTCACAGCCACGTTCCATCTTCTCCCGTCAGGACAGATCTCGGTCGATCGCGATGAGGCGGAGAGGGCTATAGCAGCGCTCACGCGAGCAATTGAGTCGTCTGGGAGCGATATAGAGCTCCGAAGAGTCGCGTTTGCCTCACGGGCGTCACTTTACATCTTCGTTGACGAGCCGGACAAAGCTCTCGCGGACATGGAGGCCAGTGAGAAGCTGGGCTATTCCGACCTCTCAGAAATCATATCTGTGGAGTCGTTTGGTTTTTTCGGGCGCGCGGTGCGAGATCACAGCCCCAGCGATTTGAAACATGCGGTCGATTTGCTGACGCTTGCAATGCAGCTTCCCCCGCCGAGATCGCTTCCCTATGGCGAGGTGAGTTACCGTGCCGGTTTGTATGGGCAGCGTGGTACCGCTTTTCTCAACCTCGGTCAATATCCAGCGGCTATTGATGATTTTCGGGAAGTCCTCGATCTGCTGAAGGAAAGCAATGGCGAGATTCGATTTAACGCCGGGCTGGCTTATGTGGGGATCACACTCTGTTATCTCCGCCTTGGGGATGTGCCTGCCGCGCTGAAAGCGGATAGTCAGTGGCAGGACGCCGCGCACGATAAGGTTTCAACTCGGGTACGTGAGCTCATACAAGCCGATCCTCAAGAGGCGATGAGGGCTTTAGAAGATATTCTGCGAGCCAGTTAGCCTCCAAGTC
This sequence comes from Bryobacterales bacterium, assembly GCA_003132905.1. The sequence goes on along the minus strand of PKZC01000211.1, from coordinate 1,186 downwards.
TTCCTTGCGGAGCGCAGCGAGAGCGGATACGATCAATTGGTCGCCACGTGGCGGCAGGGAGAAGATCGAATGCAACGATTTAGAAGTGCTGCGTTGGTGGTTGGCGCGGCATGCGGAATCTTGAGCGCGGGTACAGCCGACGCTCCGGGACCGGCCGTTGGGGTGCGAGCGATTATTCATTCCGTAGGGGACCTGGATAAGACCGTGAAGTTTTATCACGAGGGCCTGGGCCTGACGCCTGTTGGGCAAGGCGGAAAGCCAATGACTGCGATGCCAACGCCACGGCCGTTGGATGAATCGCTCTCGAAATTCACCGATACACAGGGTGCCAAGTTCAGGAACGCATCGTTCACAATTCCCGGTGCCATGTTCGACCTGGAGCTGACCGAATTCACTGGTACACCTCGCAAAGAGGCGACGCCGCATATGCAGGATCCGGGCGCGGCCACGCTGGTGCTGACCGTGCGCGACGTGGATGCGGCGCTCGACGGCGTTAAGAAGAACGGCGGATCGGTGCTGAGCATCGGTGGCGCGCCGATGAAGATTGGTCCTGAAACCAGTAAGAGCCGCTCGGTATTTGTGCGGGATCCTGATGGCTTCATGCTGGAACTGGCCGCTATTCAGCCGCTGCCCAAGACCACCGCTCCTGCGGACAGCAACGTCGTCGGCGGACGCATCGGCGTCACCATCAAGGACACAGACCAGACCATGAAGTTCTATCACGACGTGCTGGGCTTTGAGATTAAGCCCGCCGCGCCGGCTTACGACACGAATGCGACGATTGCGGCTTTAATCGATGCGAAGGGAGCGCACTGGCGCATTAGCACGGCTCACGTTCCCGGGTCTTCGGTTGAAATCGAAATGCTGGAGTTCAAGGACGTCGCACGCAAGCCGTTCGATTTGCGTGTGCCCGATCCCGGTTCGCCGGCAGTTTCCGTTCACGTGAAGGATGTCGATGCGGCGATGAAAAGCGTGGTTGCTGGCGGCGGGTCGATCTACACCCGCGGCGACGAACCAGTGAAGTTAGGCGCGGGCGTCGGGGTTTTCGTGCGCGATCCGAACGGCCTGTTGATCGAGCTGATCCCTTAATTACAGAGCGCAGGCAACACGGCCGGCTTGGCGCTCGAGACGGCCGCGATGATTTCGTCGCAGCGTTCGGCGGAGAGCACCGTGCCGGCGAGCGTTC
>PKZC01000052.1 GCA_003132905.1 Bryobacterales bacterium | reverse complement strand
CTGCGCGACAAGGCGCATCTGAGGTTTGTTGCATCACAGGCGTGCCTCATCTGCGGCCGGCAGCCATCTGACCCGCATCATCTGCGATTTTCTCAACCTAGAGCCATCGGCCTTAAAGTCAGCGATGAGTTCACGGTCCCCCTCTGTCGCATTCATCACCGGCAACTGCATCAAGCCGGCAATGAGGTGACCTGGTGGGGGAACTTCAACCTCAAATCACTGGAGGTCGCCAAGGAACTCTGGGAACAGACCCATCCTAAATCCGCATCCGCAGTTACGCACCCCCCCAATGAAGATGTGGCCAAAGCCACGACCCAGAACTGATGTGGCCTCAAGTATTGCCGCCGATACTACGGAGCTAATAGGGGCGGCCCAAAACGCTGCCGAGATTGCGGCCGCGAACTGATTGCTACCTGAAACGTAATCCCACCCATCGGCAAAAGGTCGCAGGATAATACCGGTCGCCACAGCGAATGGTTTTGTCCAGCATCCGCTAACAAAACGAACCCAATTTTACATGTTGGTGAGTCATGAGTTCGCTAAAGCAGGTCGAAGCCAACCGGCGTAATGCGCTCAAAAGCACTGGGCCAACGACACCGGAAGGCAAGGAGCGTTCGCGCCGAAACGCGGTACGCCATGGCCTAACCGCCGAAACCGTCATAGCTTCGCTAGAGGACATCGACGATTACCAGGCATTCGAAGCCGCGGTCGCTGCCGACTATGACGCCGAAACGGCCGTGGAGCGCGAGTTGGTGCTTCGACTGGCCAGCGTCCTGTGGCGGCTACGTCGGGCGACCAGCATCGAGACAGGCCTTTTCGAGTCCGTGACCGCCGAACCCAACAAGAGCGAACGTGGTCATTCGCCCATGTGCCTCGTTGGACCAACCGACGTGCCGGAACAAAATCAATTATTCCCGAGAGCAAGATGGCAATCTGATGCCTCAGCAACAAGTGAGCGTAGCTTCGATAAGAAAAAAGATATCGTTAACGGCTTCCTGCATCTCGCGGCCCTCCCGACCTTCCCACTGGATCGTCTCAGTCGCTATGAGCACACATTGTGGCGGCAGGCGCGCCAAATCGCATTTACGCTGGAGTCGCTGCGGCGCCGCAAGGAGCCGCCAATCCGCGCAAACTTTTCATTCCCGTTCCGGCGCGGCAATTCCGGCGAATTCAAGTGAGGATTCGGTAGTCCGTCAGTTTACATTTATGTCCTAATTTTTTGCCCGAGGGAATTCAGCGACATTATGGCGCTGATAACATTCACTATACGTCAAAGCCGTACAAAATATTCTTACATTAGCCAAAATCGTTTTCCGTCTACTTCTTATCCGAAGTCGGCTGTTGTAATTCGTGCATTGGCGCAGCGGCAAAAATGCCAGACGCCTCAATCACAAATGGGCGCCATTTATCCACAATCTTCCGAATGTCGGTGAGCAGCTTTTGCTTTGTCTCTTTCGTCATATTCGAGTTGGCAGCACGGTCGAGTTCGCGGGTGACTTTGGTCCAAAACACACTTCCACTCTCGACCGTAAAACGATCGAGATTGGCTTGCGCCGCATCTTGGATCTTGTAAATTGTCGAACTGATCGACTGGTTGATATGGTAGCTAGCAAACAATGTGGCGACGATAACAACAGCAAGAACGATGCATGATTTTATCGCGAACAGATTTATCTCACGCCAACGAATGTTACTTGGTGGGCTTGCATCCCCGGTCGGATAGGATTGTAGGTTCGCGAAAGCCATAAGATCGGCCTGCAGATCCTGCTTTTTGATTTCGAGCTCATCGAGTGCATTCTTGAAGGTGTCAGCCTCGGCAAAAAGTCCGAATTGGGGGATGGCGGCAACAACTTGTCCGTTACGCCGGCGGATAACAATATCGGAATTCGTTATATCTACGGTGGAGTGATCGTCCATCATCGCGGTATCCTAAGATTGGTCGGGTCGAAATGCAAAGGCATTTGCGACCAATTCCATCGTATGCTCGCCCAGAAACTTAGATGCACGTTACCCTCTCCAATCCGGAACCGGTAATGAGCGTGAGGGTATCCGAAGAGTTCAGGTAGCCGTATGGCGCAGTTGGGCGGCATGAATACAAACCGCGTATTGGTCACGGGGGCTTCGGGTTTTATGGGCCGGCCGCTGGTGCCGCCTTGCTCGATTCCGGTTACGCGGTTCAGGTCCTAGATCATCTCTGGATTGGCGGTGGCGTGCAATCATTCGCCCTTTGTTTCCCGGGCGCGCGCGTGGTCGTGAACCATCACGCCTGTCGATGGCCTGCGTAGCGCGCCCGTAATCGGCTCGGTGGCAGGCAGTTGCACGGCTTAAACGCGCTCTGACGAAGCTCCGACCCGCCCTTGCAATGCGTCTTTAGCCGGTCGCGTCGCTAATCTTTTAACCAATCGCGGCCGCATTCAGCCCTTCGATGGAGCCTCGATTACCGAATTACTCGCGCGTTTTCATGTCCTCGAGGCAAAGCGAAAGCGCCTGCTGCCAGTCGGGGAGCGCGAGGCCAAATCGCTCGCTGAGCCGCACCTGTGCCAGACGGGAATTCTTCGGCCGCGTGGCCGCCGCCGGATACTCCGCGCTCGGGACCGGTTTGAGCCTCGGCCGATGTTCCGCAGAAAGCAACCCGTGCCGCTGTGCCTCGTCCAGAATGGCTTTGGCAAATTCATGCCAGCTGGTCGCTTCCGCTGCCGCCAGATTGAAGAGTCCGGAGGCAAACTGGCCCTGCACCCGTTCCTGGCACGCGGCGCGCACAATCAGCGTCGTTGCGTCGGCGATGTCGCGGGCCCAGGTCGGCGCGCCGATCTGATCGTCGACGATCCGTAATTCCCCGCGCTCGCTCGCCAACCGCAGAATTGTGCGCAGAAAATTCTGCTTTCGCCGCGAATAGACCCAGCTGGTGCGCAAAATGACATAAGCGCCTCCGGCCGCGCTTATCGCGTTATCGCCGGCCAATTTGCTGCGGCCATAGGCATTGATCGGGTGCGGCGCGTCGTCTTCGCTGTAAGGCGTCAGCTTGCCGCCATCGAAGACGTAGTCGGTCGAGTAGTGCACGAGCAGGATGCCGGTCTTGCGCGACTCTTCCGCAAGCACGCCGGCGGCCG
>PKZC01000287.1 GCA_003132905.1 Bryobacterales bacterium | reverse complement strand
CATAAGCCCATCGATTTCGAGGGGAAATGCCCGAATCTCCGTTGAAACTAGCGGCTTCCGTGCAACCCACTCTACGACGCCTTTCTTCTTTTGACAACTTCCGATTTCGATGGCGCCAGCGCTTCTAATTCTCTGATGAGCGCGGGAATCTGTTTGTGTCCCGTGACCCTTCGGAACTGTTTTTGTGCCACCAAGAGTCCCGACCCGACCCAGCGCTCTCGCTGGTCGCCGCCATGCCAGCGTTTCACGTTCTTGCATACCTGCTCCACAATCGAGAACGCCGATTCGATCACGTTGGTGCTGGCCAGCGTTTTCCGCAGTTGCATGGGGACGTGAAGCCGGTGCACGGTCAAGGTTTCCTCCATCCCTTCGCCCAAGCTCCGCGCCGCGCTGGGATTGAGGTCCATCAGTTCGCGATGGAGTGCGTTCAGCGCTTGCTTGGCGGCGGCGTGGTCTTCCAGTGCATAGGCCGCATGGAGCCTTTTAGCCACCGCCGGTTTGTGTTCCTCGGTCAGATGATCCAGCACATTGCGGCGCTTATGGACCTGGCAGCGCTGGATCGCCGCCGACTCGCCGGCGTGCTTTTTCACTGCGGCAGTCAGTGCCTTGCCGCCATCCAGAACATACAGTCTCGGCTCGGTGAAATCGAGCCCGCGACTCACCAGGTCGCCGAGCAACTCCCCGACTACGGTGGCGTTTTCGGTAGCGCCTTGCCGAAGGCCTAAGATCGTTTTCCGCCCGTCCTGGGCGATCCCCAATGCGGCCACCATCTGCTGTCCTTCGAAGGGCGTCGCATCAATCAGCAGCGCGCACAGCCGCGTCTTGTCCAACCGCCGCTCCATCATGTCCTTCAACTTTTCCCGGCTCGCTTCGATAAAGTGCTCGCTGACGGCGCTCTTCTCCAAACCGTAGGCTTCCGTGAACTGGCGCACCGCTTGGCCGTATTTCCTCGTGCTCAGGCCGAGCATCAACTTCTCCCAAACCGTTTCCGTTAGTGGCTCGCCTCGATGGAACAGCTCATAGCTGCCCAACCGTACTTCCTGGTCATCGGTGCTGCGCACCCGCGGCCGCTCTACCGGAACCTTCTGCCCCATCACCACGCAATAGCCGCGCTCGCTACCCCAGCGATGGGCCTTCCTTTCCGCTTGCCGTTGGCTGCGCTCGCCGACCAGTTCCCGCACTTCTTCCTGCATCAACAGATCCATCAACCGCAACCCGGCTTGACGAATTAATTCGCCCACGCCTTGCCGCAACCAGCCCACCAGCTCTGCCATCGGCAGCACCATTTGCACCGCCGGATTTCCATCCGCGGCCATTGCCTCGAGCTCCTTTACAGCCCGCTGCGATTCAATCTGATATGGTTTCTTCATAGCGACTCTCCTTTTTCTCGCGAAAGAAAATTTGCTCTCAGCCTATCAAGGCTTCGAGCGGGAGTCGCTAATTTCTACGATCTAACGGGCATTCCCATTTCGAGGAGTTTGAGCAGGTAGTGAAGAGGATGATCCAAGACTGAGCAAACCCAGCGACTAACGGCGCGGCTTCCGGTTAGCTTGCGGCACCTTGGCCTTCAGTTGATATGCAATACGACCCAGGTCCCAATCGCAACCAGCAGAAGTAAACCTCCGGTTATCGCCGTTACCATCCACATCTTTCGATTGGCACGCTTCGAAGCGGGTTGTTTCAAAACTGGATCTTCAGGCATCAGTGATAGGACTCAAACAGACGGAATCACGGATTTCCATTTTGGCCTCCCGGCTCAAAGAAGTATACACCAGTCTGCCTCTTTTGGAGCCGTTGAGAGCAAGTTTTCCCTCCTTTGTGGAGCCTATCCAACGCTTTCCAGGGACCATGCTGCTTGATGGCACAAAAATGCGACACGTTACGATACAGAAAGTGGAGGTTTACTATAACGTCGGCCCGCTTGAGCTAGAAGATGTCGTGTTTGTAGACTGTGAGTTTGTTCTTTCGATCAACGACCAAGCCAGGGCGTTTGCGCGGGCCATTCTGATCGAAGGCCAAGTCAACTGGAACTCTGAGTCACCCACACACTTTTAGGACACCGCCCCGAGGTCCGCACTATAAGGACACTACCCAGCTGTGACGCCATAGGGTCAAGTGACCTGGTATGGTCACAATGGGAATCTCCATCAAAAAAATCAATGAGAACGAAGCACCGCCGCTGTAACGGTGACGGCCACCCGTGTGAGGGCCGGGATCGATCCCCTCCCAGCGCGCTCAGTCTCTCAATTGCAACTGCGGTGCCCGTATGCAAAACCTATCAGTGCCGCCAGACTGAAACTCCGATCTCTTGTCCTGCCCGAGACAACGGCTGTTCTCTTCAATCGCCGCGCGCCGATTGTGTCCATTGGCTTGAGGACTGGGCCTCCAAATGCCTAATGCAAGATGAATGCTGCGGATCATAGTGTAACGGCCAAGATCCGGCATTCCATAGTCGACAAGTCGCTTTCCATGTACGCACATAACGTGAAGATCATCAGTCAAGATGGAACCGTCACTCGCAAAGGACCTGTGCGGTCTAATGAGGAAGTGAAATCAACCCTGTCTAGGGCGACTGACATCACGGCCAGCGCCGACAAGGTCATCAATCAGTTGTCGGTTCAACCAACGTCAAAGCCCTGAGATCCATAATCACAGTTCAATCGACATTTCAAAAGGAGATAAGTTTATGACTGGAAAAAAGACAGCAGTGTTTGGTATTTACCACAACGCAAAGCAAGCGGAACGGACCGTCGACGACCTTCTGGCGGCGGGGTTCTCCAATGACGCTATCTCGGTTTTGCTCCCGGACAACCGGGGTACGAAAGACTTTGCGCACGACAAGAGTACAAAAGCGCCAGAAGGAACCACTGCCGGAGTCACGACCGGCGGAGTAATTGGTGGAACTCTTGGATTGCTGGCCGGGATTGGCGTTCTTGCGATTCCCGGAGTCGGTCCGTTCATTGCAGCCGGTCCGATCATGGCCGCTCTTGCGGGCCTGGGAGTCGGCGGCGCGGTCGGCGGTCTGATTGGCGCACTCGTTGGGATGGGCATCCCCGAGTACGAAGCGAAGCGGTACGAAGGACACATCAAAGCGGGCGGAGTTTTGCTTTCCGTTCACTGCGACACATCAGAGCAGATCACTCGCGCGAAAGATCTCTTAAAGCACACGGGCGCCCAAGACATTTCGTCGTCTGGCGAAGCCAGCGCTGACTCCCCAGTGGTCAGCAAAGTGGCGGCCCACCAGTAGAGTTCCGTCGGGGCAGGGAGAATCTCCGTGCCCCGGTTCGTTGCTGGCAGGTAATCGACATCCGAAAACCAATCCAAAGAAAGCTAGTCCAATGCAGCGAGACCGTGTGACGCGCCGGCTTCAGACCGCTGGGCTGGGTCGAACGGCAGAGGAACGGCCTTCCCGAATGCTTGAAAACGCCGAGTAGAAAGCGTCCGAAAGAAAAAAGGAGAGCACAAATGAAACCGAGTACGAAGGACGAGTTGGAAGGCAAGCTTCACGAGACCAAAGGAAAAGTAAAAGAGAAGGCCGGCGAGATAATCAACAATCCAGACATGGAGACGAAAGGTCAGGATGAAAAGCTGGCAGGCAAAGTCCAAAAGAAGGTCGGCCAGGTTGAAAAAGTATTAGAGAGGTAAACGAGCCCGCGGCGGTGCAAGTTTTTCCTTGTGAGGGAACCGATGCACCCCGGTGTGAGAATCCGCTTCCATTGGGTAGGTGACTGTGACCAAAAAGCACGGGTTTGCCAGCATGGCGCAGAATACTGCGAAGCTGGCCGTGAAGTCGAGCACCTTCACCACTCCCTGCGGCGTAATCATGATGTTGGCCGGTTTCAAATCGCGATGGATGATGTTCTTTTCGTGGGCTGCCTCGAGAGCGTCGGCGATCTGGCGCGCGTAGTT
>PKZC01000443.1 GCA_003132905.1 Bryobacterales bacterium | reverse complement strand
TCATGGCTCATGTTGGCCAGGAACTCACTCTTCAGGCGAGCCATTTCTTCTGCCTTCTCTTTGGCCACGCGCAATTCCTGGTTAGCCGCGTTCAATTCGGCGGTTCTTTTCGCGACTTCTTCTTCGAGCTGCGCGCGGTGGCGCTGCAACCTGAGATCGCGTTCGGCCAGCCGGGCATTCTCTTCCTCCAGCAGGCTCTTGGCGATGGCGCTTCCCATCTGCTCGCCGATAAAGGTGACGGAGCTAATTTCCTGTTCCGAATGAGGGTGCGATTCCCGATGGTGCACGTTGATAACGCCGATGGTCCGGCCCTTGTACACCAGCGGCACCGACAGAAACGCTTCGTAGGTGTCTTCCACCAACCTGGAGAAGCTTTTGAAGCGCGGATCGGCGGATGCATTAGAACCCAGCGCGACCACGGACTGATGCTCGGCCACCCACCCCGTGACGCCCTCACCCGGTTTCACACGAACGTCATCCAGATTCTGGGCGCGGGGAACCTGCGAAGCGCGCAGCACAAACTCGCCGCTGGAAGATTCCACCAGGTAGATCAGACAGGCGTCGCAGCGTGTGGATTGGGCTGTCAGGCCGACGATTTGCCCCAGCATCTCATCCAGCGATAGCTCCGACGTGACGATGCGGCTCACCCGATGCAGGAAAATGAGGTCAGAGCTTCGCCCTTGTAAGTCGTCCGACATGGGTAATAAGAGCCTAAGAGAGAAGGTGCGTGACGGTCCAATCAAAACTTTCTATGGAGGGCATAGACTGAGGGTTGAGCAGAAGGAAGTTCTGAAAACGCTCCCCCGAGCGTCCTTAAAATAAGTATGCCGCGCCCCGCGCAGCCAACATCACTTTACCGGCGCGCCGGCGCACTGATGGAAGAGATCTTCGACCATTGGTCGCGGGACAACGCTCCTCGGCTGGCGGCGTCTTTGGCGTATTACACCATTCTTTCGTCGGCTCCGCTGCTGGTGATATCGATCGCGGTGGCCGATCGTGTCTTCGGGCAACAAGCGGTGCAAGGCCAGCTGGCATGGGAAATACAAACGCTAGTGGGTGGCGATGCCGCGCAGGCCATTCAAGGCGTCTTGCGCGACGCGCATCAGCCCACCAGCGGACTGATTGCGACGATTCTTAGCATCGCCACGCTTATCGTGGGCGCTTCTTCCGTAGTTGTGGAGCTGCATTCGGCGCTCAACCTGATTTGGGGAATCCCCGACGAGGACACCACCGGCTGGTTTCGGAATGTCCTGGCGTTTATCAAACAACGGCTTTATTCGTCCCTGCTGGTGATCGCGGCCGGGTGCCTGCTGTTGATCTCACTGGCGGCCAGCGTTTTCATTTCAACGATCGGAAACTTTTTTCAATCGCTACTTCCGGCTCCAGAATGGGCGCTGCACACGGCGGCCTTTGCGGCGTCCTTCGTCGTGATAACGCTGCTTTTTGCCGCCATCTACAAGCTGATTCCCGATATCCGGCTGCGCTGGAGCGACGTGGCGATTGGGGCATCGGTTACTTCATTATTGTTTACCATCGGCAAGCAACTGCTGGCCATCTACCTGGGGCGGGTTGGATTTGAGTCTACCTACGGAGCTGCCTGGACGGTGGTGATCTTCCTGGTATGGGTCTACTATTCGGCGCAGCTTTTTTTCCTCGGAGCTGAATTCACCAAAGTGTACACGCGCAATTACGGCTCACATAGCAACCGGCCACCCTATCCGCCACAAGCGGATGTGACTCCCGCTAAGATCAACAATGAAGCGGCGTGACAGCCATCGTAACTGAGTGCGTAACGAAAACAACAAGTAGGGGTCAAATATAAGTGCGATGTTCGCTCCGGCTAGTGGCGAGGAGTTCGTGTGTCTGCTTCCTGGCGCTAGCGTTTCCGTCTTTTTTCTTTGGTCAGGGGCAGACGGTGGCTTTCGAAGGAAGGACGATCGTCGATATTCAATTTCCCAACGGCCAGCCACTGGACCCTGCCGATCTGGCGCGCGTCCAGCCGCTTCAGAAGGGGCAGGCGTTGCACTCCGACGACGTTGCACACGCCATTGATGGACTATTTGCGACGGGACGCTTCAATGACATTGTGGTAGAGGCGGAGCCTTCGGGCGAGGGTGTGATCATCCGCTTTGTAACTGAGAATGCTCGGTTCCTGGGCGGGATCACGGTGGAAGGGAAAGTGATGGAATCGCCCAACCGGGCCCAGGTGGATAGTGCGGCGCAACTCTCGCTCGGCGCTCCATTTCAAGACGACGATGTCACCCAAGCTGTAGAACGCATCCATAGCCTGCTGCAGGCCAATGGATTCTATGAGGCCAAGGTGACTCCGATGGTGGAGCGCGGCGATGATGCGGAGCAAGTCTTCCTTACTTTCCAGATCCACGAAGGGAAGCGTGCCAAGTACGAGATGCCCGAGATTACGGGAATGACCAAACTGCCGGACGCCCTTATTTTACGCGCTACCGGCTGGCGACTTCCGATCATCCATTGGTGGCGGCACGTCACCAGTTCGCACACCCGGAGCGGCGTGCAAGGCGTCTTGAAGAAATATGGCGGCAAAGACCGTCTGATGGCGCGCGTGGAGCTGAAAAAGCTGGATTACGATGCCGACCGGCGGCGCGTTCGCCCTGAACTGGATATCGATGCCGGACCGACGGTCAAAGTGACGGCTGTGGAGACCAAGGTTTCGCGCCGCGTGCTGAAGAGATATGTACCGGTGTTTCAGGAACGCGCCGTGGATGACGACCTGCTGGAAACGGGCAGGCGAAATCTGCAGGAATATTTTCAGAGCCAGGGCTTTTACGACGTGACCGTCGATTTCAAGGTGCAGCCGGTGCGTGACGATCACGAGACGGTGGAATATGCCATCTCGCGTGGTATGCGCTACAAGCTGGTACGAGTTTCTATCACCGGCAACCACTATTTTGATAAGGATTCCATCCGCGAGCGGATGTTCATGCAGCCCGCGAGTTTGCTGATCCTTCGTCACGGGCGCTACAGCGAAGCTTTCCGCAGCAGAGACGAGCAAAGCATCACGAATTTGTACACCTCGAATGGTTTTCGGGATGCAAAAGTCACCTCTGAAGTAACCCGCGATGAGGGTGGCAACTCGGGAAGCATCGGGGTGACGCTGCATGTGGAAGAAGGGCCGCAATGGGTGGTTGACGATCTGGCCATCCACGGCAACACCGTATTTAAAACGGCGGATCTCCCCAGCCTGGCCTCTTCCACCGGGCAGCCTTTTTCTGAAGTCAACATCGCGAACGATCGCGAGACCGTGCTCACCTATTACTACACGCGTGGCTTTCCCAAGGTGACCTTCAATGCTGCGTGGCGGCCCGTGATGCCTGGCCACGTCAGCGTGGTTTACAACATCGTGGAAGGCGATCGCGAGTATGTTCGCGATGTGCTGACGTCGGGTATCACCACCACACGGCAGCGCTTGGTGGACCGCGCCATCACGCTGAAGCCGGGCGATCCCTTGTCGCCCACCGCGCAAACCAATATACAGAAGTCGCTTTACGATTTGGGCGTCTTCGCGAACGTGGATACCGCGATTGAAAATCCGGATGGCGACACCGACCACAAATACGTTCTGTATCATTTCGATGAAGCGAATCGATATACCTTCTCCCTCGGTTTCGGAGCGCAGTTGGCGCAATTTGGCACGCCGAACACAACCAGCCTGGCAGCGCCGGGAGGAACCACCGGTGTCAGCCCGGAAGGATCGGTAACCGTCAGCCGCCTGAATTTCTTAGGATTGGGACACACTGTCAGCCTGCAAGGCGTGTATTCCTCCATTGAGAAGCGCGGTTCATTTACCTACTTACAACCGAACTTGTTCGGCGTCCCAGGGCAAAATCTGACTTACTCACTGCTCTACGACGACACGCTGAATGTCCGGACTTTTGCGGCCCGGCGCGAAGAGGTATCGGTGCAGCTTTCCAAGAAATTTTCAAAATCGTTTACCGGCATGTTTCAAGCTTCCTTCCGGCAAGACAGCGTGAGCGACATTGTTATCCCGGTTCTGCTGGTATCCCAGTTTTTGCAGTCCGTTCGGATTGGGATGCTCTCGGCCAACTTCGTTCAGGACCGGCGCGATAATCCGGCCAATCCGCATCACGGCATGTACAACACTGCCAGTTTCGGTTTGAGCGGTAGATTCTTCGGGTCCCAACGCAGCTTCGGCCGCGCGCTGGTGAGGAACGCGACGTATTATTCACTGGGAAAGAATTTGGTGCTGGCCCGGCAGACGCAATTTGGAGTGATTGTGCCTTTCTCGCCGCCGGCCGGCATCGACGCTCAAGAATCCGTCCCGTTACCGGAGCGCTTCTATGCGGGGGGCGCGGATTCGCTGCGCGCCTTCCCCTTTAACCAAGCCGGTCCGCGCGATATTGGCGTGTCGCTGGTGCCTGGGGGCCCGACATCCGAGCCGACCGGATTCCCGTTGGGCGGCAACGCGCTGTTCATCAACAACATTGAACTGCGCTTTCCCTTCATCGGCCCGAACATCCAGGGCGTCTTTTTTCACGACATGGGAAATGTCTATCAGAGCTTGAGCGACGTCTCGTTACGTTTTCACCAAAACAATCCGCAGGATTTCAACTACATGGTGCAAGCGGTGGGTTTTGGCGTTCGCTATCGCACGCCGGTGGGGCCGGTCCGCGCTGATTTCGCTTACACCCTCAATCCACCTTCTTACGTTGGATTCTCGGGGACGCCGGCGCAAATTTTGAATTGCAATCCGAATACACCAATTGCGCAGTTGCCCGGCTATTGCGCGAGCACGCCACAGAGCATCAGCCATTTCCAGTTTTTCTTTTCGATCGGGCAGACTTTTTAGCATGCGCGGCTTGCTCTCACTGATCGGCTTTTCGATGCTTCTTTCAGCCGCTGTGGTTCTGGATCGCATCGCCGTGATTGCCGGCACGCACGTGATCAAGGCCAGCGACATCGATCGAGACATCCGGCTCACGGACTTTCTCAATCGGGCGCAGCTCGATTTCAGTGCAAGCGCCAAGCGCGAATCCGCGGAGCGGCTGATCACGCAGCAGATCATCCGGGATGAAATCGTGAGCGGAGGGTATCGGCGGCCGCCCGAATCGGAAGCTACTGAGTTGGAAGCGCAACTGCTGCGCGATCGCTTCGGCGGATCCCGAGAAAAGATGCGTGACTCGCTGGAGCGCTATCGGCTGACTGAGGCGGAGCTGCGCGCACAACTGTTGTGGCAGATCACGGTGCTGCAGTTTATCAATCAGCGCTTTCAGGGCGGCGTGGTAGTAACAGACGAAGATGTTCGCGCTTACTACGATCAACATATCGCAGACCTGCGGCGCGAGTACCCCAAGGACAGCTCGTTCGATACGCTGGAGCCCAAAGTTCGCAGTTCGCTGGAGGGTGAGCGCATCAATCAGGCATTCAATGAATGGCTCGATCAGGCTCGTAAGAGCGAACACGTGGAATTCAAATCGGGAGCGTTCGAATGAGCCGCCCAATGCGAATCTTTCGAAATGTTGCCATCGCTCTGGGCGCACTGATTGTCGTGCTGGCCATTGCGGTTGTGTTGATCGTCCAATCCGCGTGGTTTCAGAACTACGTTAAGCAGACCATCATTACATCCACGGAGGACAGTACTGGCGGGAAGGTAGAGATTGGAACGTTTCGCTTCGACTGGCGGCATTTAACTGCGGTGATTACGGATTCTGTGATTCATGGAAACGAACCTTCAGGAACCACGCCGCTGGTTCGAGTGGCGCGAGTCCAGTTGAATCTTCGGCTTTTCACCAGCATTCATCATCTGTGGGACATCACGTATTTGGGCGTGGATCGTCCACAAGCGAATGTGATTGTCTATCCCGACGGCCGGACGAACATTCCTTCGCCGCGGCAGAACTCCAGTTCCAATAGCTCGCCGCTTGAAACCGTGGTGGATCTGGCGATCGGGCGCTTCGAGCTTACAAACGGCGCGATCATGTTCGCCGAGCAAAAGCACGAGCTGAACGTCAATGCGAACAATTTGCTGGCGCAACTTTCGTACAACATTCTTAGCCAGGAGTATCACGGACAGATCTCGCTGCAGCCCATCTATGTAGTTTCCTGGCGCAATACGCCTGTGAATTTCACCGTGAATCTGCCGGTCGTAGTGACGCGCAATCGAATCGATTTGCACGGCGCCAGTATTGCGTCTTCGGCTTCCGCCATTACGCTCAACGCATCGATTCAAGATTTGAAGAATCCGAAGCTCTCCGCGCATGCGACGGGGCACATTGCGCTTGTGGATTTGAAAAATGTGGCGAACGTGCCGCTGAACACGAAGGCATCGAACGTTCCATCGGTAATCGATCTGGATGCCAACGCGAGCAACGCCAACAATGCGATTGAGGTCACCGGATTGCGCCTGTCCCTGGGCCATTCGAATATCGAGGCTTCGGGAAGCTTGAACACCGGGCTCGCTTTCAACAGCCGTTTGGCATTGGGCGAACTAGGCCGGCTTGTAAATCAAACGGCGCTCCCGAACGATGTCGCCAGTCTGAATGGCACTGCTACGCTCGATTCCCAAAACAACCTTACATTGACTGGACTGCGGGCTGCGGCCTTCGGCGGCGAATTTAGCGGCGACGCATCGCTCAAGCAATGGAGTGTGTATCAATTGCATGGGGAGTTAAAACATCTGGATCTCGAAAACGCGATCCGCGCCGCAGGCCAGACTCGGTTACCTTATGATGGCGTGCTGTCCGGCCCGATCGACATTGCGGGAAACCTGAACACGGGACTGCGTAGTTTGACGGCGCAGGCCAAGCTGTCCATCCAGCCTGGTGGGCATGGAGTTCCGCTGTCGGGCAATTTGACCGCGCAATACTCGGGCGCACGGGACGACGTCGCCATTCAAAAGTCCCTCGTAACCCTGCCGTATTCCCGCCTCAGCGTGGATGGTTCCATCGGGAAGCAATTGAATGTCGCAATCACGACCACCAATCTGGACGATCTGTTCGCGGCGTTGCCACCCGATTCCCGGCCTGCTGTGGAGCTCCACGGCGGGCAGGCTAGTTTCACTGGCAAAGTTACGGGCAGCCTGACTGCGCCGCATGTTTCGGGACATTTGATCGCCAACCGATTCAGCGTAGCGGGCCGCCAGTTCGACAGCTTCAACGCCGATACTTCCGTGACGAAGCAGAATGTCGCGATTCAAAATGGCAGCTTGGCCAGAAACGCAATGGAAGCTCGCTTCTCTGGCACTGTCGGTCTGTACGATTGGAAGACGCCGCCCAACTCGCCGCTTGCAATTGAAGCTTCCATCCAGAATGGCGACCTGGCAGATCTGCTCGCACTGGCCGGCCAACCGAGCAGCAACTATTCCGGACAACTAAACGCGAATGTCAGCGTGAACGGAACGCTCGGGAATCCGCGCGGCGCGGGCTCGCTGGTTGTAACCAATGGCATGGCGCTGGGCCAACCGTTCGATCGAGCTGAGGCGCAAGTGAATCTGACCGACCAGTTAGTCACTGTGCCCGCCGCGTTCGTTCAATTAGGATCGGCCCGCCTAAATCTGAATGCCCGTTACCAGCATCCGCGCGATAGCTTCAGCATGGGCCAACTGCAGGCCGATCTGCAGAGCGACCAGATTAATCTGGCGCAGCTCAATGAACTGCAGAAACAACGTCCGAACACGGCAGGCACGGTCCAGCTGCACTTGAACGCCACTGGCAATCTAGCGGGAGAGTTTCAGCTGACCAGCATTAACGGGAATGCCTCTGTGCGCGGGTTGCAATCGGAAGGGCAAAATTATGGGGACCTTACGGCTACTGCGACTACCAGCGGCCAATCGGTAAATTACAACCTGACATCGAACTTCGCGGGTTCCAATATTCGCGTCGATGGCAATACCCAGCTCACGCACGACTACCCAACTACGGCCCGCGCCACTCTGGGCAATCTGCCGGTTCAGCGGGCGCTAAGCGTGGCGGATCGCAGCGATATCCCGATTAGCGGGCTGCTCTCTGGAACAGCGAACTTCCAAGGGACCATCGCCAGTCCGCAAGGCAGCGCCGATTTGACTCTCGCGAACGCCAGTATTTACGACAACGCCGTCGATCGTGTCCACCTTACTGCACAGTACGATCATTCTGGGAATCTCCGATTTCGCTTGGACAACACGAACATAGATCTTGCGCGCGCCAAGACTCTGACCTCAAGACAGCCCGGGCTTTCCGGTATGTTGCAAGTGAACGCTGCGGGCGCTGCGGAAATTCGCGATCATGAACCGCGCATACTGGTTCGCGACATCAGCGGAAATATCAAAACCAAGGGGCTGGCGGTACGCGGAAAAAACCTGGGCGATCTCACTTTCACAGCCGATACCACGGCTGGCCGGACGAACTTCACCCTCATGTCGTCTCTGGCCGGCGCGGCGATCGACGGCAGAGGAAGCGTACAACTCACCAACAACTATGCCGCAGACGCTGATATCAACTTTAAGAACGTGACGTGGGCGGGGCTGCGGCCGTTCGTGGGATACGAGGCAGAAGAAGGCCGGGGTTTCGAGGCCGTGGCGGATGGACAGGTGTCGGTAAAGGGTTCATTGACGAATCTGCAACAGCTGAACGGCTCCGTTCAAGTGACGCGCCTACAAGTGATCGG
This sequence comes from Bryobacterales bacterium, assembly GCA_003132905.1. The sequence goes on along the minus strand of PKZC01000443.1, from coordinate 12,207 downwards.
CGTCTCTTCAACGTTTGCCGGCAACGCGCGCAAAGGGAACCCGCTGCTGCTGCAAAATCAAGGACCGATTGCCGCGACGCTGGATCGCGGAGGCATCAAGATTCAAAGCGCGCACATGACGGGGCCTCAGACCGATCTTCAGGCAAGCGGTACGATTCCACTGAGCGGGCAAGCAATGGACATCGCGCTGAAGGGGAACGTCGACCTCGCGATTCTTCAGCAATTCGACCAATCCATCACGTCTTCGGGAAACATCGTGCTGGCGGCCGGGGTGCGCGGATCGCTCACCAAGCCGCGCTTAACCGGACAGGTGGAGCTGCATAACGCCTCGTTCGATTACACCGATCTACCCACGGGCGTGTGGAAGGCGAACGGTGTGATCGCGTTGAATGGCGATAGCGCGGTGATCCGCAACCTGACGGCGGAGGCAGGCGGCGGACAAGTTTCTGTCACCGGGTCCGCAACTCTCACTGATACTCTGCGATTTGGATTGCAAGCCAAGGCAACGAGAGTGCGAGTACTGGTACAGCAAGGCGTGGGCGTGGTGGCATCCGCCAACCTTAATCTCTCCGGCACCACCAAGAACAGTTCCATTTCAGGCGCCGTTACAGTCGATCAAGTCTCTTACGCCGCGCAAAGTGATCTCGGTTCCATCCTGAGCTTGGCGGCGCCGCCGGTGCAGACCCCGTCTGTGCCCTCACCTTTATTGGAAAATATGCGGCTGGATGTTCGCGTGCGCAGTTCCAGCGCTCTGGGCGTGCAGTCTTCGGTGGCGCAGAATCTACAACTCACCGCGGACCTGCGCGTTCGAGGATCGGCGGCGCATCCAGGTATTCTTGGCCGCGTGCTCATCACCGAAGGCAAGCTGGTATTTTTCGGGTCGACTTACACGGTGAACAACGGAACAATTGCCTTCTACAACCCCGTCCGCGTGGAACCCATTCTCGATTTGAGTCTGGAGACGACGACGCAAGGCGTGGACGTGGTGCTGAAGGTGACCGGGCCCATCGACAACATGAAATTGAGTTACACGTCCGATCCGCCTCTGCAGTTTCAGGAGATTGTCAGCCTGCTGGCCACCGGCACCACCCCGACGTCGGATCCCACTTTGCTTGCCAATTCGCCCCAGCTTCCGGCACAGAGCTTTCAGCAGATGGGCGAATCGGCCATTGTAGGCCGAGCCCTCGCCGATCCGGTCACGAATCAGCTACAAAGAGTGTTCGGAGTAACCCAGCTCAAAATTAATCCCGCATTTACTTCCGGATCGCAGCTTCCCGAAGCACAGCTCAGCCTGCAGCAGCAGATTTCGAGTAACGTCACATTCACTTATGTAACTGGCTTGAATACCGCTAACGCCGAAACGATCCAAGTGCTGTGGACCTTTACCCCGCAATGGTCGGCCCAAGCGCTGCGCGATTACAACGGGATCTTCAGTGTCACTTTGACTTACAAGAAACAATTTCGCTAGAGGTTATTGATGGCGCAGGGCAACAACATCCAAGGTCTGATTCTCGAAGGGACGCTTCCCGGATTCGAGAATCGCTTTCGCGTGCGCCACTAAGTCTTTCGCTTCGTCGTTGCGATGGAGCTTCTTGAGAGCCTTTGAAAGCGAAATCATCGAAATCGCCACGGCTTGGTTTTCGCCGAACACGCTCTGCTGCAATCGGAGTGGTTCCCGGTAGTGCGTTTGCGCAGACGACCAATCTTTACGCTCCATGTCGTAGTCACCCCGATAGGATGAAACCAACGCCTGCGCCATCGGAGTTTGCTCGGGATTCTTTTTCAAGGTGCCGATTGAGATGGCAAACCAGGTTTCGGCGTCGCTGTATTTGTGAAGGTTCCCATAGACGCGCGCCAGTTCGGCTGCCGCCACCGCGCGCGACATGCTGGGTATCTGCGAGACCCGCGATTCAATCTGCAGGTAGCGGCGCAGCAACATTTCCTCAGCAGCAGTATAGTCTCTAAACATCGCACTGCCCTGGCCAAAGTGCAGAAGGATGTCATCGTACTCCGGACTCTCGGACCCGAAGTTCCGTTTTCCAATCTCCAGCGCGCGCTGCCAGTCCCTCTGCGCTTCCGAATACTTCCCTGCCACCATCAGATACGCGGCTTGTATATCGAGGTGCCGGATGAGCACCGGGTCGTATGGCTGCGCGGCGTCCGCCAACATTCGCGCTTACTCCATCAGACGCGAGCCGTCCATAAAGCGGCCCCAAGTTACGTACAGCCAGCCTAAGTCATCGATGGCCGTCACCAGGCGCACATCATTAGCGGCAGCGTACCGATCCAAGAGGGCCAGCCCTTGCTTGAAATTCGCTTCAGTGATCGAAAACTCGCCATGAACCTGAGTGATCTCGCCCAGTTCAATGTAGACTCTGCCAACGCCGGCGCGATCGCCATTGGCGCGAAGGAGATTCAACTCCTGAACATAAAACTGACGGGCATCATCACAGCGTCCCAATTCTGCCGCGCGGGCTGCTTTGAGCTCTACCGTCTGCGCGCCAGCAGACACACTAAGGGCCAAGGAGAGAACAACGGAAAACATAATGCACGCTCGCTATTGCGAGACGCCTACAAGGGAGCCTCATCTTTTAGATACGAGCGCGACGAGAAAGTGTTGTCCGCCGAACGCGACTTAACCGTGACGCGGAAATGGAAGAGAAAACTTCAAATCGTGAGTCCGGCGCCACGGGATTGCACGGAGCGGTGGTTTCCGGTCAGATCACGATCGTCAAGTTCTTAATCGACCACGGTGGGCAGGTGGACGCCAAAACGCGCCGGGGTTGGACCCCGCTGATGCTTGTTGCCGGCGTTTTCGTGTCCAATATCAAGAAAGAATTCCCCGAGATCGCGGGGCTGCTGAAGAAGGAAATTGCGGCACGTGGTTTATGGACCACAGAAGCGGCTTTGACGAAAACCCGGACGCGATAAGTCCAACCCTCGTATCACCTACAAACTAAGCCCAAAACTAGTCCTGTCCCAGCCGATAAGCCCACCAGATGGGCATTGGTAAGACCCAGTTTCGCGGAAGTTTGCTCCTGATTACCGCCCTGGCGGGTCTGCCGGGTTGCGCCCAGCAATCGTCAGATCCCGACTTGTCGCAGGCCAGTCTTGAAGATCTGATGAATATCAAGGTCACGTCTGTTTCGAAGAAAGAGCAGAATCTATCGAAGACCGGCGCGGCGATCTTCGTTATTACACAAGAAGACATTCGGCGCTCTGGGGCTACCAACATCCCGGATCTTTTGCGCATGGTTCCGGGCGTGGACGTAGCTCAGATCGATGCATCCAACTGGGCCATCAGCATTCGGGGATTCAACGATCGCTATGGGAATAAGGTCTTGGTCCTGATCGACGGTCGAAGTGTGTACTCCCCGGATTTCGGAGGAGTGGAGTGGGATGAACAAGACATTCCGCTGGAAGATATTGAGCGAATCGAGGTGATTCGAGGGCCGGGTGGAACGGTATGGGGTGCCAACGCTGTTAACGGAGTAATTAGCATCACGACAAAGAATGCAAAGGCCACGTTGGGCGGCTTGGTCACGGCGGGGGGAGGATCTCAGGAAACTGGCAGCGGTGTGGCGCAATATGGCGGCGACGCCGGGGCCGATGGCGCATATCGGATCTTCGGAAAGTATTCCAACATCGGCGAGAATGAGTTTCCGAATGGCAAGGACGCCGGTGACGGCTGGCATCTTTGGCACGGGGGATTCCGGACGGACTGGACGCTCTCGCCTCACGATGTTCTCACGGTGCAAGGCGATGTGTTGCAGACCGCCGGCTCGGAAACTCTCACTACGCTTTTCTCGAACGCTCTGCGGCTGGGAGAAAGAACCCTGGACTGCCCTAGTGGGGTGACGAGCGCGAATGTACTGGGTCGCTGGACGCACACATTTTCAAATAGTTCGGAAGTCTCGGTGCAGTCCTATTACAACCGCGACGAACGGATGCTGTGGGGCATACACGACGTTCTGGATACGGCGGATCTGGATGTCCAGCATCATTTGAGACTGGGAGCCCGCCACGACATCGTGTGGGGCGGCGGCTTCCGGCTAACGAAAGACGTCTCGACGCCCGGATACGCCGTTACCCTGCTACCTCTTTATCCCATCGACCATTTGGCGAATGTCTTCTTTCAGGATGAGATCGCACTGTCCAAAAGTCTCTCGTTCACCGTTGGTTCGAAACTGGAGCACAACAGCTATACCGGGTTTGAATATGAGCCAAGCGCGCAGCTGGTGTGGAGCGCCACCACCCGGCAAACTTTATGGTTATCGGGAGCTCGCGCGATCCGCCAGCCGGCACGTTTGGATGGCGCGCTGAACATCGACTACGGGACCGTGACGCTTCCCAGTGGCGTGCCCGCGCTCTTGAAAGTGGTGGCCAGCTCCGATCTGGAAGCGGAGGAGCTTCGCAACATCGAGAGCGGATACCGGGCGCAAGTGAGCGACCGTTTTTCGTTCGATGTTACCGCCTTCCTGAGCTTCTACTCCAGTCTTCGTACGCAGGAGCCGGGCACTCCTTATCTCGATCCGGCTACGGCGCCATTTTACGTTGTGATTCCGATCAGCGTGGAGCACCTGGGCTCAGGCCTGAGTTACGGGGGCGAAGTTTTCGGGAACTGGAAAGTGAACGCCCGATGGCGAATCAGCCCGGGCTACAGTCTGCTCTACACGACGACCACTCTGGCGGCCGGAAGCCGCGATACGACCTTGGCGATCATCGCGGCGTCTTCTCCTAGGAACCAGTTTCAGATTCGATCGCTTTTCGATGTGACCCGCCGCTTGGAGTGGGACAGTTCGGTGGGCTATGTGGGTGACTTGCCGAACGCAGGAGCGGGCTTCACGCCCGGCTATACGCGGCTGGACACCCGACTGGGCTGGCACGCCGGCGAATCGATCGAGGTGAGCCTGGTGGGGCAAAATCTCTTGACGCCCCAGCATCTGGAGTTTCACTCGATTTATCCGGTGAATCCAGCGGAGATCGAGCGGAGCATTTTTGGGAGGATCATATGGCGATTCTAATTTCTCGCCGGTATATGCTTGCAACCGCCGTCGTCCTCATTTTCTGCGACGGCTTGCTCGGCCAATCTCCGTCGCCCGACTTATCCCAAGCCAGCCTGGAAGATCTGATGAACCTAGAGGTGACCTCCGTTTCGAAGAAAGAGCAGAAGCTGTCGAAGACCGGAGCGGCGATCTTTGTAATCACGCAGGAAGATATCCGGCGCTCGGGCGCGACCAATATTCCCGACCTGCTGCGCCTGGCGCCTGGCGTGGATGTGGCGCGTGTCGATGCCAATCGATGGGCCATCAGTATTCGGGGATTCAGCGATCAGCACGCCAACAAGGTTCTGGTTCTGATTGATGGCCGCTCGGTTTATAGCCCGTCCTTTTCGGGCGTCTTCTGGGACATGGTGGATGTGCCGCTGGAGGATATCGAGCGCATCGAAGTAATCCGCGGTCCTGGGGGCACGGTGTGGGGCGCAAACGCAGTGAACGGTGTGATCAATATCATCACGAAGAACGCGCAGTCCACCCAGGGTGGTCTTCTTGCGGCCGGCACGGGATCGGAAGATCGCGCCGATGGTTTGGTTCAATATGGGGGCCAAATCGGCCAGAACGGCGATTACCGGGTCTTCGGTCGCTACTTCGATGTAGGCAATTCAGTATTCCCGAGCGGCCAACAGGCGGCGGATGGATGGATGGCCGGTCATGCCGGTTTCCGGTCGGACTGGAATCTCACTCCGCGCGACACTCTAACGGTGCAGGGAGATTTTCTCAAAACCGACGAGAGCCAGACAATCACAACGCTTTTCGACAACGCTCTTCCACTCGAGAAGACGTTCAACGATCCGCTTCGGGCGACGGCGGCTAATGTTCTGGGACGCTGGAATCGGACGCTTGCGAATGGATCCGAGATGTCGCTCGAAGTCTACGACGATTACTCGCGGCATCTCGATCTTGGATTCCTTGACGCGCAGAACACTGTGGATGCCGACTTTCAAGATCATCTCTCGCTATGGTCGCGAAACGACATTGTATGGGGCTTGGGAGCGCGCGTGATCGATAGCGATTATGGGAGTGGATATGACTTTACGCTGGTTCCCCAGCACCGTATGGATCATCTCTTCAGCGCCTTCCTCGAAGACGAGCTGAGGGTCACGAATTCACTGTCATTTACCATCGGTTCCAAAGTGGAGCACAACTCGTTTACCGGATTGGAATTCGAACCGAGCGCGCAGTTGGTCTGGACACCAAGGGAGAAGCAAACAGTGTGGTTTTCGGCTTCGCGCGCCATCCGTGAGCCCAGTTCCGTGGATGTCGGCATTCAAAACGACGTAGCGGCTGTGCCGCTCGGCGCCACTGTCGCGATACTACAAGCACTCGGCAACCCAAATATCAAAGCCGAAGAGCTCCGTGATTTCGAGACCGGGTATCGCGCGCAGGCCAGCAAGCGGCTCTCGTTGGATGTGACTGGTTTTGTCAGTCTCTATCGGAACCTGGAATCCATAGCAGCGCTGCCGCCGTACCTGATCACTCAGCAAGGCGTTCCGTATCTGATTCTGCCGTCTACCTTTGTGAACGGCGCGGAAGCCCGGACTTATGGCGCGGAATTCTCCGGCAATTGGAATGTGACCAGCCGTTGGCGCGTCATGCCAGGCTATTCCTACTTTCATCTGCACGTAGATGGAGATTCATCCACACTCAATCCGCCGCCAGGCGTGTCCCCCAATCACCAATTTCAGGTGAGATCGCGGCTCGACCTGCCGCGGCATCTGGAATGGGACAACACAGTGGCATATGTCAGCAAATTGGCCACGGGAAATATTCCGGCGTACGTGCGATTGGACAGCCGAATCGGTTGGCGGCTGGGCGAATTTGTTGAGTTCAGTGTTGTGGGACAGAATCTTTTGACGCCCCGCCATGCTGAGTTTTCAGACACATTTTATCCACTGAACCATACGCTGGTGGAGCGAAGCGTGTTCGGAAAGGTGACGTGGCGCTTCTGATGACACTTCGGATATTCACGACAGCCATCATTGCGATGTTGCTCGCAGCCCGCGCGCCTGCGCAAGAGGTCGAAGAATACCAGGTGAAGGCAGCGTTCCTGTATAACTTCGCCAAATTCGTGGAATGGCCCGCCCAGGCGTTTAAGACGCCGCAGGATCCGATCGCGGTTTGCGTGCTGGGGCACAATCCGTTTGGAAGCGCATTAGAGGACGTCATGCGCGGAAAGTCGATTGAAGGCCGAGCGTTTGCCTTTCGGAAAGTAACCGGCTTGGAGGAGGCCAGTTCCTGCCAGATTCTCTTTATCAGCTCGTCGGAGGGCAAGCATTTCCACTCACTCTATGGAAACGCAAATCCGGCGAGAATCCTGACGGTGGGTGAAGCCCAGGGTTTCGCCTCGGCCGGAGGCGTGATTAACTTCAAACTCGATGGCGGCCATGTTCGTTTCGAGATCAACGTGAGCGCCGCTGAGCATGCGCAACTCCAAATCAGTTCCAAACTCCTCAGCTTGGCGCAAATCGTAAAGACCGAGAAAATCCGATGAACTGGCCAGCCCGTTATCGAGATCTGCCAATTCGTCACAAGCTGCGGCTGATAGTGATGCTCACCGTGGGCGCCGCATTAACTATCGCCTGCGCGGCGATCCTGATGTCGCATCACTACATGCAGCGCGATTCCTTACGGCGGGACCTGACGGTATTGGCTGAGATTACCGGCGACAACAGTACCGCAGCGCTCAGTTTTGGCGACCGCAAGACCGCGCAAGAGCTGCTTTCCGGATTGAGAGCGAAGCGTTCCATCGCCACGGCGGCCCTATACGCCGCCGATGGCCATATCTTGGCCAGCTACCGGCGCGATCCGGACGCCGCCATTCCGCCGAGCTTCGAGCTGAAGGCAGATCGCTGGTGGTTCGACAATAACCGGCTCCGGATATTTCAGGGAATCCTGCTGGAGCGCCAGGTGATCGGCGGCATCTATCTGGAGTCGGATTTGGGCGACGTCAATTCCAAACTTCGGGAGTTCACGCTGCTGGTAATCGTCATCCTGGTGGTGGCGCTGGTGCTGGCATTCATCGTTTCCGCCCGGTTGCAGACCGCCATCTCTGAACCCATCGCTCGGCTGGCGCGCACGGCCCAAGCCGTTTCCCTTCAGAAAGATTTTGGCGTTCGGGCCGTAAAGACGGCGGATGACGACCTGGGTCAACTTACCGATTCGTTCAATGCGATGCTGGCCGAGATTCAGGAAAGAGACCGGGAATTGTTGGACCATCGGGACCGCTTGGAGCAGGAAGTTACGGCCCGTACGGCGGAACTGGTTTCCGCCAACTCGGCATTGTCGGCGGCCAAGGAAAAAGCCGAGGCCGGCAACCGCGCCAAAAGTGAATTCCTGGCCAATATGAGTCACGAGATCCGAACTCCGATGAATGGGGTGATCGGCATGACCGAACTGGTGCTGGACTCAAGACTCACGCCAGAACAGAGGGAGTACTTAAATACCGTCAGGAGCTCGGCGGACTCGCTGCTCACCATCATCAACGACATTTTGGACTTTTCGAAAATCGAAGCGGGCCGGCTGGAACTGGATCTGGTTCGGTTCAATGTCCGGGTCGTTATCGACGAGGCGGTACGCACCTTGGCGGTGGCCGCGCATGAGAAAGGTCTGGAATTGTTGTGCGAGTGGAAATCGGATGTGCCCGACTACCTGGTGGGCGATCAGGTCCGGATCCGCCAGGTGATCGTGAATCTGCTGGGTAATGCCATCAAATTCACCCAGGCCGGAGAAGTGGCTCTCATCGTTGCTCTAGAGCCACTTGACGCTCTAGAACCACTTGACGGCCTGGAACCAAGTGACGCACTGCAAGAGAGCTCGCCAAATGATATGCGCCTGCACTTCATCATTCGCGATACAGGCATCGGAATTGCCCCTGAAAAGCAGAGGCTCATCTTCGGTGCGTTTTCTCAGGCCGATGGGTCTATGACACGAAAGTACGGGGGAACAGGGCTGGGATTGAGCATCTCGGCGCGATTGGTGGAAGCCATGCAAGGCAGAATGTGGGTGGACAGTACACCGGGCGTGGGAAGCTCATTCCATTTCACGGCCCGCTTCGGCGCCGCACCAGCGTCCATACCGCTCGAAGACCAACCCTCGTTTGACGGGCTATCCGTGTTGGTGGTGGATGACAATGTCACCAATCGCCGTATCCTCAGTGATGTCCTGTGGCGGTGGGGCATGAAGCCAGTGTCGGCAGCAAGTGGTTCGGAAGCGATCGCTTTGATCCGGCGAGCGTTTGAGACGGCAAATCCGTTCGCACTCATCATTACCGACGTCCATATGCCCGAGATGGACGGGTTTCAACTCGCCGCAAAGATCCAGCAGTCGCCTTACCGCGCGGGTGCAACCATTCTCATGCTTACTTCCGGGGAACGCCCTGGCGACTTGGAGCGCGCACGCAAGCTCGGCGTCTCGAACTACTTGCTGAAGCCGGTCCGCAGGGAAGAACTTCGGGATGTTATAAAAAAGACGCTGGGGCAACAGAACGCGCTCCAAGATAGCGCCGCGCCATTCATTCCCGATTCCTTCCGCGCAGCGCTGCAGGGATTCCGATTGCGGATTCTTTTGGCAGAGGATAACTTCGTGAACCAGCGCCTGGCCCAGCGCATTCTGGAGAAGGAAGGACACGAGGTTGTCCTAGGGGGGAATGGACGGGAAGCCTTGGAGGCCCTCGCGACAGCTAATTTCGACCTGGTTCTCATGGATGTTCAGATGCCTGAAATGGACGGGTTGGAAGCCGCACGAACGATTCGCGAAATCGAGAAGATTACCAAGGCGCATATCCCTATCATTGCCTTGACGGCGCATGCCATGAAGGGTGACCAGGACAGGTGCCTGGAAGCGGGAATGGATGCCTATCTCTCTAAGCCAATCCGTTCCGCCGATTTGTCCAAGATCGTGCAAACCTACGGCAATAGAAACGAGGGCGTAGCTCCCGGTGCCGACGGTGAAGCCCACGTTCATGGCGGGTTAACTGAATTAAGTAAACTAGACTGAGATTCCGACAGCACTGCTGCTTGACTCTAATGCTAAATTAACCGATAATAGTGAATGTCTGAGCGATTTCGCCCACTCGCAAACCGTCTGAAACTAAGTCAGCCGGTCTGATTCTTCTCTCTTAGGCCAGCGCGACGACCGGCGATGCAACGGATTACGACGAGTGTGAAATTTCAAAGATGCAACAGCTTACAGATCACAGAAGTGACGGCCAGCCTGGTTCGGAAACGGCTGTATGCGACTGTCACCGGCCAATCGCAGCGGATTCGAAAGCGCCCATGATTCGCTGGCCAATGAAGAATCCGAGTGGTCCGCTTCAATTTTGGAGGCTGTCCCGGCGCTTGGAGTTGCAGCGAGGTCATGGACGGCTGCTCATTCATGGGAACAGCTATTGGAAATGAGCGGCGCGGAACGAAGGAGAAGCTAATCGCATGGCAATGATTTCGGTCAAATTCACGGAACAGGAATTGGGACTGCTTACCACCCTGGCAGCCGATCAACTGTTCCGCAGAGAATTCATTGACCCTAAGATCCCCGGCTATAAAGTGAATCCCGCGGATCTAAACCTGGGAAAGAAACTGGTAGAACGTTTGCGATTGGTTTCCGATCGGGCGAAGAAGGTGTCGCCCGCGCGAGTGCCGTACGCCGTCTGAGGAGACTCAAGGAGCCTAATGATGCAGTTTATTCTCACAGGATTCACGCAAGACAGGGAATTCCGCGTCTTCGCTTTTGAAGGAATCGCCGCGGATCGAGTGCGAACTCCCTTTACGGTCCGGGCGGACCTGGCTTTGAGCCGGACGTATGGAATTCGCCTGCAAGAGCTGCCTCTCATGTGCCGCGCCATCCTGGAGCATCGGGAGGAAGGCGAGGAGCTTAATGCTCTGACCTTCACTGAAGAGGCGATGCGTCTTCACGCCAGTAATTCACTGGCCGCGAGAGTTTTGGCGGCTCAGAAGAAGAAAGCTCCGCGCCGGCCCGTTACCGAGACCAACGGCGCCGCATGGCGTTCTCCGCAGCAGCAGCCCTAACGCTCGCGACGCTCCGAACCGCTCATCACTCATGTAGAGCCGCTTGACTTCCATTCGAGGTTGGTTTATACCTAAACTCACCCGTTGGAGGACCACGTGCCGTCACCACGCAACACGTCACCGCGCATCACGTCACCGCACGTCAAGGGCCGGACATTACTGCACTGCGCCCTGCTAGGATTGCTCGCGAGCGCAAGCGTTGTGGGCCAGACGCCTGTGCCACGAACCCCAGACGGCCAGCCCGATCTGCAGGGCACCTGGACCAACGCGACCGTCACGCCATTCCAGCGGCCCGCCCAACTGGGATCGAAGCAATTTTTCACGCCCGAAGAAGCTGCTGCATTCGAGAAGCAGCGCATCCAACAAGGAAACACCGATCTCATCGAAGGGGAACGCGGCGCATCGGACCTGGCACGCCGCGCCTATAACAATTTCTGGACCGATCGTGGAACGCGCGTAGCCAAGACCATGCGGACTTCGCTGGTCATGGATCCGCCGGATGGACGAGTTCCGCCCTTCACGCCCGAAGCGCAGAAAAGGTTTGACGCGTTTCGCGCCGAGCAGGCAAAGCATCCCTCCGACGGTCCGGAAGACAGGCTGTTAACCGAGCGCTGCATCTTGTTTNNGCTGGCCCGCCGATGCTACCCGAGCCTTACAATAACAACTACGAGATTGTGCAAAGTCGCGGGATGGTGGCCATCGCCGTGGAGATGAATCACGAGACCCGGATCATTCCGCTGGACCGCAGGCCGCATCTACCGTCCCAGATCCGTCAATGGACCGGCGACTCACGGGGCCGCTGGGAAGGGGACACGCTGGTTGTGGANNCGAACACGATTATTTACCAAGCCACCATCGACGATCCCACGGTCTACACCAAACCCTGGACAGTGGAAATTTCCATGGCCAAACGCACCGGCCGGTTATTCGAGTACGCTTGCCACGAGGGGAATTACGCCATGATGGACATGCTTTCGGGTGCGCGCGCCGAAGAGAGAAAAGCAGCCGGGGCAGCGCCGAAACCATGAGCGCCGCGCGGTTCGCAATCGCGATCGTTGTCTCAGCCGCTCCTCTCTTCGCTCAATACGATCTCACCGGCGAGTGGGGAGCGCGGTATCACGAGG
>PKZC01000144.1 GCA_003132905.1 Bryobacterales bacterium | reverse complement strand
ATCGCAGCATCGATCTCCGAGCGCATCAGGTGATAGATGACCATGACGAAGGGAGCCGTTTCGCGAACAGTTGAAATCAATTTCTCCGCGCGCTCTTTTTCACCAATTTCCACCAGGAGGACGGCAAGGAGTCCTGCCACCGAGGGTTCCCACGGACCCGCATGGAAACCCTCTTCCGCCGCCTCCCGCGCCTCAGCCAGCTTTCCCTGAAGAAAGTAGCTCTGAGCGATCACGTAGTACGCCAGAACACTCTGATCGTTGAACTCCAACGCCTTCCGCGCCTCGGCAATGGCCAGTTCGTACCTGTCCGCGAAAAGCAGCGCCAGCGCCTGACGCCAGTGCCACAAAGGATTCAACGGGTCTTGTGCGATGGCCTTCGCGCGTTCCTGGATCGCTTCCTCGTAGCGTCCCAATGACGAAAGAAAGTACAAAGCATAGGCGTCGCGAACCGCCGGTGGGAGAGATTCGGATTTCATGGCCAGCCCGAACTGCTGTTCGGCTTCTCTCCAATCGTAGTCATGCACCGCCGCGATGGCGCCTAGCAAAGCGAGCGCCACCGGCTCGGACGGGAGAAGTTCCAGCGCCTTCCGGGCTTCGGCCCGAGCAAGCGGAGCCATCTCGCTCATGGGGCGCAAGCCGAAAAACCCAAATCGAAACTCTTGAATACCGAGGTAAGCGTGCGGAGTGGCCCAATGCGGATCCAGTGCGATCGCCCGCTTGAAGCAATCCTCAGCGCGCTCGAATGCGTCAGGCAAATACTTTTGTTCTTGATGCAAACCCTTCAGAAACGCCTCGTAGGCGGCCAGATTCGGCTCGTGCGCTCGNNTCCTGGAGTGCAAATATGTCTGTCATCTCGCGATCGTAGCGCTGGGACCAAAGATGCGTGCCGTCGGCGGCATGGATCAATTGCGCGGTCACGCGCAGGCGATTCGCGGCCCGGCGAACACTGCCCTCCAGAACATTCGTCACCCCAAGCGCTTCTGCGATCCCACGAATATCCTCGTTCCTTCCTTTAAAGGCGAACGCCGATGTGCGGGCGATGACTTTGAGCCCAGGGAGTTGTGTCAACGCATTGATGATCTCTTCTGCCAGACCGTCGGAAAAGTATTCGTCATCGGCGTCGCGGCTCATGTTGGCGAACGGCAAAACGGCAATGGAAGGGATGGGCGGCGGCTGGGGAGTGCCGGAAACCTCGCTGGCCGGCGAACTCACGCCGCTGGCGGCTAGCAGCGCCTCTTTCACCTGCGTCATGGACTGAAAACGATCGACGGGCGATTTTCGCAGGCATCGCGTGAGGATGGTTTTGAGCGCCGGCGTGGCATCCAACGGTTCGGGCTCCTTGTGCAGGATGGCGGCCATGATGGCGATGGCCGAATCGCCGGTGAACGCGCGCCGCCCGCTCAGCATTTCGTACAACACCAATCCGAAGGAGAAAATATCCGAGCGCGCGTCGACAGGCTTGGCTTCGGCCTGCTCGGGAGACATGTAGGCGGCGGTGCCTAAGACCACGCCCGCCTGGGTGAGACCGACTGTCGCGGTAGCTTCGGCCAGTCGTGGGCGGCCCTCGCCGTCGCGGCTTAAAAGCGCGAGTCCGAAATCGAGCAGCTTGATTCCGGAGGCCGTCACCAGAATATTGGCGGGCTTCAGATCGCGGTGCGTGATGCCCTTGGCGTGCGCGGCCGAAAGCGCATCGGCNNAGTTCCCTCGATGAACTCCATCACCAGATAATTCGGGCCCACGTCGTAGAGTTGACAAATGTTGGGATGATTCAGCGCAGCAATCGAGCGGGACTCGCGCTCGAAACGGTCGCCGTGTTCGACATGCAGCGTTTTGATGGCGACGGTGCGTCCCAGGCGAGTGTCGGTGGCTTTGTAAACCTCGCCCATGCCGCCCGCGCCGATGGGCGCGACAATCTCGTACGGGCCGAGCCTTTCGCCTGCGGAGAACGCCATAGTGAGCGGCTCACTCAGTTTAGCCGATCAACGCGCGTTGTGCCTGCATCACGCGCTACTCGTAGACAAGCTTCCCGCCGGGGGTGCCGATTCCGCCTCTGTCCTTGTTGGACAATCCACTCGGAGCCCTTAGCAACCGGCGTGAATGTGCATGGATCATTCCTCCCCAATCGGCATCAGAGGACCGTGGTCCCCAGAACTTACAACTGAGTTGTTTAGAGGCAAGCGGCGCAGATGCAGCCCGGCCGTCCTGCCATCGAGGGCTCCCGGCTTGCCCTCAGAGCAGCACCCCTAAGTCCGTGACGGTGCCGGCACTGAGTCGTCTAGTTCTTGATCTTTGCCTAATTTCGATCTGCTGAAACAAGGCGCCGTACTGCATGGGTTTTACTCAACGACTTTATAAAAACGTTCGTCCAGAGGGCTGCCGGCGATCGGCCCAAGGCTGTTCCGGTATTCCTTCGTGTGAGTCGCAGCCGCATGCGTCTCGATTGTTTTCGCGGTCTGCCATTCTTCGATAACCGTGAAATGATTCGCACGCATCGCGTGCTGTAAGACATCGAACCGGAGATTGCCTTCTTCTTTCCGGCTGGCTTCGGCCAGCTTGCGAAGGAGGTCCGTGGCATTTGTGCCCTGGCCGCCGATATCGACGTGTGTGATTACGAATATGCTGCGGCTGCTTCTGTCATTGTGAGCGGTGCCCAACGACAAAGTCTTGTAAGGCCGCTGGTCGTAATCGCTCAGCCTCATCGAGTCGATCCTATTTCGGAAGTCCTTGGCATTCGCCGATGCGGCATGGGTATCAAGGTCTCTGCTGTTGGCCCACGTTTCAATGATGCAGAAGTGTGCGGGCCGTCCGGCCTGCTCGAAGAACTCGATCCGCTGGAATCCGTCGTCTTTTCGGCTTGCATCCCTGTACTGCTTCATAGCAGTGATCGCCGCGGTTCTGGATGCCGGTAGGATATCGACATAGGCGACAGAATAGGCGGTACTATCCGGCGGCGCCTGCGCGCCGAGAAGTACCGTGCTGATCAGTAATGGGAGCAGTCGTTGCATTTGCGCGTCTCCTTGCGGATGAGATTTGAGAATCGGGAAGTGAGAATTGATCAGGTCAGAAACCCAAATCTGGCCAATTCTCAATTCTCATCCGAACCGGACAGTGTCCTACGAAAATGTTACTTGCTGAAATTTAGTGTCCCACGGCGGCTTGCGACGCCGGCAAGATGAACTGGAGGCCATGCGATAGGCATTCAGGGATGGCGGTGCCATGCGTCTGGCCTTCGAAATCGGTGAAGCTCACTTCGGCCCTAGAAGCATGATCCTTCAGTCTGGCTGCAAGTTCCTGAGCGTTCTTGACCATACTGTACTGCTCACCAAACTGCTCCTCTTCTTTCGATCCAACGCCGATGAAAACCTTGGGAGCATCTGCCATACGAAAGGCCGATGCCTTCTCCAGCAGCTGCGGCTCGGCCCAGATGGAGGGACTGCAAGCGATATAGCCGCTGAATGTGCGTGGGGCATTCAGGAGGACATGCGAAGTAAATAAGCCGCCGAATGAGTGTCCGACCAGAATGGCTTGCCGGTCGTCGACTTGATAACGGCTCGCAACTAGCGGTCGCAGTTCTTCCTGCAAAAACCTCTGGAATTTAGCCCCATCCCCAGAGCCCTTGGCGACTTCTATCGTGGCCGGCAGACGCACGTGGAGAAGATCGTGGTTGCGCAGGGTTAGCCATTGGCCAAAATCCGCCTCCGGATAGCCAATTCCTACGACGTAGGCAGGCGCACTGTCGCCATAGTAGCCGTAGCTCGTGACCATGTTTGCAACTTCTCCGAAAAGACTATTGCCGTCAAGGACGTAAACGACAGGCACTTTGCCGGCCTGCTGCTTGACCGGTTTGGCAATCTGAATTAGAAAGTCTCGGCCTACGGTCTTTGAATGAACAATGAATTGCTCGCTGTACCAGATCGTCGCCTGCTTTCGAGGAGTCGTCTGCTGGCCGAGGCTCGCCGGGATTCCACAAGAGATTGCAATCAACACAGCAAGCGCGAAGGGAAACGAAAGCCTCATTCTTAAGTCGCTCCTGAATCTCCACCATCATAGCCTCGACTTCTCGTGCAACCAGACTGCTACCATCAGCCATCGTGGGCCCCGGTCGTAGTGCCAGAAAGGGGAAATTGCCCTATCGGTCCTGAAGGACAAGTACGATCCACTCACTTTCCCGCTGGCACCTTCTGGCGCAGATACTCAAAGAAGTTTTGGAACAGCACCACTTCATGCTCCGCTTTGGCCGCGTCGGGCGAATCCACTGGTGCCAGCACCAGCAGCCGCTTTCCATCGGGAGAAAGATCCCAGGCCGTCCCTCCCACTTTCGCCAGCCATACGCGAGGCTTTTCCGACGCGAACGTGCCGCCTTTCGCGGAGTAGCTTACGGCCATCATCTGGTCCCCCGCCTGATAGAGCAGGTCATGTCCGTCGCGAGACCAGATCGGGGTTTGTCCGCCGTTGTTTGAAATCTTCCATAGGCCTCCGTTATCCGGAAATGCGCGCACGTAGATCTCATCGCTTCCGGACGAGTTCGAATCGTAGGCCAGCCACTTGCCGTCGTGTGAGAGGAACGCTTCGGCGTCCCTGAACGCGCTCTTGAGGAACTGCTCCGGCATGCCCGCTTTCAACCGGCCGCCGGGACTCTCCAAGGGCACGCTCCAAAGCTGCGCGGCGAGTCCATTGCCGTCGGAAAATGCCAGGCGCTTTCCATCCGGCGTCATCGACCAGGGTTGTACAACGGCCTGTCTTGTAGAGAAGAGTAGTTGCGGCTGGCTCGCCCCGTCGGATCGAGCCCAGTACAACCCGTTAAAGGATCCGAACACGACGGATTGCCCGTCGGGACTCCAAG
>PKZC01000108.1 GCA_003132905.1 Bryobacterales bacterium | reverse complement strand
CCGCATTTGCGCGGCAGGTAGTTGCCGATGAACGCGATGGTTCCAATGCTAGACTCTGATTTCATAACTGCACCCACTTTTTTCCGCTTGAGCGACGAGTCAGCACAGAACCGCTAGTCACGCCGCATTGAGCAAAGTTGCGCTGACAGATTCCGTTCCCTCCTGCCGGTCCCGATCGGCAGCCTCCTGGCACTGGATACAACGCGCTGCCCATGGCACGGCCGCAAGGCGTTTGGGGCTGATCGCCGATTCGCATTCCATGCACGTTCCAAACTCGCCGCCGTGAATCCGGCCCAACGCGTCTTGCACGTCGCGCAGCAGGCCGGACTCGCGATCCACGTTTCGAATCGCCAGATCTCGTTCCGTTGCCAGCTGAATCTCGTCCATTTGGTCCGCGCTCTTCTCGATTGCCATGCCGTCCCGCTTTCGCAACGCTCGAACTAGTTCGGCCTCTTGTCGTTCGAGGACCTCTTGGAACCCGTTTATCGTGCTATGTGCTGTCTTCATGTCCATCCCTTTCAGCCCGTATGGGCGGAATATCGTCCTCTGCACGGGATGGTCCATACTGGAACCGCTGCCATTGGACGCTTGAGGCCGCCGACCCCAGCACGTCATTGACGCTATCCGGCCAGATGACCGGATCTCGTTAACCAGCCATGTTTCCAGGAGCACAGCGGCGGCTCATTTTGGCGTTTGGCTAGTAGCCGCGCTACACCGTATCGAGACGCTTGGTCTTTTCTCATGTTCGGAACGGGGGTTGCCCGGCGTCGTATTTAAGGGAGAAATATGAAAGTCCTCAAACTCTGCTTATCCATGCTCGCGGTAATGGTCGCCGGGACTCTGGCAGGGTGCTCTGCGCGCTCCACGTAGGCCGCCACAAATTACGCCAACGCGCCTACAGCAGCTCGCGACGCAGTCTTTATTAATTCGCGGACCGATTCCAGGAGCCATTGTCAGAGATACACGGATGTCTATCTGCAAAATAATTCATCGCGGCGTATCTCGGTAGAGGTAAAGCGCTCGGATCAAGCTGACAAGCAAACCTCGATAGCAACCTACACGATTGACCCCACTCCAACGACGCGCCCCTGGCAACCATGGACGGGCGGCCCGAGGAACTCTGAACTGCATATCGGTTGTCAGTTTGACGGTACGAAGATCAACACCTTCACCGTCACTCGATCCGATTACTTGAGGTGATAACTTCCGTTACGCATGGAAGTTAAGTTATGGCTCGATTCGTTTTTGACGTTATTTTGACGATGATTCTCGTACAGTGAAGCTGTAGTGATCGCACAAATAAGGAGCGTTTCCATGAACAAAGAAACCCATGCAGTTGACGCGCACACAGCTGCTGCGCAAGAACACGAGAGCACCGCCAAAAGCCATCGCACGGCGGCGGAGCATTGTGACAAGGGCAATCACGAAGCCTGCCAACACCATGCGAAAGTGGCCCTGGATCAGTCTGTGAAAGCTCACGAAGCATCGAAACTGGCCCACGAGAAGGCGTCTCAGCCAGTAGCAGTCGGCGCGAAGTAGTAGACCGACAAGCCCATCGGATGGCCGATGGGCTCTTCAGAAGACGAGACGCTCAGCCGCTAATTCCGTTCCTGGACAGGGCGGGAGGGAATCCGCATGTGCTTTGGCTGTACCAGGGGCGGCCGTAAGCGATCGCCCCAGGTGTGAATGGCTGTAGCGAAAATGCAGTTCAACAACTGCCCAGGAGGGCAAACAAAATGTTAAGGAATACGACGCAGTTGGAAGGTTTTACGATCCGAGCGACGGACGGTGAGCTTGGAACTGTAGATCAGCTCTATTTCGACGATGAGACCTGGGCCATCCGCTACCTCACGGTGGAAACCACGTGGCTCGGTGGCCGGCGAGTACTGATCTCGCCAATCTCTGTCGTCCATACGGACTGGCGAGACAAGCGAGTGGATGTGGCGCTGACGAAAAAGCAGGTGGAAAATAGCCCCAACATCGACACGGACAAGCCCGTCTCGCGGCAGCACGAGATCGCATACAGCGGATATTACGGGTATCCCTATTACTGGGCTGGGCCCTGCATGTGGGGCCCAGCGGCTTACCCGGGGGGAGTCATGACCGCTCCCAATGATGCAATAACGGACAGTATCCGGAGAGAATCGAAAGATTCGCATCTGCGCAGTACCAAGGCCGTCACCGGATATCACATTGAAGCGTCCGATGGTGAATTCGGCCATGTGGCCGGATTTATCGTTGACGATGAAGACTGGGCGATCCGCTACATGGAGGTGGCAACCAAGAATTGGTGGCCGGGCAAGAAGGTGCTGGTTTCGCCCGCCTGGATTGAACGGGTGAGCTGGGAGGATTCCAAAGTCTACGCCGGCCTCTCCCGAGAAGCCATCAAAAACGCCCCGGAGTTCGTCGACTTCACGCCGATCACTCGAGAGTATGAAAACCGGCTCTATTCCCACTACGGCCGGCCTCCCTACTGGCTGCACGAAGCCGAACACAGGCCTTCTTTATCCCTGAGCGGCGTGTAGGTGTGTGGTGGCACGGCGATTGCTTCGCAGCAATTCTTCGGTTCATCGCTGAGCGATCGTTTTGACAACGCCGCTTTCGAGATAATCGTCGATGCTCTGTTCCATTTCAGCCGGAAAGTGCGGCGCCGGGCCTACCAGCTTTTCAGCGTAGGCTCTGAGCGCGATTTCTTTGAACAGGGGAAGCGCGGCCCGTCCGCCCGTTTCTCCCGCTCCGAGAGAACGGTTGTCGTCAAAGCCGATGCGCACTGCGATTCGTAGGAAAATCGAATCGGACGAACGGTTCCAGATCAGGCAGATTGGTTCGGTCCAGAAAGATGTGATAGAAACCAATCCCAACGACAGTGACTGTTATGAGTGTTGTAAAAAGCAGAAGCCCCGCGGCCGGCTTCCTCCAGCGCGGCAGGGCGTAT
>PKZC01000092.1 GCA_003132905.1 Bryobacterales bacterium | reverse complement strand
CGTCGGACTGGCGCGCGAGCTGCACGATGAGCTGGATGGCGCCGGCGATTTGGCTGCGGATCGAGGCCACCGTCATCGGCAGGCCAGCCATGCCGATCATCTGCTCCAGGCGCGAGATGGCGTCGCGCGGCNNCATGTCGAAGGCTTCCTCGCCGCGGCACTCGCCGAGGATGATGCGGTCGGGCCGCATGCGCAGCGCGTTCTTCACTAATTCGCGTTGACGAATTTCGCCCTTGCCCTCGATATTGGGCGGCCGCGTCTCCATGCGGCCGACATGCGGCTGCTGCAACTGAAGCTCGGCGGCGTCTTCGATGGTGATCAGGCGCTCTTTTTCCGAGATGAAGGCGGACAGCGCATTGAGCATGGTGGTCTTGCCGGAGCCGGTGCCGCCGGAAATGATCGTGGTGATGCGCGCCTTCACCGCCGCCCCGAGCAGCTCGGCCATCGGCGGACGCAGCGCGCCGACTTCCACCAGCCGGCTGAGGTTGAGCGGCTTCTTGGAAAATTTGCGGATCGAGACCAAGGGGCCGTCGACGCCGATCGGCCGCACCGCAACGTTGAAGCGCGAGCCGTCCTGCAGGCGCGCGTCGCAAAGCGGATGCGATTCGTCGACGCGGCGGCCGACCGCGGCCACGATTTTATTGATGATGCGCAGCAGGTGATTCTCGTCCTTGAAGCGCACCGACAACGGCTCAAGTATGCCGCCGCGCTCCACATAAACGCATTCGTGGCCGTTGATCAGGATGTCGCTGATGGTCGGGTCCTTGAGCAGCGGCTCGAGCGGGCCGAGGCCGAAGACTTCGTCCAATACCTCGTCGCTGATCTGCTGCTTTTCGAGCGAGCTGAGCAGGGTCGGCTCCGCGTCGATCAGCTGAATCACCGCTTGCCGCACTTCGGCTCGCACGCGCTGGTTATCGATGGTCGCCAGCGCTTCCAGGTTGATCTTGTCCACCAGCTTGCGATGCAGCGTGAACTTGAGCTCTTGGTACTCCGGCTTCAGCGCGCCCTTGGATTTGCCGCCGTTCTTGAGTAGGCGCTGCTCCCAGCTGACTTGCGGCGTCGATTTGGTATCGAGATTAGGAAACATAGATCTTCACTACAAAGCCCTTCACTACAAAACCCTTTACTAAACCGGCATAACTACACAAGCGAGGTGGCCACCCGCAGGTCCGCGACAGCGGCGCGCTTGCGATCCGGCCCTGCACCCGACAGGCGGTTGGCCAGATTTTCAACTGCTTTGCCGAGCTCGGAATGCCCATCCACCGGCTGGCCCAGCGTCACGGCGCGGTGGAGCGAAAAATAGTCGTTTGGAATCCGCGCGTCGATCGCGCAGTTAAACAGCCGCTCGATGTCGGATCCCGCGATTTCGTCGCGCCTGTCGATGCGGTTCATTACAATCTGGAAACGCTCCTTGGGAAAACCCAAGTGGTCGAGAAGATTCACCGCCTTGCGCGCCAGGTGCAGGCTCGGCAACTCGGGCGTCGACACCAGGTACGCCCGATCGGATTCGGAAATCGTCATCAAGCTCAGCCGTTGAAAAACCACCGGCAGATCGATTACCACCCATTCGTAGTTCACACGCGCATGCTCCAGGACAGCGTGCAACCGAGCGGCATCGATGGGGCCCGCATACGGGGTTTCAGGCGCCGGCAGAATATCCACCCCGTCTGCTACCGCGACACAGGAGTTCCAACCGCCGTCCTGCAGTCGATCGGCCATTTGCAAAGCGTCGAGCAGGGATTTGGTGTGGGTGAGCTTCAGGTAAAAGCCGATCATGCCTCCCATCAGGTCGAAGTCGGCCAGAAGAACCCGCTGCGAGGTGGTGCGGCGCAGCGCAAACGCGGCTTGCGCGGCCAGCGTCGACGCGCCCGAACCCGGCTTGGCGCTGGAGAAGGCGACGATAGAACCGGGCTCGGTTTGTTCCACTGGCCCTGGCTGCAACAGGCGGTGCAGGCGGATCACAGCATCGTTTTGCGTTTGAACGTCGAAAGGGGCGTAGAGAAACTCGCTTGCGCCGCTTCGCAAGGAGCGCAGAATCGCATCGGAATCGTTGCGAACATGCAACCCTACCACGTGCGCGCGGAGGTTGAGCGCGGTAACGCAGCGAATCAACTCACAGGCCTGATCCAGATCGGAAGCCAGATCGAGCAGGATCACATCCGGCTTGGTCTGGCGCACACGAATCTCCAGCGTCTGGAGCGAGGGATAGGACTTGAACTCAGAAAGAATCTGGAAGGAACGGGTACGCTCAAGAGCGGACGAAAGCTGGGCCGCGAGCTCGCGATCGGGTATGATCGCTAGCGCCGTCAAAACTGGTCCCCGGCTCATCGTCTCACGCTCCTGCTGTCGCTCATTCTGGGCGCTCCTATTTGCCCTTTGCTTTAGTTGGGAATGCATTGCCGGAACCAGGGGTGACCGGCACCAGGAACGGTCGCGGCATCGGAGGCATGGGTTTGGCGTCGCCCGGCTGCAGGGGCAGGGTGATCTCCGGAGTGACCATCACGATCAGCTCCGTATCGTTGCGGTCAAATTCCTTGCTCTTAAAGAGGTTTCCGAGGATAGGAAGACTGGACAATACCGGAATCTTCGACAGCGTCTCGGTTAACTGCTTATCAATCAGGCCAGCGATTACGAAACTCTGTCCTTCGCCTAGCTCGATGTTGGTTTCCATCTTGCGGGATGAAAGAGCGGGGATGGTGAAGCCATTGAACGATAGCGCGTTGGTGTAATCGAGCGCGGAGACTTCCGGTTTCACATGCAGGCGAATGTTATTGGTGCCCGTGATATTGGGAGTAAAGGTCAGCCGCACGCCATATTCTCGAAACTGAATGGTCACCGCGCCCGAGTTCGCGCCGCCCTGTAAGACGGGGATGGGAAATTCGCCGCCTACCAGGAAGCTGGCTTCTTTACCGTCGCTTGTGATCAAGGTCGGCTCATCCAAGGTCTGCAGGAGGTTGCGTTGCTCGAGGGCCTGGATCAGCGCGCCCAGGTTCAGGTCGGGCCGGAACGCAAAAATGTTCAGCGCGTTGGAAATGGTGAATGAGGAATTGGCGGCGATGCCGCCCGGTCCCAGGGTGGTCGGGCTGGGAGCCGGAAACCCTCCCGTTGTGACTCGGCCGATGGTGTTCGCCGCGCCGGTGGAAACCAGGTTAACAGCGAACTGGTTGGATGCGGAACGATCCAACTCGGCGAATTTGACACGCAGCAAAATCTGTCTCTCGGCTGGCGCCTCGGCGATCTGAAGATTGTTCACTACCGTTTTTGCGAACGGCGTCGCCAGCGCGGTGGCGCGATCGGAAACATCCTTATTCCCCACCCTTCCCGTCAAGGAAAGCGAATCGCGCGAGGATTGAACATGGATGTCTTCGGCCGGGAAGGTCTCCTTGAGCAGCCTGCGCAGCGGCTCCAGATTTTGCTCCACCGTGATGTTGTAAAAGTTGCGCTGGCCAGCCTTGCTCCAGACCACCAGAGTCACAGTCCCGAAAGACTTGCCATGGACCAGAACTTCGCGGCCGGTAACCGGTGACGCATCCACGATGTCGGGATTGCTGGTCGAAATCCGTGAAATATCGGATGGGTAATCGATGACGATGCTCTTGCCGACCGTCAAGCGAATCTCTTCGGGGCCGCCTTGAGCCAAGAGCCAGCTTGCTGTACCAAAAGCCAGCAGCCCAGACAGAATGTATAGCTGTTTCATTCGTTGCATGGTTTACTTCCCCCCGCCGACGCCAACCACTTCCACGGTCTTCTGAGTTCCGCGAATCACTACGATCTGATCGGGCGGAGGAGGTGGCGGTGGCGGGGCTGCTGCTACAACCACCGGCCGGCTTCGCGGCCGTGCGGGAGCCGGATTATCAGTGCTTTTTTTGTGCTGCGGGCGTTCCCCATACAGCTCCGCGATGTCGTGGCCGGGCGTCTTTTCGATGGTTTGATCGCTGCCATTTCTGAGCACCAACTGAATGCGGGCATCGGAGCTGGCTAAAGTCAGCGTTTCGGCTTGTTCCGGCGTTCCGAGCAAGGTGACGGTCTGAGCCGGCATGGCCTGGCCGCGTGCGTCCGGCTGCATGACAGTCCCGGCCGACAGCACCAGAAGATTCTGCAGTTGCACGGGTGTGGCGGTGACCGAGCTGTCGGAATTGGGAGGATGACCCGTAACCAATACGTCGACTCGCATGCCCGGCAGCACAAATCCGGCGATGCCCGTGACGTCGTTTACACGCAGCGTCACCGCGCGCATTCCCACCGGAATGACTGGCGCCAGACCGATTCCGCTGCCGCGAGCGGCCAGCCGTCCCTCCAGCACCGGCTCGTCCATCAGGATGTTGCTGATCAGAGGGCGATCGATCACTTCCTCGGGCTTGGCAAACGCGCCTTTGGGGAAGGAGTTCGACGAGATCTTACCCAGCTTGATGTCGGCCGGTTTCACCGTCGTTCCCACCGCCAGTGGCCTGGCCGCCAGGACAATGTCTTTCAAATCGGTCGGCTCAGAACTCTTTTTGGTGCCGCCAGCGCGAGCCGTCATCTGGTAGAACACGCTTGATATCACGAGCGCGAACAGCAGACTCACGCCTAATACCGTCAGAAATCTACGATCCATATCCCTCTCTCCCGCCTTCGATCGTTAACTGGAATGCCGCCAAATGCCCATCCCGCCGCTTCCTCATGTCGCCCCTACCAGGCTCAACCAGACGCCAGCCGCGATGGCCGGAGCGTAAGGAATGCTGTCCGCTTTCCGGTCAGCCGACGGAGCCACTTTGTTTCCCGAGGATGCCCGGCGCGTCCAGAGGTCTCGAACCAGGCCCGTGGCAATGACCACGAGCGCCATAATGCCGCCACATCCGGCCGTCCACAAAGCGGCCTCAAATAGCCGTTTTGCTCCGAGCAGCGCGCCGAAGCCCGCCATCAACTTCACGTCTCCTCCGCCCATGCCGCCCAGCAGATAAAAAATCAGGAACACGCCCGCGCCAGCGACGGTTCCGAGCAACGCCGAACCCGTACCGCGCCATCCATGCTGCACCGTCTGTAGAACCACACCGCTGGCCAAAGCCGAAGCTGGAATCCAATTGGAGATCTGGCGTCGCCTGAGATCGTCGATGCAGGCCGCAATCCCGATGCCGCCAGCTAATAGGGCCTGGGCCGTCACCGGCTGTCCCCCTTGTCAAACTGTTTGCCCCGTGCCAGGGTGCCGGTCGCTTCCGGCGAGCGGGTGTTGGGGGCGGATGAGCTATTGACCAGCCGGTCGGCTCGAAACAACAGGGGCGCTAGAAACCCAGCCTGCAGCGCAAATTCAGCCAGCGCTTTACCCGACGGCAACCGCCAGCTTCCGGCGTCTAACCATTCCACAGGCATTTGCGGCATGCTTAACTTCGTCAAATCGCGGGGCGAAGCGCTCCGCTCTTCGACACTGCGCGTGGCTGACCCTGACGGGTGCTGGTTGCTTCTCATGCCGGTCGCTCTCCCTGCCTTTAACTTCGGCCAACTGGGAGGTTTTCATTAGCCCGAACCCTAGGTTTTCTTTAGTACGGCCAACGCTTGGCGATGGTGTTGAACTACCTAATTTGCTGGGGTTTGCCATCTTAGCCGCTGGAACAGTACGGCCTTGGTGTCGTCTTGTACCACGCGCCACGATGGATCTAACTTCAGCATCGACGAAAGCGGCCAATCGACAGGCAGCAAAGCCACATCGAAGCGATTGCGATCCATAATCGCTCTCCAGTCGTAGGCGCCTTGCAGCAGGTGTAGGTACTCCTGACCGAGTTTCTCTCCGTAGAAATCACTACGGCCATCGACATAGACCTTCTGGCGCGGATAGAAGCTGTAGATGATGTAGTCCCCCCATTGGTCCGGGGTCAGCAATCGGCCTGAGGCAATCAAGGCTGCACGCTGGTGGACGATGGCGGTAGGGAACCGGTCGCTCGGGAAGTCGCGCGGCCAATTCACAGGCGCGTCCAGGGCTGCCAAAACTAAGATGAACAGGACCGGCCAGATGCTGGTTCGCCGAAAGCCGGGCTCCAGGTCGGACCCCATCTGGTAAAGAATTCGCCCCGCCGACGATTTCTTCAGGCCGGCGATTCCGGCACGCCACCAAGCGCTGATTTCGCAAGCGATCAAGGGCGCTGCGACTGCCGCATAGAGCGGCGCATGCCGCACACTGGTTAACGACGAATGGGCCAGAAACAGGATCCACAGAGCCTCTACAAACAGCCTGCGGCGAAGCAGGAAACCGATGACGATCAAACCGGACAGCAGCAGTACTTCATATTGGAGCTGGCCTTCGCTGCGGAACGTAGGCGCCTGAAATTCCTGCACGATGTCTTTGATCCAATCGGCGCGCAAGTATTCCCAGATGTGAATATGCAACTGGATTCCGTATGGATTCACCACTGAGGCGAGCGAACATCCCAGCAGCAGCACGCTATAGCGGCGGATCTGAGGCCAGCGCGGCGTTCCGAGCGCCGTTTCGATAGCATACGCCAGCACCAGCAGCCCGAGACATACCAGGAAAACGACGAAACCTCCATGCAGGTTGGTCCATAGCGCGGTGACTGGAATGAGCGCCCAAACCCAACGTGTCCTGGCGCGCCGATCCGCCTCCACCATCCACAAACAAACCGGCAGCAAGAGCAGCGTGAACAAATGCGGACGCGCCAGGAAGTGTATCGACGAAGCGCCTACGGCGAGCATGGTGGTGACCGCGGCTACCAAGGCGTTGGCGCCGCGCCACAGCGTATAGCGCAGAACCACGGTGGCATACAGGGCGATGATCAATCCCGCCATCAGCACGATCGCCTTCAGGCCTGCAATCTGAAAAAGCACTGCATAAATCGCGTCGGTTAACCACTCCCAGGCGAACCAGGGCGAGCCTGCCCGCGAGAACGAGAACAGGTCGTGCGTAGGAACCGCGTGATGCTCCAAAATATACTGTCCGGTGCGGATGTGCCAGCCCGTGTCGCCGTCCGCTAATAGCGATATCCATCCGCTGGCGCCCCACAGGAACAGCCAGGCCATCAGGGCGATAAAGAAACAGTCGGAAATGGACGGCAGGAAAATCCGCGCGATGCGGCGTCCCGCGGTAGCGTCAAAAGCGCGGGGAGGTGCCGCGTTGGCGGCCTCCAGTGAGACGCCGGCCAGCTCAGCAGCGGCCTCGGTTGGAACCTCGGTAGGAGTCGGAACCTCAGTAGGAGTATGAGTGGAAGTGGCCAAGGTGATACTCTTCGGGCGCGGGGCCCTTGCGCAGTGATCGTCCTCGACCTTCACCAGCTTTAGCGTCCTGCCAGATTTAACTACGCTCAACGCCTTATGCAGATCGCCCTTCCTCCGGACGATAACTACGGTAGACACCATGAGCAGCAGTGCGATGACGCCAGCCCTTTCACCACCTGTCGGGATTCGTCCCGCCGGCACGAACTGGATAATCTCGCGTCGGGACGATCTGGTCTGGTTCATCGGACCGGCCGCGATCAGCTACCTGGCTTTGGGTTTGATGGCCGCCGGGTTCCCCATCACGCCCATTTACCTCACCTGGTTCCTGTTCGTGGATGGGCCGCATGTGATGGGCACGGTCACCCGCACCTATCTCGACAGACGGGAACGAAAACGGCTGGGCTGGTTTATGTGGGTTATCGTCCCGCTCGTGTTGATCGGCCCCTTGATGGTGTGGGCGGGCCAATCCTCGCTTTTCTATCTTTTCGCGGTTTGCTGGCAGCATTATCACATCGCCAAACAGCACATGGGTTTCATGATGCTGTGGAAGGCCAAGAACAAGGAGCGCGATCCCATCGATTTAAAGCTCGACCGCTGGTTCATGCTGTCATCCACGGTTCTGCCACTGGCGCTCTTCGTCATCAAAACCAGAATGATGAATGTGGCGCCGGTGCAATGGCTGGGATGGTCCGCCACGGCGGCCTATGTGATCTTCGCCGCGCTTTACGTGGGACACCAGGTGAAGAAATTCCGTGCCGGGGTTCCCTTGAATGTTCCCAAACTGATGCTGCTCGCGGTTTTAGTGCCGCTGCAGTGGATCGCATTTCTCTACGCGGCCAGTTTTGGAGCGGAAGGAATCCTCCGGGCGGGCATTACGCTCGGCCTATTTCATTCCTTCCAATATCATCGTCTGCTCTGGTTCCACAACAAGAATCGTTATTCAGCGCCCCAAGCCTCGGAACAGTACGGTCTGGCAGCCTACTTCGCAAGAGACCTGGGTTATTACATCCTGGTGGCGCTGGGGCTGCACTTCGCGCTGAACGTCCTTCCGCAAGCGTACTTCCCGGCGGTTGAGTGGCTCAAAGCCGCCATCTGGGGCATCCCGTTTACGCATTACATGCTCGATTCCAAAATCTGGCGAGTACGCGGCGACAAGGAATTAGCCGCCGCATTGCGGATGTGAATTGATAGCCGGCGCTTAACTACCGGCAGCCTCGCTGGCGGGGACTTCGACGCCCACCATTTCCCGGCCATGCACCGCCAGAGCGAGGCGGTCTTTCAATCCCGTCTTCTCGAAAATGTGCATGAGATGCACCTTTACTGTCCCCGGAGTAATGTGCAGATTTTCGGCGATTTGTTTGTTCCGCAGTCCGCGGCAAATCAAACGCACCACCTCTTTCTCCCGAGGCGTCAGACGCGAGGCGTCCTTGCGGTGCAGGAAATCGGCAACCTGTTCGGATTCCTGCATCCAGATTTGCCCAGCGCCCACCTCGCGCAGACACTCCAGCAGCGTGGCTGTCGGCAGAGTCTTCTTAACAATGCCGCGCGCGCCCATCTGCAGCGCCCGGAAGGCGTCCATTTCCGGCAAGTCAACCACCCAGAGGACCGGATGAATTGGTCCGGCTGCTTTTAGATGGCCGAGCAAGCGTAGCGCGGCAGTTAAGCCTGCGCTTCCATCAATCAAGACAATGTTCGGCCGAATATTCTGGATGGCATCCAGCACATCCGCCGGCCTGGCAACGGTACCGGCGAACAGAAGATCGTTGGTTTCGGCCAACACCTTCCGCAGTCCCTCAATCACGATTGGCTGCGACTCACAGACAAAAACAGAAATACTACCCAATAGGCCCTCGCAGCTATCCTGATCGGCGGTAGAGTACCCGCAAGATAGGTACTAAGACAATTACGTGGGGCTAGGGCTACGGAAGGGTACTAAGGAGCATTTTCTCATTGAAGAA
>PKZC01000407.1:13417-30429 GCA_003132905.1 Bryobacterales bacterium | reverse complement strand
ACCCGTCCCACGGGCGAGCTCCGAATAGCTCACCGCCCGGACGCTGTAGCCAATAAACGCAGCAGCCTTTCGCGCGCGCTCGATACTGCGGCTCGCGATACAAGCCACCGGTTCACCATGCGCAGCCAGCAGCCTGCCCAACGCCTGCGCCACCCGCCCGGCGCCCGCGATGCCGATAGGAGAACCTGAAAAATCGTTTGAATCCTGCAAGTCTCAGTGTAGCCCTTGTGAACCGGACAATGCCCTACCCATCCAGATTCTAGGCGAACGTACAGCGGGACGTCAGTATTCCCAATGAACGTCACGGGTATCATTACCCTGCGCCTAGAAGAGCTCCCAGTACAGCGTGCTGTTGTCAGTGGCAAGCAACAACCGTATATTGCCTTCCGCACGCATGGCTTGTTGCGAGCCATGGGGGAATTGAAATAAGTCATAGTGAGAAAATTAGCGGCTGCACTAGTCGGTGGAAATCCGGGCGGAGACCCCTCACGGCCATCCAATGCGTCGTGAACGGGCGCCGCATGAACAAAATACCCAGTGAATTGATTATTGAATATCGATCACTTTGCCGACCGCAAACGTAACCTTCATGTCGGGGTATACATAGACCTGTTTGGTCCCCATGTCGACTACCTTCTTCGGTTCGCCCATCAGCCCTTTGACCTGAGCGATGGTCTGCCCCTTGGAGATCTCGACAGGAGCGGAACTTAAAGCTGTGGCCGCGGCTCCGGCTGGCACGCCCGACGGCTCCCCGGGTGCGAGAGCCTCTTGATTAGCCTCTCGCTCCGCGTTATCAGCTTCCTTATCCTGCTCGGCAAGTTCGGTGGCGATATTCGTGTCCGCGGGGGGAGCACCCTGGATGTAAGGAGCATTCGTTGCAGCAGCCGCAGTCGACGGTGGTGCTTTCGGCAAGCCTTTGCCTTCCTGTTTCTGCACTTCCCCGAGGCCTTGGTCGATGGTCTGCCGCATGTGATTTTGGAGGTCCTGAAGATCGTTCATAGCAACCAGGACGGTACTAGACTTCGCGCATTCCTGGCCTCCCTTGCTCGCCAGCACAACGAGATTTGCCTCCTTAGCTGTGGGAGCGGGCGGCGTTCGAAGCTGCAGAACGTCACCGGGTGTTACTAAGCATTCCTGGCCCGTCGAGTTAGTCAGATCCATATTGTCGCCGATGACGAAGACGTGGCTTGCGCCATCACCCACGAGTCTCGCGATCCCACTCGACTGTGGGTCGGGGTCCTGGCCGCGCGAAGCACCCTGCGCCTCGGCGTTCTCAAGTGCAATCTGACGACGGACTTCTTCGGCAATCTGCGCCTGAACATCGGCCGTTAGAGCAACTTGACCTCGCGCGGCGGGAGGCGGGGGTTGCACCGGCAATCCAGCGTCAACTCGTGCCTGATAGCCGTCGGCCAGCGAAGTCGACACCATATAATCCGCGAGCCAAGCGGAAGCGTTTGGATAATACGGTTGCGGTGCGAAATAAGGACCGTAATACCCGTACCACGGGGATGCGGCAAAGCCCCAGGAGAATTGCACGGGCGTGGCCCAGGGGTTGTAGACCCATCCGTAGAATGGCGCCGGATAGAAAAGATCAGGCTCGTAAACATCAATCGCCATTCCGCGATAATAGTAGGGCCGATAAAAATGATCGAAGCGGCGGCCATGAAAGTAATAACTACGGCGGGCGAAGTCGTGTCCCCGAAAACGGTAAGGACGCTCCATAAAACCACGGCGGCCGCGCTCGGCTACAAGGCGTGAACCATCCGGCCGTCTCGCTTCCACACGCCGGTCTCCGCCTAGGCCGCGATGAACGTCCATCCCCCGTCTTCCATCATGAAGGTCGCTCAACTTGCCACCCGGCCGCATCCTGACGTCCTTGCCACTGGCTGTGTGCACATCTCGGCTCCCCCTGGGTGCAGGGTGCGAGATCGCGCTCCGATTGGCTCCGCCTCCCTGCGTCCGGCTGGCTGCCGTTGCCGTCGCACCACGTCCCGCAGTGGTGGTTGTCGGACCGCGTCCAGGATTGGACGTTGTCGGTCCGTGCCCCGGGTTGGATGTTGTCGGTCCGTGCCCGGCGCCCGAGCCGCCTTTGGCGGCCCCGCCGGCCGCGCCTGGCCTGGAAGAAGAGGACGCTGGTCTGGCGCCGGGCGCGGCCGATTTGCCGGATGAAGCTGGCGGCTTAGATCCGGCAATTACTACCGGGCACGTGAGGCACAGCGCCAGAGATATTCTCATAAACTCAAATGAGTGCAGGACGGTACGCATGAGTTTTGTCTCCTCTCGATATGTGGACGGTTACTGAACCTGGGTGACTTTGCCGCTTACGAGAGTGACCTTGAGACCATTGAAATAGAGGATCTGCTTGGCTCCCACCGTGGCGACTCTTACCGGCTGGCCCAGCGCGGCCACCACTTGGTCCTTCGTCTGTCCCACCGAGACCGTTTGAGGAGCCCCAGCCTGGTCGGGCGGAGGAGGTGGAGGCGCAATCGGAGACAGCGGTTGTTGTCGGGGAGCTGGGGGAGCGGATGCGGCCGCTGGCGGCGGAGTGGAAGCATCAACCTCGATCACTTCGGCCACTAACGCTTCCATTTGATCGGCCGTAGGCTGACTGCCCTTCGGGAACGGGAACTTGAGTGTACCTGAGTAACGAGAATCGGGAAGGGGATCACTGAGGAACTGCAGAACCAGGCTATCCTCTTTTACATCCACATTGGTCAACCAAAATTTCTCGCCCTTGACAAACGAACGGCAACCGGCTTCCGTGGAGGTCTTGCAGAGCCCGCCAAAAAATCCCGCGGAGAGCTTCCCATTTTTGTAGGTGTTCGCGTTTGAGAGTATTGCGCCAGCATGCAACACCAAAGAATTCTTTTTCAGGACCATGACCGCTCCGGCGCTCACGATGTCGGACTTGTCGCCCGTCGCCTGCGTCAAAGGATAGTCGGACTCGATTCTTTGCTGAATAGCCGACCTCCAATCCCCCGTGGATGGAACGGTACGGGATGCGATAGGGGTTGCAGGAACTGCGATGGAACTCGGGGCCGGAGGAGATGGAGGCTCGGGTACCGGAGCCGGAGCTGGCGGAGCGGTGAACTCGGCGGGAGCAGCAGCCGGGGCAGCCTCCGGATTCGCAGTTGGATCGATCATTACGCTCATTACCCTCTCGGATACTCCAGCCTGTTGCAGTCTTACAAGATCACTGGTTGTCAAGGCCACAGCCTTCGCGTTCTTTTGCAGAAACTTGATGATCAGGCCTTCCGACATTCCAGCCTTTGTCAATTGAATGACCTGATCCACTTGAGAAGCCACTTTTCGGATCGGAGGTTTGGCTGTTCCGGTCGCTGAAGATGCCGCGGGACTTGCCGGCGGGACAGTTTGAGCGATTGCCAGGATACCCGCCAAGCAGATCATAAACGCCACTGCAGTAAGAGGGTTCAGTTTCATTGATTCCTCCAGTTCCATTCACTATAAGGGCAATATCCCGCTAACTATTTAGCGCTTAGTCCGCGAACACCGGAAAAGCCCACGAGCGGCGAGGTTCGATGCTTTACGCCCGGCTAAGAGTTGAACAATTATATACAAGAACTCCTTCGATAACGAGCATAAATTTTCGGTTTCCCCACCCGCGACTATCGCCAGCCGCCTCACTCGGACAAAATGTTTTTTAGCTTACATTTCCCGCTGAAGTCAGGGTCCCGACGGTTCAGCTGGTACCACAGGTGCCACTCGCGAACCCAACTTCCGAGATAATCTAAATCAGCGGTTACGCCAATAAATGCGAAATCCGGGCGAAAATCCCTTCAGGCGCTAATCCAACGCATCGCGATAAGGCAGCAGACCGCTGTTAGTTATGCACCGGTCAGGAACATGGTCTGGGGCACGCTGGTCCCATTCTGCGTCAGGTTTATCTGATAATCGCCATCTGCGAGCCCAGCCGGCACCGTAATGTAGAACTCGTAGAGACCCACGAAAGAGGCCGCCAGGCCCTGATAGGAGAGCGTGGCTTCGGTGCTCCCAAACGAAATGCTGACGGGATTGACCAGAGAGTTGCTTTGCTGGACAATCACCCCTGGCAGTATCGATGGAGTCACGTCACCGAAGCCGATTCCGTAGGCTATAATCACATCGTCCGGCTTGGCTGGCCGGCTGTTTACGCCGAAAGATGCCCCGAGGCTGCTATTCAAGACGTATGCCCCATCCGAAACGAAAGTGGCCACCATATATTGAGTCCCGCCGGAGCATTCGCCGGCGCCAGCATCCCTGGTGCGAGGGCCCGCCGCGAAAACATGTGGGGTGCGCTGCTGGCTTTGCAATTGGTAACCGTGATGGCGATATCGCCTGTCGCCGTATCTTCAGGTGCTTGCACGTTCATCTGGGTAGGCGAGAGGAACCAGATGTAGGCCGGTTTTCCGTTAATGCTGGCACTGATGCCATCCAGCACCGTTGGCGCATTCATTCCATTGAAGTCTGACGAACTCCACTGGCCGGAATGTGTGGCGTTGTTCAGTCGAGGATCGTTGGGGTCGGCCAGATTAGACCCGAAGATCTCCAACCACGACCCGGATGCGAAGTACGGGAATTCGCCGTAGGAGCCGGCCGAATCGATGGAATTGATCACGGGAGGGGTGGTGTTGGTGCAGGTGTAAGCGGAAGGTTGAGGCAGTCCCAACTCGAGTCGAAAGATGGTGCCGGCACCGTTCGTCCCGCCCTGATAGGTGGTCCCATAAAGATTCCCGTCGCTACCTTGAATGAGGCCGCCTCTGGGGAATTCCCCGTCCGTTCCATCGAAACTGTGCAGCGTCGTCACCACGCCAGTACCATGTTGCACATAGGCGTTAAGCCGTTTGCGTAGTTTGTAGCTGGCGGAACCCTCCCACGCCTCCAGTTCTTGGCGAGAATGGACGATTGGTGGAAATGAGGATCCCATGACCAGCAAAATTTCAATTGGACTTACGATGCTAGCCTGCTCGACGCTTTGGGCGGCGGATTTCCGGCCATTGGATGTAAAACCTGGCGAGTGGCAGACCACGTTGAATGGACAGACCAGCGGTTTGCCGCCCATACCCGCGGAGGTGCTCGCTAAGCTTACTCCCGAACAGCGCGCAAAGATGGAAGCCATGATGGCCGGGAGAAGCGGCGCTAAGAGTACCGTGAGCAAAGGCTGCCTGAAGAAAGAGGATCTCGACAAGCCGTTCAACATGTCGGACAAGAGCATGGCTTCCTGTGCGCGCTCAATGGTCACCTCGTCGGGCAGCAAACAAGAGATCCGCGTAGACTGCACCACCAATGGCGCAAAAACCACGGGCACGGTAAAGGTCGAAGCAGTCGACTCCGAGAATGTCAAAGGATCAATGCAACTGGCAGTCGCCAACGGCGAGCATACGATGAATATGAACTACATGTTTGCCGCAAAGTGGATCGGTCCGGCCTGCACCGAAAATAGGGCGGACGCCCGTTAGGGAAGTGTTTCGAGATAGTTTTCGAGATCCGGCGGCAATGGCGCTTGCACCGTAATCCGATCGCCGCTGCTTGGGCTGTTAAAGGTGATCTGCCGCGCGTGCAGAAAATAGCGTCCCAGCACGCCGGCCGGAGCGCCGTATAGTTTATCGCCGACCACCGGGTGCCGGATGCTGGCGAGATGCACGCGGATCTGGTGCGTGCGCCCGGTTCCGATTTTCACTTCGAGCAAAGTAAAACCTTCGAAGCGTTTCAGCACTTGATAAGACGTTAGGGCTTGGCGGCCGCTGGCCAGCCGCGCTGTCATGCGGATGCGCCTCACCGGATCGCGGGCAATCGGCGTGGTCATGCGGCCCTGATCGCCCTTGACGCTGCCGTGCACCAGCGCGGTATAGATCTTTTCAACCTCGCGCGACGCAAATTGCTCAGCCAAGTGGCGATGCGCGGCGTCGGTCCTGGCAACTAGAATCACGCCGCTGGTGAAGCGGTCCAATCGATGCACAATGCCGGGCCGCAGATCGCCCCCAACGCTCGAAACCCTTTCAAAACGGTGCAGCACGGCGTTGACCAGCGTGCCCGAGTGTTGCCCAGCCCCGCTGTGAACTATCATGCCCGCGAGTTTGTTGATCGCGATCACGTCGGCGTCTTCGTACAAGACATCCAGAGGCAAGTCTTCGGGGGTAGCTCGCAGCGGCGCTAATTCGGCCGGCTGCACGTGTACACGCTCAACGCCCTTCAGCAAGTGAGATCGTTTTACAGCCGAGCCGTCTACCAGCACGCGCCCCTGCTCAATCCAACCCTGCAATCGCGCCCGGCTATACTGCGGCAGGCGTTCCCGCAGAAATTGATCGAGCCTTTTGCCCCGATCCGTCGAACTAACTTCCAGCCACAAGTCGCCAACCACCAGCCACAGTTATATTCAATAGGTGCTTCCAAGCGCAATGAGCCGCGACAAATCGATCCTTGCGCTATTGTTCCTGGGCTTGCTTGCCGCACGTCTGTGCCACAGCGGAATCGTTTGGGTGGAAGAGGCCTATCCCACGGCGGCGGCCATTCAGCTTCTCGACGGAAAATCGCTGTATCGAGACGTCTGGTTCGACAAACCGCCCTTGTCCGCTCTCGTTTATTTGCTGTGGGACGCCCGCATCGGAGTAACCTTGCGGATCGCAGGCGCAGCCTTCGTGTTCGCCTGTTGCTGGATGTTGTGGCGCTTCGCGCGCGATCTCTGGGGCCCTCGCGAAGGCCTGGCAGCGGCTCTGCTATTGGGCTTTTTCCTGACATTCGGAATCCCGGCCGCAGTGATGGCGATGGCGCCCGATCTGTTAATGGTGCTCCCGCACATCGCCGCGGTTTATCTGGCATGGCGCGGCCGCCCGTTCCTCAGCGGCCTCGTCGCCGGCGTCGCCCTGCTCGTGAATGCCAAGGCGTTCTTCGTCCTGGCGGCATGCATGTTTTTCGCCTGGAACGGAGCCGGATGGCTGCTCGCTGGCTTCCTCATCCCGAACATTGTGGCGCTGATTTGGTTTGGCCGGCCTTATGTCGATCAAGTGTGGCGCTGGGGCGCTCTGTATTCCGAGCAGACCTTCGCGTTCTCCACCGGATTTATCCGGACCGCCAACTGGGCCGGCTTTCAAGCTGCCTTGGTGTTGGGAGCCTTCGTTGTGCTGTGTAAAGAAAATCGCGTGCGCTGGAAAATGCTGGCGTGGCTCTTGCTCTCCCTGGTCGCGGTAGCCGCCGGATGGCGATTTTTTCCGCGCTATTATTTCCAACTTCTTCCAGTGATGGCGTTGCTGGCCGCTCGTGGCTATACACTGCTTGGCCGATATCGCGTCATCCTGCTGGTCCTATTGTTGATCCCGCTGGTTCGCTTTGGTCCGCGCTACGTCCTGCTTGCAAACGATCTTGCACACGGCCGTCCCAGCGACTGGAGCGATCTGGCGCTCAATGAAGACAGCAAATCAGCAGCGGATCGTATCGGCCGCTCCGGCACTTTACTCGTGTGGGGATATCGCCCTGATATTTTCGCTTATTCCCGAATGCCCGCCGGCAGCCGCTTCCTGGATTCGCAGCCCCTCACCGGCGTACTGGCCGACCGGCATCTCAGCAGTTCGCTACCCATCGCGCCCGAATGGGCCGCGCGCAACCGTCGCGAATTAGTTGCCAGCGATCCAACCTGGATCGTCGATGGATTGGGGCCGTTGAACCCCGCGCTTGCCATCTCCAACTTTCCGGACCTCCGCGAGTGGCTTGCGGGCTACCGCGAAGTGGGACGAACGCGCTTCTGCGTCATTTATAAACTCAAGTAGCGCACGATCACTCACCGCTCCAGCACGCAATCCGCTTTTCCAGAAACGCCGAAATGCCCTCCTGCGCATCGTGCGCTAGCGAGTTCAGCGTCATTACTTCTTTCGCGTACGCGTACGCTTTGGGCTGATCGAGATCGATCTGCGCATAGTAGGCCTGCTTGCCGAGTGCCACGGTAAAGCTGCTGGCCTCAGCGATCTTCAATGCCAGTTCGCGCGTCGCCGATTCGAGTTCGGCGGCCGGTACCACGCGATTGATGAGTCCCCATTCGGCGGCAGTGGCGGCATCCACCAGATTGCCCGTGAGCAACATCTCCATCGCCCGCTTGCGCCCCACGGCGCGTGAGAGCGCCACCATCGGCGTTGTGCAGAAAAGGCCGATCTTCACGCCGGGAGTAGCGAAAGCGGCCTGATCGCTCGCAATGGCCAGGTCGCACGTGGCCACCAGTTGGCATCCAGCGGCCGTAGCCACGCCTTGCACTTGCGCGATCACCGGCTGTGGAATGGATTGGATCTTCACCATCAGCTCGGTGCAAACGTCGAAGACCCGGCGATATTCGCCCACCGTTCGTCCCACCATCTCGCTTAAGTCGTGCCCCGCACTGAAGACCTTGCCCGCGGCCGCCAGGATGATGGCCCGAACCTGCGATTCTCCGGCGAATTCATCCAGGCAGCGGATGAGTTCCAGCATCAACTCGAGCGAGAGCGCGTTGCGTCGCTCGGGACGATGCAGAGTTACGATTCCAAGCTGGCCTTCAGTGGAACGGATGAGGTGTTGGTAGGGCATACACAATAAAGATGTCCCTCGGCGGCGCCCGTTTCATTGCCCGGCGCAATGCGGAGGCCGGTTTCAACGTGCACGATGTCAGTGTATCCCGCGCTGCGCAGAAATGCGACAATCGCCCTCGCCTTGCTCTTCTTTT
The DNA here is from genome assembly GCA_003132905.1 of Bryobacterales bacterium. The sequence continues at coordinate 21,749 of PKZC01000407.1, read as the reverse complement.
CGCGCATCGTATCCCCGTGCATTTCAAGAAACAGCGCCGGGTGGTGGGCATCCAGCGTTGCCCGCATGCCTTCCAGCGCCTCAAGCTCCCAGCCTTCAATATCGATCTTAATTAGGTCGGGCGCGGGCAGGGAAGCCGCGGCGATATCGTGATCGAGTGTCGTGATTTGGACCGCCTGCGACATCGTTGCGGCCTTCTTCAGAAGGAGACTCCCACCGCCAGCCATCTCGGGACTAAAGTGCAGCGTGCCGGAGCCAAGCGCCGCGCCCACCCCGAGCTTTCGCACCTGAACATTCGTCAGCCCGTTCAAGGTTATGTTTCCGATCAACCGGGCGTGATTCCCATCGTTCGGCTCATAGGCGATCACTCTCGCGCCGCGCGCCGCGAAGAACAGCGTGAGAATGCCGTGAAACGCGCCGACATCGTAAATCACCAAGCCTTCGAGCGCTAGTCCGCGCCAGAAGTTTTGTTCCCGTGTCTCAACGCCGCGCGAAAGCCACACCGGCGTCCAGCCCAATCCGCCCTTGCGCTTCATTCCTCGAATCAGGCCATGCCGCACGGTGTAGGTGACACGGTCAAACAAATTCCGGCTGATCCAAGCCGTCAGGCGATGTCGGAGCGTGTAGTGATGAAAGGGAAGGTCGTCTGCGGCGAGCGGCCGTGCGGCGGAAAGGTCAATCCAGTTCAAGGATCTCCCGAAGTGCATTTTCAACTGCCTGAAGATGCTCGGCCGAGAGATTTTCGATATGGCGAACCAGTCGTTCCTTTGCCACGGCACGCACCTGGTCGATGACAGCCACTGCCGGTTGTCCGGAACATTGGATGCTCACCATCAGCGGAGGCGCGGGTTGCGGCGAACTACTGATCGGGACGATCACCACCGTTCGGCGGTGCTGATTCACCACGCTATCGCTAATGACCAGGCAAGGCCGAGTCTTCTTGATCTCAGCCCCAATCGTTGGATCCAGGTTCGCCCACCAGATCTCACCTCGCCTGGGCATCTTTCCAAGGTTCCTGCACGTCATCTGTAAGAGCGTCGAACTCGAGCTCGATTTCTCTCACTTGGGGATCTTGATTGGCAATCTCACAAGCCTGAATGAGCCGCCTCTCACGTTCCGCGAGCTTGTCAGCCAGGGCATCGGCGACATAACGCGAACGGTCGCGAGCCGGAACCCGTCGGGTAAAGCTCGAAGCCAGATCCTCCGGCAGCGAAAAAGTCATCTTGCGGCTAGCCATACAGCCATACTACCATATCTCTGGCTCCCTGGCTAGTCGCTTTCAGTATCCCCCACCCTAAGGACTGCCAGGAAGGCCTCTTGCGGGATCTCCACCCTACCGACGCGCTTCATCCGGCGCTTGCCTTCTTTTTGTTTCTCGAGCAGCTTGCGTTTGCGAGAGATATCGCCGCCGTAGCACTTAGCCAGGACGTTTTTGCCCAAGGCCTTGATCGTCTCGCGCGCAATCACCTTGTTGCCGATCGCCGCCTGGAGTGCAACCTCGAACATCTGGCGCGGAATCAGCTTCCGCAACCGCTCAATCAGGAGTTTGCCGCGCTCGTAAGCAAATTCCTTGTGCACGATCATCGAAAGCGCATCCACCGGTTCGCCGGCTACCAGCACGTCCAGCTTTACCATCGGCGACACGCGATAGCCCGCCAAATGATAATCGAGCGATGCATAGCCCCGCGATGACGACTTCAAGCGATCGTAAAAGTCGAGCACAATCTCATTGAGCGGCAACTCGTACATCAACAGCACGCGCCCCGAGCCGATGTACTCGAACTTTTTCTGGGTTCCGCGTTTCTCTTCCAGCAGCTTGAGAATCTCACCCACATACTCTTCGCGCGTGATCACGGTGGCATCGATGATGGGCTCTTCGATCTGCTTGATTACGGAAGGGTCCGGGAACCGGCTCGGATTGTAGACTTCGATGAGCTCCCCATTCATCGCAGTCACCTTGTAGCGCACGCCCGGCGCCGTGGTGATCAGGTCGATTTGAAACTCGCGCTCCAGGCGCTCCTGGATGATCTCCAGATGCAGCAGGCCCAGAAATCCGCAGCGAAAACCAAATCCCAGCGCCACCGAATTCTCCGGCTCAAAATTGAAGGCGCTATCGTTCAGCCGCAGCTTTTCCAGCGCATCCCGCAGCCGGCCGTGCTCGTGCGATTCCACCGGATAAAGCCCGGCGAAAACCATCGGCTTGATTTCCTGGAACCCCGGCAGAGCCTCGGTCGCAGGATTCTCAACGCTCGTTACCGTATCGCCGATCTGGGCGTCAGAGACCGTTTTGATGTTCGCGAACAGAAAGCCCACTTCACCGGCCGAAAGCTCATCGCAAGGAACCGGCTTGGGCGATTGATAGCCCACGCCTTCCACTTCGCACAGCGCTTCCGTAGCCCACAGCTTGATCTTCTGCCCCATCCGCAGCGTGCCGTCCACCACACGAACCAGAATGATCACCCCGCGGTAAGGGTCGAACCACGAATCGAAAATCAGCGCCCGCAATGGCGCATCCGGAGAACCCTTCGGAGCCGGTACCAGGCGCACCACGGCTTCCAGCACCTCTTTGATTCCAACGCCTTGCTTCGCGCTCACCAGTATCGCGTCCTGCGCCGGAAGGCCAATCAACTGCTCGATCTGCTCTCGGATCCGCTCGGGCTCGGCCGACGGCAGATCGATTTTGTTGATCACCGGAATGATCTCGAGATTGTGATTCAGCGCCAGGTACGTGTTGGCCAAAGTCTGCGCCTCCACGCCTTGCGAGGCGTCTACCACCAACAGCGCGCCTTCACAAGCTTGCAGACTGCGCGAGACTTCGTAAGTGAAGTCGACGTGGCCGGGCGNNTGCCGCGCTCGCGCTCCAGGTCCATGGTGTCCAACACCTGTTCCATCATTTCGCGCTGCTGTAGCGCGCCTGTGGCTTCGAGCAGGCGGTCGGCGAGCGTCGACTTGCCATGATCGATGTGCGCGATAATACTGAAGTTCCGGATAAAAGCGGGATCCATGCGGTAGAATGAGGCCTGAACCTCAAGTATCCCATATGTATCCCGGATCAAACGTAAAGTGACCGAAGGAATTCTCAATGCTGCGGGCTTGAAGATTGCGGTTGTCTGCGCGAGATTCAACGGTTTCATCACAGATCGCTTGCTGGCGGGAGCTTTAGACGCCCTGAAGCGCTCGGGCGCCTCTGAATCCGACATTGAGATCGTGAAGGTCCCCGGCGCTTGGGAGCTTCCTCTGGCGGCCCAAACGATCGCTGAACTCAAGAAGCACGACGCCATCGTCGCCCTGGGCGCTGTGATTCGCGGCGACACTCCACATTTCGATCATGTCGCCGGACAAGCCGCCCTGGGGCTGGCCGCCGTCCAGCTTGAGACCGGCATTCCCGTTGCGTTTGGAGTGCTCACCACCCACACTATCGAACAAGCGATCGATCGGGCAGGCGGAAAAAGCGGCAACAAGGGATATGACGCCGCCATCACTGCCATAGAAATGGCGGATCTCATCCGCCGGCTGCGAAAATAGTAGCTGATGGCGGCCCGTCACCGATCACGCCAGCGCGCTCTGCAAGTTCTCTATCAATGGGACATGACCAAGCGTCCCGTCGACGAGGTGATTCGCGCGTTTTACGACACGCTGGACGCCGACAAGACGGCCGAAGATCCTATGGAAGAAGAAGAGCCGATGGAAGAAAAGGACGACGAGCCAGAGGAAGCTGCTACCGCCGACGGCCGCGATCCGTTCATGGAACAGCTGGCCCGTGGCGCGTCGGAAATGGCGTCCGACATCGACCATCGCATCACCGCGAAGTCGGCGCACTGGAAGCTGGAACGCATGCCCATTGTCGATCGCAACATCCTGCGCCTCGGAATATATGAAATGAGCCGCCAGGACACGCCGGCCGCGGTCGTAATCGATGAAGCGCTCGAACTGGCGCGCCAGTTTTCCGGTGAAGAATCGGTTGCGTTCATCAACGGCGTTCTGGACGCGGTGAACAAGGAAAATAGAAACTGAAATAGAAATCCAACAGGAACCATCCAGCAAGCATGAATATCCTGATGGTGGCTTCCGAAGCCACGCCCTTCGCAAAAACAGGCGGCCTGGCTGATGTTTTAGGAGCTCTCCCTCTGGCACTGGCCGAACGCGGCGAACAAGTGGCCGTGGTCCTTCCCGCGTACCGTGAAAACCGCTATCCGCGCCCAACGCGTGAAGCCTACCGCGGTCTGAGGATTCCCCTCGGCCCCGGCTACACGGTAGATATTCAACAGATTACGCTCCAGCACACAGACGATCGCAGTGTCACCTACTATTTCGTGCAGTGCCCCGCGCTCTATGATCGCGACGGCATCTACGGTACGGCAGCCGGCGATTTCCCCGATAACCACCTGCGCTTTGCCGTGCTTTCGATGGCCGCCATCGGCGTGGCGCGGCATCTGTTTCGGCCGGACGTTCTCCACTTGCACGACTGGCAGGCGGCGCTCGCGCCCGTCTACCTTTGCGAGCATTTTCGGGGCGACCCCACATTCATGGGCGTGAAAACCCTGCTCACCATTCACAATCTCGGTTATCAGGGGCTTTTTCCGCCCGAAGCCCTGCCGCAAATCGCGCTCGATCCCAAACTGATGAACCCCGATCAACTGGAGTTTTTCGGCCGCGTCAATTTCCTCAAGGCGGGCATTGCTTTTAGCAACGCCGTCAGCACCGTCAGCAAGGGCTATGCCAGCGAGATCCAAACGCCCGAGTATGGTTTTGGTTTGGATGGATTCCTGCGACGGCACGGTCCCATAACCGGCATCGTCAATGGCGTGGATTATAACGAGTGGAATCCCGAGCACGATCCGCAGATCGCGCGCGATTATTCGGCATCCGATCTCTCTGGAAAGCGCGCCTGCAAACAGGCTCTTCTGGCTGAGTACGGGCTGCCGCAGGACAATCTGGATCGGCCGTTGCTCGCGATTATTTCGCGCTTCGCCGCCCAAAAGGGTTTCGATATCCTGGCCGACGCCGCCTCCCGGTTGCTCCAGGAAGACCTGAATCTTGTCATCCTGGGATCGGGCGATCTTCCCTACGAATCCATGTTCCGCGCCCTCGCCCGGACCTACCCAGGAAAGGTGGGCCTCCACGTCGGCTTCGATACCGGCTTATCGCACCGCATCGAAGCAGGAGCCGACATGTTCCTTATGCCCAGCCGATATGAACCGTGTGGGTTGAACCAGATTTACAGCCTGAAATACGGTACGGTCCCGGTGGTACGCGCCACGGGCGGCCTGGATGATACCATTGATGAAGGTACCGGATTCAAGTTTCGCGACTATTCTGGCGATGCACTATTAGATACCGTGCGCATGGCTTTGAAGGCATATCAAGACCTGGATTCATGGGTTCGCAGGATGCGCCGGGGTATGGAAAAGGACTTCTCCTGGAAGGTCTCGGCTGGCGAGTATGTGGATTTGTACCGGCGGCTGGTTGCGAGTTGAATCCTTTTAACCGGTAACTACATCAATTGTGAGGGGAGCGACAAGTAAAGATATGGCTGGTGCGAATACACTGACATTTACGGATGCGGGCTGGGACAACGAAGTTCTAAACTCCGATGCCCCCGTTCTTGTGGACTTTTGGGCTGAGTGGTGCGGGCCTTGCCGCATGATGACGCCGACCATCGACGCCATCGCGGAGGCTTATGCCGGTCGCGTGAAAGTCGGCAAGCTGAACGTGGACGAAAACGGCGCCACCAGCATGCGCTACAACGTGCGTGGCATTCCCACGCTGTTGCTGTTTAAGGGCGGCAAAGTTGTGGAGCAGAAGGTGGGCGCCGTCGGGAAAACCGATGTGCAAAAGATGCTCGACGCCCACGTCGCTGCGCCGCAAACTGCCTAAGCGATCCTAGACCGGCGTGGTGAGCGCCCCTTCGGACGCCGACCCCACTAAAGCGACATACTTGGCGAATACGCCCGAGCGGTAACGCGGCTCGGGCTTTTTCCATTTAGCAAGCCGTTCCTTCACCACGTTCTCCGGTACTTCCAAATTGATGGTCCTATTGGCGATATCGATGTGGATGATGTCGCCCTCCTGTACCGCTGCAATCGGGCCGCCCACCGCGGCTTCCGGCGCGACGTGGCCCACGCAGAATCCGCGAGTGGCGCCGCTGAACCGGCCGTCGGTCAAAAGCGCGACGGTTTCGGAGAGACCCGCGCCGACGATCGCGCTCGTGACGCCCAACATCTCCCGCATCCCCGGTCCGCCTCGTGGCCCTTCATAACGAATCACCACAATATCGCCGGCGCGAATCTTTCCACCAGTCGCCGCCGCCATGGCTGCTTCTTCGGTTTCAAACACGCGTGCCGGACCGCGTTGCTCGCTGCGCTCGATTCCCGTCACTTTGATCACGCATCCATCCGGCGCAAGCGATCCGCGCAGAATCACCAGTCCGCCGCTCTTCTTAATCGGCTTGTCCAACGGATGGATCACTTCTTGACCCGGCGTTTCCTTCGCTTCGGCGGCTTCCTGGCCCAGTGTCCGGCCTGTCACCGTCATCGCCGATCCATCCGCGTACCCGCCTTGTACCAGGCGCTGCGCGATTACCGGAATTCCACCGGCCTTATCGACGTCCACCGCCACGAACTTGCCTGCCGGTTTCAGGTCGACCAACAGAGGCGTGCGCTCGCTGATGGTTTGGAAGTCGTCGATGCCCAGAGGCACGCCGGCTTCTCGCGCTATCGCGAGCAGATGCAATACGGCATTCGTAGAACCGCCGGTTGTTGCCACCGACGCGATGGCATTGTCGATCGCTTTGCGCGTCACAATATCGCGCGGCCGCAGATTGTTCTTCACCAAGTCCAAAATCAACCGGCCGCAACGTTCCGCCACGCCGTGCTTGCGAGCATCCACTTGCGGTACCGAGGCCGTCCCCAACGGCGACAGTCCGATCAGCTCCATTACCGTCGCCATCGTGTTCGCGGTGAATTGTCCGCCGCACGCGCCAGCGCCCGGACATGCCGAGTTCTCGATGGCCAGAAATTCTTCATCCGACATCCGGCCCGCTGAATTCGCGCCCACGGCCTCATACACGTCCTGAATCGTCAGATCGCGCCCATTATGACGCCCCGGAAGAATCGATCCTCCGTACAGAATCAGACTCGGGGTATTCAACCGCAACAAGGCCATGGCCGCGCCAGGAATCGTCTTATCGCAAGCCACCAGCGCCACAATCCCATCGAACATATGGCCGCGCGCCACCAGTTCAATGGAATCGGCGATGAGATCGCGGCTCACCAGCGACGCCTTCATCCCCTCGGTCCCCATGGTGATGCCGTCGCTGATCGCGATGGTGTTGTATTCCATCGGCGTGCCACCCGCCTGCCGTATCCCTTCGGCGACATCAACAGCCAGCTCGCGCAGCTTGAAATTGCACGGCATAGTGCCGATCCAAGTATTCGCGATCCCAATAATCGGCTTCTTCATGTCCTCATCGGTGAGGCCAATGGCTTTCAGGAACGCGCGTGCCGGGGCGCGGTCCTTGCCTTGTGTGATGGTGTAACTGTTCAGCTTCATGGCGAATCTTCAGTGTACTCGGAAGTCGCCGCAAGGCGCGTTTAATATGATGGAATCGTGACGGCGGCTCAAATCAAGCTCCTGGCCCAGGACTGTGGCTTTGAGCTTGCCGGCATTGCATCCGCCCAGCCGTTGCCCGATGACAGCCGCCGCTATCTCGACTGGGTAGATCGCGGAATGGCAGGCGCCATGGGCTACCTCACCGATCGCCGCGCGCAAGTTCGCACCGATCCCAAGTTGATTTTCCCGGGTGCGCGCTCCATCCTCTGCGTCGCGAAACTCTACAACGGCCCCCAGCCTCGATCCACAGAAGTAAATGAAGCCGGCCACGGCTGGATTTCCCGCTACGCCTGGGGTGACGATTATCACGATGTGATGCGCCGAGGACTGGAGCAGTTGGCCGCAAAGCTCGGGCCAGATCATGAGTACAAAATCTGCGTCGACACCGCGCCCCTGCTCGAGCGCTCCTATGCGCGCCAAGCGGGTCTGGGCTGGATCGGCAAGAACACCTGCCTGATTAATCAGGAGATCGGCTCGTGGATTTTCCTGGGCGAGATCCTTACTTCACTTGAGATTCAGGCCGACGGTCCGCCGCCCGATCGTTGCGGAACATGCACTCGCTGTATCGATGCCTGTCCCACCGAAGCCATCGCTCCTGAGGGTTACGAAATCGACGCCCGGCGCTGCATCCCCTACTTCACCATCGAACTGCACGGGGCGGCGCCCCGCGAAATGCGCGAATCCATCGGCCAGCACATCTTCGGCTGCGATATTTGCCAGGA
>PKZC01000407.1:0-13367 GCA_003132905.1 Bryobacterales bacterium | reverse complement strand
AATTCCGTGAACCACTGGAACACTTGGCGGCGTTTCAGAATCCTCTGGTCTCAGACCACGCCAGGTGGGCCCTGACACAACTCACGCGCAACGCGATGGAATCGCGACCGAAGGAAGCTGTCCCCGGTTCTTAATTGGCTCTCGATGATCTTCCAATCATCCACCCGAAAAGATTTGTCCTGCTCGAGGGCCCAGGCTCTTCCAACGCGACGCCCGCAGTCAAGGACGGTGGACCTCGCCGCACCGGCTGCCGGACAGAGGAATAGGGATCCTGTGGAGGCGGCTTACGCCCGCCAAACCAACGTAGGACGCGACCTGCGTAATCACGCAACATCGCGACCCTCAATCTGAGCGTAGCAAGAAAGATGGCATGCAGCGCTCGTAGTATCTGAAACGCAGATTTCAGACACTAGCCAAGAGTGGCTTCTCACCGAAGCGCGTCGTATATTGGAAGAAGCAGTAAGCGGTGGAGTCCGCTCAACGCCGTCCCCCTGTCCGCAAAGGGCCCAGATGACCAATGACTCCTACAGTGGCGTCGCTGTGGGGTTGTTGCGACATCCCTTCGACAAAGCCACCAACAGATCGAAGGAGATGAGCGCGCTTGGACAAGTATCTCGTCGTCTTAACCGGTGCCGGGCTCGGCGGATTGGCTCGCTATCTCGCCGGCACCTGGATCATGGAAAAATACGCCGGTCGCTTTCCGCTCGGCACCTTCGTCATCAACATCACCGGCTCGTTCTTGATCGGCGTCTTGATGACGCTGCTCACCGAGCGCTGGCAGCCCCATCCCAATTGGCGTCTTTTCCTCGTCGTCGGAGTGCTGGGCGGATACACCACGTTCTCCAGTTTTGAATACGAAACCTATCAAGCTGTGCGCGACGGAGTGCGCTGGATCGGTTTGCTCTACGTGACCGGCAGCGTGGTCGTCGGATATTTTGGGGTCTGGCTCGGCGCAGTTTTGGCCGCACGCCGCTAGGAAAGGGAATGGAATGCTAACCAAAGGTCCCGCCAAGAAGGTCACGATTTTCATCAACGAGGACGCGCCCCATCGCATGACCTCGCTGCACGACGCTCTGATGACGTTTTTGCTCCATAAGAATGTCGCGGGCGCCACCGCAACGCGCGCTTTCTCCGGCTTCGGCTCTCATCATGCTTTGCACACGCCACGTATGGAAGCCACGGCCGAGCATCTTCCCATTCGTATCGAATTCATCGAAACCCCCGAGCGCGTGGATGAACTTCTGCCCACCCTCTACGAGATGGTCACTGATGGACTCATTGAAGTGCAAGATACGGTCGTGATCAAACTGGCCCGCCCATCCACGCCACCCGACCCCAAGCTTCCACACCAGCGCAAGGTCGGGCCCGCGAAGATGCTGCGGATATTTCTGGGCGAAGCCGATAAATTCGAGGATGAAGCCCTGTACGACGCCATCGTGAAGAAGCTCCGCCTGATGGACATCGCCGGGGCCACCGTGTATCGCGGCATCCTGGGCTATGGAGCCAAGGGCCACGAACACAAGCAGAGCTTTCTGCACGTTTCGCGCGACCTGCCGATCATGTTGTCGGTGATCGACACGCCCGAGAAGATTCGCGCCGCCGCCGAAGTGATCGAAGGGATGCTCGAAGACGGTTTACTGGTGATTTCGGACGTCGAGATGATCAGGCTGGTGCGTTCATGAGGGCTCAACCCGGTAAGATCCTTCGCGTGCACGTGTCCGAATTGGACAGTTACCAGGGCCAGCCTTTATTTGAAGCCATCGTTGCCAGATGCCGTGAATTGAAGATCGCGGGCGCGACAGTGTTTCGCGGACTGGAAGGCTACGGAGAAAGCGCGGAATTACATCGTGCTCATCTGGGCCGGCACGATCAGCCGATCGTGATTGTGATCGTCGACACCGAAGACAACCTGGACCGCTTGGTCCCGAAAATCGAAGAAATGCTCGATACCGGCGTCCTGGCGATATCCGAAGTTGAAATGATACGAGTCCAGAACTAACCGTGGCACATGAGCTCATGCCGGCGCTTAGCCGTCGTATGATCCCTTGGCCGTCGTATGATAAAGGCAAATGTCGGTTGAAGAAGAACTGCAGGANNAGGAACATACCGAACACGCCAAGGAACCCTTCGACAAAAAGGTGGCCGCCACTATGGCGATCCTGGCCGCGTTCTTAGCCGTCATCTCCGTGGCCGGCCAGATCATGATTGCCGAAGAACTGAAGGAACAGCAAAAGGCTTCCGATCAGTGGTCGTATTACCAGGCCAAATCCATTCGCAGGTATCAATCCGAAGTCGCGCGCGACCTGTTCGCCGGGATGAAGCTGAGCGACCAGAGCTCGCAGTACCAAAAGAATTCCGAGAAGTATAAGAAGGACGACGAAGACATTCAGAAAGAAGCGCAGGGTCTGGAGCAGGAGAGCCATCTGCGCGGCCAGCAGGCGCTCGGATTCCACGTCGGCGAAGTATTTCTCGAGTTTTCCATCGTCCTGGCGTCCTTGGCAATCCTGTCGAAGCGTGAAGCATTGTGGTACACATCCATCTTGAGTGGGACGATTGGAACCATCGTAGCGGTCACCATATTCCGCTTCCCCTCCATCGTGGAGAAGTTACAGCCGTAGATGACGCTCGAATCCCGTCGGCGTCCTGACAAAGCCTACCCGCGTTATGGTATGTTTCCATCCATGGGCGGCTCATGGGACCCGGGGCAACAGCAGCAATTTTGCAGAAGCGTGATTTCGGATTAAATTTACATAGGCTTTAATGGTTGAAAATGTTAGACCGGGCGTTTCTGCCCGCCATGCTCGAGTTGTACTCTTTGACTTCGATGGCACGTTGTCACTGATCCGCTCGGGCTGGATGAACGTGATGGTTCCGATGATGTTGGAGATCCTCGCCGATCTCAAAACAGGCGAATCGGAAGAGCAATTGCGCGCTTTGATTGAGGAATTTGTCTGGCGGCTTACCGGTAAGGAAACCATTTATCAAATGATTGCCTTTGCCGACGCCGTCGAAGCGCGTGGTGGCAAACCGCTCGATCCGCTGGTGTACAAGAAGATGTATTTGGATCTTTTATGGCAAAAGATCGAAAAGCGCGTGGAGGGCTTACGGAAGGGTCAGACGGATCCGGAGCAGTTTCTCGTTCCGGGCTCGCGCGCGCTGCTAGAACGTTTAAAGGATAAGGGGTTGAAAATGTATCTGGCAAGTGGCACCGACGAAATTTACATGAAAGAAGAAGCGCGCCTTCTGGGCGTGACTCCTTATTTCGATGGCGGCGTCTATGGCGCACTGGACGACTATAAAAGCTTTTCGAAAGCCATCCTGATTCAGCGCATTCTCTCCACAGCCGAGTTTCAAGGGAACGAGTTTCTGGGCTTTGGCGACGGCTACGTGGAGATCGAGGAAGTAAAGAACGTGGGCGGCGTGGCCGTTGGTGTGGCGAGCGAGGAGCCTGCCTGCAGCCGCGTGGATGAATGGAAACGCCGGCGCCTCATTGGCGTGGGAGCTGACTATATCGTGCCCAATTATCTCTGCGGTGAAGAGCTGTTTGCCTCACTTTTCCCAGTCTGATGTCACTCAGCACTGCGGAGATTCTGGAGGCTTTCCCCAGATACTCGGCGCTCGTGGTTGGCGACATCTGCCTGGATCGGTGGTGCATCTACGATCCAGCAACGGCTGAGCCATCGCGCGAAACAGGCCTCCCGAGAATCGGGGTTGTGTCCACTGAAGTCGCTCCCGGCGGGGGCGGCAACGTCGCCAATAATCTGGCTGCGCTCGGCGTCGGCAGAGCTGCCGTCTTGGGCGTGCTTGGCGACGACGGCTCTGCGCACGAACTCACGCGCTCGTTGAATGCCCGCGGCATCTCAACCGATCTGCTAGTTCGCTCCGACAAGGCGCCTACGTTTACCTACACCAAGCTTGTCAATGCCGCGACGCATGTGGAAGATTTGCAGCGCGTCGATTTCATCAATACCCGTCCTCTGCCCGATGCCGTCGAGCAGGAAGTACTAGAATATCTGCGGGAGTTCGCAGTTTCTTTCGACATCATTTTTGTCGCCGACCAAGCCGATACCCGCCGCGGTGGAGTAGTCACCCCGGCAGTGCGGACGCTACTTGAGGAACTTGCGCAGGCCGACATCAAGAAAATCATCTGGGTGGATTCACGAATCCGCGTGGAACGTTTTCGCAACATGATTCTGAAACCCAACGAGAGTGAAGCTGCGGCGGCCTCTATCGGGTTGTTCGGTGAAATAGACTATCAGCGCCTGCGGAGCCACGGAAATTCGAAGCTCCTGTTCGTGACCAAGGGCGCAGGCGGCGCGGTGGTGGTGGAAGACGGCGCCGAAACGCTGGTTCCCGCGTTTCACGTAGGCGAGCCCGTCGATATCTCAGGGGCCGGTGATAGCTTTTCTGCCGGCGCGGCCATGGCGCTTGCAATCACTGGGTCCGCGACAGAAGCCGCGCGCTTTGGCAATCTGGTGGCCTCTGTTACCGTGAGTAAGCGGGGCACAGGAGTTGCCAGCCCTGAGGAAGTGAAGGCCGCCTCCGGGGAATGAGCACTCTCGCAATTGACATCGGTGGAACCAAGTTCAGCATGGCCGTATTTGAGAGCCGGCGCTTGGTGCAACGCGAATCGCATGCCACTGATCTCCAAGGTGGTCGCGAATGGATGTTGGCGAGCATCCACGCCACTATCCAGAAATGGAGCGCGCACTATCAATTCGATGGTTGCGGCATCGGTTTCGGCGGGCCCGTGGATTTTGAACGGCAGCGCGTAATCTTATCCACACACGTGGAGGGGTGGTGCGACTTCGATCTGCCTGGTCATCTGAAAAATCTTCTCGGTTTTGTTCCCGTCATGGATAACGACGCGAACGCCGGAGCTTTAGGCGAAGCCTTGTACGGCGCCGGGCGCGGTTATCGGCCGCTGTTTTACCTCACGGTTTCCACCGGAATTGGCGGCGGATTGGTTTCGAGCGACACGGTCTATCGAGGCGCCGATTCTTACGCCGGAGAAATCGGCCATCTGACCATCCGCCCAGCCGGCCCCGAGTGCCTGTGCGGGTCACACGGTTGCCTGGAGCGGATGTGCTCCGGATTATGGCTGGAGCGCGACCATGGCCGCCCCGCCAGCGAGCTGATGCGCGATCCTGCATTCGTCGAAAGCTACGTAGTCGATCTGGCATTGGGGCTGAAGTCCGCCATTATGCTCTTGAATCCGGCGCGCATCGTAATTGGCGGCGGCATCAGCAAGGCGGGCGATGGATTGTTTGTTCCGCTGCGCGCCGAGTTGCGGAGACAGATCACCGCGTGGTCGCGCGCTCGCATCGACGTGGTTCCGGCTGAACTCGGTGATGACAGCGTTCTTTGGGGCGCGATGGCGCTGGCCACCCGCCGAACTGCATGAAGCTGCCGGCGTTTTATCCGGTGCTCGACGCGGACCGCCTCCCAGCGGTACCGGCGGCTGAGGCGTTGCTCTCTGCGGGCGTGCGTATTTTGCAGTTCCGTCATAAAAGCTTCTTTTCGCGCCAGGCCTTTGAAGAGGCCACGCGCATTGCGGAGATGTGCAGGAGCGCCGGAGCGCTCTTCGTGGTCAATGATCGAGCCGACGTAGCAGCGTTACTGAAGGCTGGATTGCATGTGGGCCAGGACGATCTTTCTCCATTCGACGCGCGCCGCATATTGCCCGCCGCGAGCATCCTCGGATTCTCCACGCACAACGAACAACAATTGAGCGCTGGCGATTCCGAACCCGTCGATTACCTTGCTATCGGTCCAATCTTCGCCACCGGCTCGAAGCAAAATCCCGATCCGGTCGTCGGCCTCGATGGGCTGCGAAAGTTGCGGTCGCTCACTCAGAAGCCGTTGGTGGCAATCGGCGGCATCACCCGCGAATTGGCGCCCAAAGTTTTCGAAGCAGGAGCCGACTCCATAGCCGTAATCGGCGACCTGTTCCCGGATGTGCGTGCTCGGGCCGAGGAATGGGTCGCGATTAGTGCTCGTGTTGGTGTTCGTGATGCTGCGAAGTCACCAGAATAGTGCAAGGAGCATCCGACAACGCGCACTTCGCGTGTTCGAACTGGACCGTGGTGTGGTGGATTTCGTACTTGCAGAGAACATCGTTGATGCGCTGCAGAATGGCGTTGCTCTCTGACGGCGGCATGTCTTCAATCAGCACGTGGCAGCTCAAAGCGTGGGCGCTCGAGCCCAAGCTCCAAATGTGCAGATCATGCACATCGATCACGCCGTCGATCTGACGCATGGCGCCGGTCACTTCATCCAGCTCCATGCCGCGCGGAAGGCCTTCCAACAATACGTTGAGCGACTCTTTAATAATGTCCCACGCAGTCCAGACAATTAGGACGCCGATCAGCACCGACAACACCGGGTCGATGACAGCCAGGCCAGTAAAGTGAATCGCGATCGCCCCGGCCATAATTCCAACCGAACTGACGGCATCGCCCAGCATGTGGACGAAGGCGGCGCGAATGTTGATGTCGCGATCCTTATCGCGATGCAGGCCCCACATAATGCCGCCGTTGAGCGCCAGCGCGGCCACCGCGACCCAAAACATGGTCCACTCTTCAATGTGCCGCGGATGAAAGAACCGGTCCCAGGCTTCGTAAAAGATGAAGATAGCGATCACCACCAGCGTGAGCGCGTTGGCGAAGGCCGTTAGAACGCCGGCGCGATGATAGCCGAACGTCTTGATGCTGTCTGCCGGCTTCGATTGCATGTACACGCCGATGGTGGCCAGCACGAGCGCCAGCGCATCGGTGAAATTATGGCCGGCATCGGAAACCAGGGCCAAGCTTCCGGAATGAAAGCCGGCGACGGCTTCGATGGCAACAAACAAAATAGTGGCAAAGAACGACCACTTCAGAATGGTCGCGATGCCGTGATGGTGGCCGTGGTGATGCAATTTATGCCTGCACCTCTATTTTACCTCTCAGAATCGGGTTACTTCGGTGAAGTTGAAGCCGCGGATTTTCATGGCCGGGACCACCATGTCGAAAGCCTCTTCGCCAGAGGCGCGGACAGAGGGCGAAAGCGCGTCCACATTGTTCAGAAGCTCGATGATGCTCTGATTGAAGCGGAAGTTGCGCAGGCCTCGGGTAACGCGGCCGTTCTCGATCAGGAACGTGCCATCGCGAGTCATGCCAGTCATGATCTTTTCGTACGGATCCACTTCGCGGATGTACCAGAGCCGGGTGACTAGAACGCCACGATCGGTGGAGGCGATCATTTCATCGAGCGATGTGGAACCGCCGGCGATCACGATGTTCATGGGTGCTTCGCCCACCTCGTTGGGTAAGGGGAAGCCGTGGCCGGTGGGCTCGACGCCCGCGCGGTGAGCGCTCGAACGCGCGTAGGCTAGCTCGCGTGGAACGCCTGCTTCCACCAATGTCAGTTTGCGGCGCGGCACACCTTCGCCATCGAAAGGCACGCCCGCTTGGAGCGAATGAGCGACATCGTCGCAAATCTGAATATTGTCGCCGAACAGTTTTTTCCCCAGCCGATCGGTGAGGAAGCTGCGGCTATCGGTGACCGCGGTCGCGCTGAAGTCGCCGAACATTTGTCCAACCAGATCGAGCACGGCGGCTGGCTCCAGGATCACGGTGTAACGGCCGGGCGCGATTTCCTCGGGATCGCGTGAAAGCCGCGCCTTTTCCGCCGCCCTGCGAGCGAGCGCAACCGGATGGATAGAGCCATGCGACACGGCCGAAGCTTTGGCCCAACCGGAACTGTCGTCGGCCATCGCAGTGATCGAAAACTGCGCCATGGTTTCCGCGTGCCAGGCGGCGATGCCGCGCGAATTGAAAATCGCTTCCACACTTTGACCTGTCGAGTAAATGCCGGCGGCTGTTTGTCCGAGGCTTTCCACCATCTTTATGGCTTCGGCAACTGCACGTCCACGATGTTCCGGAGTGGCTGCCGCCGTAGTGGCGTCGAACCGCTTGGTTTCCGAAATGACCGAAGGTTCGTTGAGCGGCAGCAAATCCGAATTCGGAGCAGCCGACCGGGCCAGCGCGAGAGCCTGCTCGACGGCGCGTCGAATCGAATCGGGATCGAAGCGGTTCGTTGTTGCGCGCGCGGTTCGATGATCGAGAGCGACGCGAACCGAAAGCCAGCGATCCTGCTCGGCCACGTTCTGATGAATGGTGTTATTCGCAAAGCGCGTCAGAGCGCCGAAGTGCGCGCCGAAAAGCGCCTCGACATCTGAAACTCCGACCGCCTTGGCCGCTGTCTCCACCGCGCCGAAAAGTTCGCTACATTCTTTCTGTGAAATGATTTCAGCCGGCATACGCGGCTCCCACTTTAATATTGTGGAAGCGCGCCGGGCTTGCGCCATGTCCGGTACCGATGGTTTGCTCGGGCTGTCCCTTGCCGCAATTCGGAACGCCCCACAGCACCCAATGATCGCGATTCGCGATGGCGGCGCAGGAATTCCAAAACTCGGTAGTGATGCCGCTGTAGGTGGGATTCCGAAGCATACGGACGCGTTTGCCATCCTTGATTTCCCAGGCGATTTCGCAACCGAACTGGAAGTTATAACGCTTGTCGTCGATGGACCAACTGCGATTGGTCTCCATGTAAATGGCGTGGCTGACACCGGCGAAAACCTCATCGAGCGTTTGCTCGCCGGGCAGCAGGCTGACGTTGGTCATTCGAATCAAGGGAAGCCGCGCCCAACTGGTGGCGCGCATGGTGCCGTTGGAACGCGTCGCGCCGATGGCCCCGGCAGTTTCGCGCGAGGTCATGTATCCAACGAATTGACCGTTGCGAATAATGTCGGCTGATTGCGCGGGCACGCCTTCGTCATCGAACGCGAACGTTCCCATGCCGGGGCCATGTTCGATGCGCGCGTCGCAAACGGCATTCACCAGAGGGGAACCGTAGCGCAGGTGATTCAATTTGTCGAGCGTGAGAAAACTCATGCCCGCATAGTTAGCTTCCGAACCCAACACGCGGTCGAGCTCGATGGGATGGCCGATGGATTCGTGAACTTGCAGGCCGAGCTGGCTGCCATCGAGGATCAAATCGAAGCGGCCTTCCGGGCATCGATCGGCCGAGTGCAATGCCACGGCCTCTTCGGCCATACGCGGTGCGTGCGCCGGGAGATCGAGTTCATGGATCAGCTCATAGCCCTTCAGCTGATGCTGGCCGCCGAAGGAATTCGGATAAGAGCGCTTCTGGATCTGATCGCCCTTGAAGCTATAAGCTTCAAATCCGGCGCCGCTGGTGGTGCGGGTCTGATCGATAACGCTGCCAATGGACGACACGAAAATTTGGCGGCTGCGATGGAAGATCATCGACGTTTGCGCCAGCGTGACTCCGGTAGCGCGGCGCAACATTTCATCTACGCTTGTTAACAGGGAGAGCTGTTCTTCGACAGGCACCGAGAAAGGATCGATCCGGCAGGGCGAGACCCAGGTGGCTTCGTGCTTCGATTCGGGTGCGAGCGTGACGTCGTGTTTCTTGGCGAGCGCGCTGGAGCGGGCAATGTCGACGGCGAGCGCTGCTGCCGATTCCACGCCTGGGCGCGTGAGATCGTCCGTCGCGGCAAACCCCCAGCAGCCATCGGCGAGGACGCGGATTCCGATGCCGACCGATTCATCGCTCGATACCTGGGCGGGCTTTCCGTTCTTTGTGCCAAGCTCGCGGTCGCGACTTTCGATAATGCGAACGTCGGCGTAGGTGACGCCGGGGCGCTGGGCCGAATCGAGCGCTTCAAGCGCAAGCTGCTTCATGAATTTAGGANNGGTGGCTGGTGGCTGGTGGTTGGTGGCTAGTGGCTGGTGGGGAGCGGCGTCGCGGAAAATGATGCGGAAGCTGTTCATTCGGAAGGCGAGTTGCGCATCAGGGATGTTTTTGTGTGCGCGGTGGCGTTGTTTTCTGGGAAAAGCGGCGAGTTTAAGGCGAAGGGCGGGAAATGGGCGGAATCTGTGTTGGTGGTGCATCAGGATCAGAATATCGCGGGGAAGGCGCGATGGATGGGATGCGCGCCGCAAGTTACTAAGTGAGTAAGGGAGAAATAGCGGCGGCATGGTGATTGGGTCGGGTGCTATGGTCGCCAATTCTCTCCCCGCCCATCCTGAGTGATGTCCAACCGGAAATACTGTATATTGCCGCAATAGTCGCAGACGAGGAGCAAAGGAATTCCGACTTTGTGAACTCCGAGAAGTATTCCCGCGACATTCCGCATTGTCAAGTACCTGCTTCGATCGGAATGGACTTGGTCGTCCGGCTTCCGCCGCTCCTCGATTGGAGGGAACTTGGGGTACAACGGTTGGCCTCCCGTGTGAACCTGATCGTGCCCCGGGAGGTAGTGGCCCTCTTCACAGTACAGACAGCGTTGCGGAATCCTCAGGTCTAGCACGCGGCCTCCGGCCTCAGTTCTGTCAGCTGCCCTTTGAACACGCTGTAAGAGTTCGATGGCGCTTCCAATCCGCTCCCCTGGGTTTCGTCGCACGGTCTCAGAAACCAGCGCGTCGCAGAATGCCATTTGTGGGTTCGATGGTAGCAACCGCGCCAAGCCTCTGTTGGGATCGTTGGCGTAATCTTCTTCGTGCCCGTCGTATACTTTTCCCGAAAAGATGAAATGGAGAATTTTCCCGAGGGAGTAGACGTCAGCGGCTGACAGTTTGGGATCGCCCTCCACCTTGGGGCCCCTCAGTTCGGGTGGGCAGTAGTAGAGGGAACCACGCGGGCCCTCTTTAGTTACGCTGAGCTGTCCGTCTTCGATAAAACATATGCCCCAGTCGCCAACCACGGGGACATTATCTTTCAAGAAGACGTTTTCGGGCTTTAGATCGAGATGGTAGATCGGATGCTCCCGCGTTTGAGCGTGCGCTACGGCGGCAACGATGTTCTCAAAGAATCGAAGTCCGGAAGCGGCGTCGGCAAAGGCAGGTCGATGCTCCAGGGAGCCTTCCGGACAGTATTCTGTTATCAAGAATGGCTTGCCTTTTGGTGTATGGCCGTAATCCACAACTTTCAGGACGTTCGGATGATCCAGCGTCATGCATGCCTGGATCTCGCGTTCGAAGTACTCTTCCCGCTTCGGATTCTTGAGGCGCTTCAGAACGTACTCTTTGGAATCCGATCCGTCCGAGCGGCGGACCACGAACGTGTGTGCTTGCCCGCCTTCGGACAAATCGCGCACCAAGCCCCACTCCGGGGGAAAGTCACCCATTGTTGAAAGAGACTCCTCTCCGGGCATTGTACGCCTACTCGGCTGGGCTGTGGCGCCGCTGACGAGTATTACCGATCATTGGCCTGTCCTCGGCGCGTGGCCTCAAAGCCAGCGACCACAAGGTCTGGAGTGCTGAACAATCGGTCGGCACTTGAGCAACTACCGCCGATCTGGGTTTCCCCGCCATTTTCCACAATCTTTCGGATGGCAGAGATTTGGGTTTCCGAAATCTCTAGGGCCCTCATACACTTGGTAAACGCCGAGGCGCTCAAAGGCTTGGTAGAAAGCTCGGCGCCTTGATGTTGAAATGGCCGTGCAAACAGGCGGTAAGTTCCCTTGCCCTCGGCCCCAGCCCAAACGACGTAGGACTCATTCTCATAGTCGCCAAAACGGTCGATAACGACTGCGCCACCGTCAGGGAAGACCGCCTGAATTTGAAGAGCGCCGCCCATCGCGTGGATATAGTTCCGAAGCGTGCTGAGATACATGTCCGCGCGCCGTTCGATGCGCGAGATGGAACTCTGCGGCACGTCGAGCATTTCGGCCATGTCGGCTTGGGTGAGTTGTTTGGCGCTGCGGAGTTCATCGAGAGCCATACGTTGCAGCTCGTCGCGCACACGCTGCCGATTGCCGGCGCGATTCGCGGGGTCCATCTTTTCTTGAAGTTCTTTAAAGTTGCGCGCCATAGCGGTTCATCAACCCTTTTCCAGTTCGCTCACATTGCCGGTCGTAGATTGCATCTGCAGGGTGAAAATATGTTTGACGTACCCACCTTTTAGGGCATACCCGGATTCGTGGAAGCCGTGAAACCCAAAACCCTGGTGGTAGCGATCAAAACATTATGCCGACGCCGACAACGCGGATAACGAAATGGCCGATAGCCGTTGGTCGAAGGGTGTCACTTGCGGCATGGTGCCGCATTCTACCTGGGTATCTCTTGGTTGAATCCGTCGCCAAACCAGTTGATGATCTGTGGGGCCTTCTCTCCGGTTTGGCCCCATGTTGTTAATGCCTCGAGATTGGATGGACCTCCTTTTGATTTCAGATATTCCAATCCATCACGATTCCATAAGTGAAATGATGTTGATTTTTGGATCGCCTTCACAGATCTGCGCAGCGGACGCACACCAAGGTTATCCGCGTGCTTGAACGCCTCCCTTGCCACAAGATCCGCACCCTGTAACCCTGCGAGTTTCTTGGTCCCTACAGAAAAACCGTCCAAATATTTAGAATCGTTCCAGGTCGCGAGACTCTTGAGATCCTTATAGATTTGAAAAGCCTCAGTTGAAGTCTCGCCGTCTTCATGGCATATTACTACGGAATCAGCTAATCCTTGAAGGCCGGCTAATCTGCAAATGTATGCCATGTTGATAATGGTCTGCTTCAATGCAAGGAAGTAGGGATCGTACTTGTGACTCTCAGGAAAGATCTCCCTGTATTCCCCGGCTGGAACTATCGCCCCGAACGCTCCTAACCTTGCGAAAGAGATGACACCAGTCAGCTCCTTCATTAACGCCGTAGACTTTTCAACAGTCCATCCCTCGCAACATCCCCGTTGCGCTTCGCAATCAGTGGAGTGAAATGGCTGCTTTAGTTCATAGGTCGCAACGCACCATTTCTTGTCGAAATGTTCCCACTGGCGAGGATTTCCGACCAAGCCACCGACAGAAACAAATCGCTTCTGTTTCTCGTCTCCGCTGTCGTCGAAATAGCCACGCAGGACCATCACTATACTACTGGCGTCGCCGAAGAAGTCACGCATGGTGGCGGTATGACCGACGCCGAACCCAGAGTCGCACGGCCCGCTTTGTGCATCGGGTATATCTTCACCTTTGCGAGAGGTACATACTCCTCATACCAGCGATTGTTTCCGGTCTCATCTCCGCCGATAAGCAGCAGGGCAGCACGGCGCGGCTGAATTCGCAGCTCACGCATATGTGCGTGACGCGACATCTCGATGCCGGAANNATGAGGCATCTTCAAAGTCGGACCAACTTCCTGCAAAAGGCTCACCGTGAAATCGACGCTCCCTTGTTCGGCGGCGGAAAGGCGATTCCACCACTCGCCGAATTCGTCGAAGAATTCGACCTCCCACACCAAGTCCCCATTATGTCATGGAGGGCATAATGTCGTCAACGCTATATTGCGGGCGGGGTGCGCGACTAGAGAGTAG
>PKZC01000004.1 GCA_003132905.1 Bryobacterales bacterium | reverse complement strand
GATTTCCGGAACCAGCTCTGAATGCGACATCAGAACTGGTTGAGCCGCTAGGTGTATGAACATGATTGTGTAGGTTCATGTGAGCAGCGGGCGGAAGAATTCCAAGCACGCTCACAATGACGATGATGCTTAAACCGAGGCCAGTCTCAATCCATGTGTTGCGAGCGAGCTGACGGATGGCGTCTGCGTTCGGCAAACGCGGCCTTAAGTGGAGCCGGTTGATGGTGGCCACACTTACCATTACGGCGAAAAGCCCGATCTTCGCGAGCAGCAGATTTCCGTAGTTCGTTTCCAACAAAGCAGAAAAACTGCCAACCAATATCGCGGCGTTTACAATACCCGTCGCAAACAGTGTTCCCACGGCAAATAAGCCGACCGTCGAGAATCGAAAGGTCGCCGCACGCAATAGAACAGGCATGGATTGATCCTGCGCATAGCGCGCAGAGGCAAGAAGCAGCGTCAGAGGCAAGAGGCCACCTAGCCAGGCGCCGGCTGCGATGAGATGCAGAAAATCAGACGCGACATGAACGTCACCGTCCATTCCTGGCGTGCCTCCCGCATGTCCGGACCACGCTAAAGATCCCATGAAGGATGCCGCACAGAATATCGGCAGCCACCCTGAACGGAATGCGCCTTTGTCGTCAGGATTTACGAACAGCAGCCAACTCGCCAAAAGTGCCGCTAGGATCAAACGCACGATCCAGACAAACCCAATTTGAGTTTGGGTTAGAACCGTCCATAAAGTGCCGTCGGATACCGCTTCAGCTATTGGCTCATTGCTTATGTTTGCCGCCAGTACCGTAAGCCACATCGTCCCTGATAAAGCGCTGAGCGTAAGGCTGATCCAGAGTATCCATCTCAATTTTTCCAGGTAAGTTTTCTCGATCGTGCTAACGGCTGCCCATGCTTGCCGGAACGCCACTCCAGCGATCTGGAATCTGAAAAGCGTGACGCCGAACACCATCGCTGTGGAGGCGAAGTGGACGACGCGCACACCAATCAGTGCTCCGAGCATCAAAGTCTCCGCTAAGGAGGGCTATTCACCTACGCGGAAGGTAAAAGTTCCTTCCGTTGTGTGGGTATCGACCGAAAGCGCATGCCATGACACATGGTAAGTCCCCGCTTTAATTCCCCGAAGCGGAACCCGCATGACCGTGCCACTGATGCTGGCCTTGCCTGAAACCACCTGTTGACCAGAAGAATCGGTAACGGTGACCTTGCTGAAAGCGGGCTCGAGCTTCTGCGTAAACCAAAGTGTGACTTCGTGCGGGGCGGTCGCCACTGCACTGCCCACCCGTGGTTCGGCGTGATCCAGAAATGCATGAGCATTGGCTGCAACGGATCCCGTCAAGATAAACGGCAGCAGAGCAATAAAGATTCGTGTGCGCATGGGTCAGCCTCCAAATGGTGACTTTGGTGTGCTGGTCGAGTTGCCAAATAGCGGCTTGCCGAACGTGTTGGGGAACATGTCGTCGAGATAGAGGTGCAACTGTGCGATCCCGCCGATCGCGCCACCGCTCTGGGCATTAACGGGGATGATGGCTTCGACGCCAACCTGGTAATAGCTTCCTACCCAAATCACACCCGGCTGGATGGTGCCCGTCGTCACGTAGCTCAAGCCGTAATTGTTGGCGACCGGCGTCGATAATTGGGCTTCCACAATCGGGATCAAGTGATTGAAGAACTCAGGCAAGCCTAGATCAACCACGTCCGATTTTAGGTAGGGCATGCTGAATTGCAGCGACGCACCATAGACCAAGTTCTGCGGGATCGGCACGCCTTGGACTAGATCGTACGAGCTGGTCGGCATCTGATAGCCGATTTGTCCAGTCACCGCGAATGCACGCACCCAGCCGGCGGTATCGGGCAAGTCACCGAGACCTTTCCCGAAGTAAAATGTTGGTGTGAGTATGCTGTAGGTCGTGCCGATACCTGAGCTTGTCGCGCCGGTATTGCCCCAGTCGACGATGAGGCCGAGCAGTAGCGCGAGCTCATGCTGATTATCCTTCAGGAGCTGGTATTGGAACGTAGTCTCCAAGTCGCCGAAGCCGGCGGTGGTTGGGTTCCCCGGTTGGGTAATATGTGACCAGGTGTCTCCGATGGAAATACCGAAATCTTCGGTTATTCGTTTCGAAATCTCTCCCGAAAAATCGACTTGTTTAGCCGGAGGCATATCGGCGGTCGTGATGAAATCAAATGTTGGCAGCGACAGTTCGTCGGCAACGCAAGGGTCGTCAATCGCGAGTGTTGCTGGTAGGAACCGTGCGCCGACAACGCAGTGAGCTGAAGCGTTGGAGAGGAGCGCGAACGTGGCCAGCAATCCCGGCACGAGCACGCGCAATGCTACTCGAAACATGAAGGTCCCCATTTGTCGGTGGTGATGACTTGGCGAGCGACCAATGAGCCGCTCAACCGCGAAATGTGTCCATCACACCGAAAGCGGAGGTCCTCGGGCGAGTTTGGGATCCGAGGTAGTGCCGATGCGCACCGTCATCGACAATGGGCGAAGGGCGTGCAGAACGCGCGCCGGTGGCAGGCTGCCGAGCAGAGCAGAGGCCGGTGCTGGCGGTGGTGCCGCAGCGTTGCAGAGGTTGCATTGGTCGCAGGCATGCCCGGGGACAAGGTCGGGCTTGCTTGGCGCCTCGTCGCCTACAGCACCAGCATCGACAACACTGTGGCAGATGACCGAGAATGGATCGACCGTAGCTGACGCATTGGCGGCAACCGACGCGAAGCCAAGCAAAATGACGTGAAGGGCGACCGCATAGATCGCCACCCAACTCACTGCTCTCCTGAAGCCGATGCGCATAATACGCGTGGCCCCTATCTCCACAGCAACAGCCTATCATCAGCCTATAACGCCGGGAAAGGCAATTTATTCCACACTGAGCCCCATGCAGAATTTTCGCTAGCGGGCTCGTTTTCGCCGAGAGTGGGGATTGCCTTTGTTGTCAACATGGCTCCTTCCGTAACACCAGGGAACTTAACGCTTACGAAGGCGATCCTGCCAGGGCCTTTTCCGTGTCGTTGAGTTCGCCGAGCATCCACTCCTGATAGGACAGGTTCGGCGGTTCGGTTTCGGTCACGCCGACCACCGGGATCTTGGACGCGTGAGCGAGATCGACGAGAGTCTGTACCGCTTTATTGGATGCTTGTTTGTTGTAAAACATAACGCGGACGTTGTGGGTATTGAGGTCATCCTGGAATGCTGCGACGTCGTGGGCACTGGGCTCGGTATCGTTCATGATCGAGAGCTGAAAGCGCTCATTGCGCATCTTGAGCCCCAACGCGCCTGCCATATAGCCGAACACCGGTTCGCTCGCGGTGACTGTCGTACCGGCAAACTTGCCGCGAATGGCGGCAATCTTGTTGTCGATCGATTTGAGCGAGGCGAGAAAAGTTTTGAGCCGCGCAGCGTATCCGTCCTTGTGCGCGGGGTCGGTCTTGGCAAAGGCTTCCGCCAGCGCCTTGGCAGCCGCCGACATGGTGCCGGGTTCGTACCACAAATGCGGATTGTCACCGGCCTTCTTGCCCACCAGGTCGGCAACGACAATTGCGGTTCGACCGGACTTGGGCGAGGCCTTGAGCAGCTTATCCATCCATGGGTCGTAGTCGGCGCCGTTGAGGATAACGACCTGCGCCGCCGCAATCCGCCGCACGGTGCTCGGCGTAGTCTCGAACAAATGCGGGTCCTGGTCGGGATTACTCATGATGCTGGCGACTGCGACATCATCGCCACCGATCTGGCGTGCGACATCGCCATAGAAATTCTCGGCCGCCACCACGCTGATCTTGCTGTCGGCGGCGCGGGTGCTCGGCGCCGTGGCGAGGATCAATCCTAACGCAAGCATCAGTGCGGTGACTGCTTTCATGGGTCCAGATCCTTCCTAATTGCGTAGTGAGGCAACCGTCAGCGGAAATACCCGTTGACATTGGAAATTTAGTGTAATGTTATAATATAACAATTCCCTGTCAAGGCGTTTCGAGAGGTTCCATGTCATTGGGTGTTTATCGGGTCCCGCTTCGAGCGGCGTTACCGTTTGTGCTCCTTGGCGTGTTGCCCGGGTTAGCTGGCGCGCAAGAGGTGCTTCCGGAGATTGTCGTTCAGGCGCAGCGCCCGGCGCCGCCACGCCCAGCCGCGGCCCCGACGGCGCAACCGAAAAACGACCTCGCTTCCACGAATACGAAATTCGATGTGGCGCGCGATAACCTGTCGCCGCGCTTCGGCGCTAGCAGCTTCGACATGAATCGAGCCTTCATCGAAACCCTGCCGCAGGGTACCGACGCGCCGATCAACAGTGTGTTGCTGCAAGCACCCGGCGTTGCGCAGGATAGCGCCGTGAATGGCGACATCCACGTGCGCAACGAGCATGCCAATGTGCAGTACCGCATCAATGGCATCATCCTGCCCGATGGTATTTCCGGTTTCGGCCATGTGCTCGATACCAGCTTCGTCGGTTCTCTCGCGCTGATCACCGGCGCGCTGCCGGCACAGTTCGGCCTGCGAACCGCCGGCATCGTCGACATCCAGACCAAGAGCGGCAATTCGCTACAGCAGGGCGGCAGCGTCGGCATCTATGGCGGCAGTTTCGGCACCCTAACGCCGAGCTTTGAATATGGCGGGCGCACCGGCAACACAGAATATT
>PKZC01000218.1:194-12323 GCA_003132905.1 Bryobacterales bacterium | reverse complement strand
TTATAACCGGACGCCAGTGACTACGACTTACAACATGGCTACCTGAAATCCATTCTGGATGCGCTCCATATTTCGGTGAGTTCGCAAACGCTGGTGTTTTCCAAGACCAGCTTTCAGTATCCCGAGATCAGCCCAGCGGCGCCGCGAGCACTTTATTACAACGACGACGTTTACGTCGGCCAAGTGCACGCAGGGAGATTTGTGGAGTTCGTCTCCTTTGATCCCATGCAAGGCGCAATCTTCTACGTGTTGGACGAACACCGCGACAAGCATCCCCGCTTTGAACGATCCGAAGTGGACTGTATCCAGTGCCACGTGGCGCCCTCGACGAAGGGCATCCCCGGCGTTATGTTGCGCTCTGTGTTTACCAAACCCGACGGCACGGCTAACGGGGCTGCCCGGTCGTACGTCACCGGTCAGGAAAGTCCCATCGCGCAGCGCTGGGGCGGATGGTATGTAACGGCCAAGAACGGAACGCAAGGCGGAATGGCAAACGTGTTGAGCTCCGATCCGCAACATCCCGAGCAATTGGATCGAGCTGCGGGAACGAATCTTTCGAGCCTCGCCGGACGCTTTGACACGTCGGCCTATTTGACCAAATCGAGTGACATTGTCGCGCTCATGGTTCTGGCACACCAGACCCGGATGCACAACTGGATCACGTTGACCAACTATCAAACCCGCATCGCGCTGGCCGATCCAAAAGAAACTCCGGAGGACCTGCGGAAACGGGTGGAAGCACCGGCCGAGCAACTGGTGCGCTATCTACTCTTCACTAACGAAATTCCCTTGCAAACACCGATCGCCGGAACATCCGATTTTGCGCGGCAGTTCTCGGCGCGCGGTCCGCGGGATTCCGAGGGCCGGTCCCTGCGCGATTTCGATCTCCAGAAGAGGATCTTTAAATATCCGTGCAGCTATCTGATCTATTCGGAGGCGTTCGACGCCATTCCGTCGCCGGCCAAGGATTATGTCTACCGGCGGTTATTCGAGATTCTGAGCGGCCGCGAACAAGGCCCTGAGTTCGCGTCGCTTTCTAGCCAGGATAGACGAGCGATCCTCGAGATCTTGGTGGCCACGAAGCCGGGCCTTCCCGAAGAATGGAAACAATTCGTTCGGGATGCCAATCAGGGACTCACCAGCCGTGCTCGCGCGGGCGCGGCTCACCTCCAAGCGTGACGAAATCGAAAGGAAATTCATGAACAAGCAAACTTCTTGGAGAATCAAAAACTTCGTGGGCTTCGCTGCGATTGCAGTGGCCGCCAGTATTTCCGCTTTCGCCCAGACCAGCTCCGCCAGTCTCGAAGGCCGTTGGTCAGCGACCATGACGCAGAAAGGCGGGACCGTGATCCCATTCCGCCTCGATATTTCGGGGAGCGGCGATCACGTTGTAGGCACGCTGCACAATGGCGGCGACGACATCGAGACAACTACTAGCGCCAGCATCCAGAACGGAGTGGTGAAACTCAACTTCGAGCACTATTTGACCAACATCGAGGCGACGGTGAAGGATGGCGAGTTGGACGGCAAGATTGTCGTCACGCGTCGCAGCGCCATCAACATTACGCCGGGTAAGCTTTCCGAAGCGCCGGGCGATACATTTACCGCTTTCCACGCCAAGCGCTACGTGGCGCCCACGGCCGAAGCAGTAGCGAAGGTGCCGAACATCGATGGCGCATGGGAAATGCCGCATGATTCGTCCAAGGGTGAGAAGTCCTGGCGCTTGATCGTGCAACAGAAGGGCGTTGAGATTGAAACCACCGTCCTTCGCGTGGACGGCGATACCGGCGGGCTCACCGGCTCCTGGCAAGATGGGAAATTCGTCGCCAGCCATTTCGATGGATCGCGTCCCGGTTTGATCGAAATCACGCCGCAGGCCGATGGCACGCTTTCGGTGAATTTGAGAGCCGAACCCCGCAATGAAATTCTGACGGCCTATCGTCCGGAAGTGGCGCGTGCCAAAGGTCTGCCTGAGCCGGCGAACTATCTGACCCACACTACGGTGAGAAATCCGGACGAAGTGTTTGCCTATAGCTTCCGCGATGTCGACGGCAAAGTGGAATCGAATGACGATCCGAAGTTTAAAGGCAAAGTGGTTCTCGCGATTGTGACCGGCACCTGGTGCCCCAATTGCCACGACGAGGCCAAGTATCTAGTCCAGCTTTACAAGCAGTATCACGCCAAAGGCGTCGAGATTGTGGCCCTGNNTCTGGACTTCGAAGAAGCCGATCAACAGGAATCGCTCACTCGCGTGAAGGCGTTCATCAAACAGTACGGCGTGCCCTACACGTATCTGATCGCCGGAACTCCCGACGAGATGTGGGACAAAGTACCGCAGGCCGTCAATCTGAACACCTGGCCTGCCACGCTCTTCATCGGCCGAGATGGCAAGGTGAAGGCAACCTATTCCGGGTTTGCGTCCGCCGCAAGTGGTGTATACGGCAAGGAGCTGAAGGACGACTTCACGTCGATCATCGATCGGCTGCTAGTAGGTCAGAGCGTCCAGAGCAGTGCGTCGCTTGCACGTCCCTCGGCGGATGTGGCGAGCCGTTGAAGTCTTACGCGGTTGCCGCGTTGGCGCTCTGGTTTATAGCGGTGTGCCAGGGCGCCGACAAGTCTGATTATTGGAACGATCCCGATACGCACTTGATGTGGACGGCTGTCGATAACGGCTCCGGCCTCAGTTGGATCCAGGCGCAGCGGTACTGCCGGAACCTGACACTCGCCGGATTCCACAACTGGACGCTCCCCTCCATTGACGATCTTCAAGGCTTGGTAGGCGGTGCCGCCGCCCAGAGTGCCTATCGCATCAAAGCTCCGATTAAGCTCAGCGGATGGCAGTGGAGTTCCACGCCCGGGAAGCAAGATGGTGAAGGATGGGCCCTTGATTTCGGCGACGGCGGACGGGCCTCGGTTGCCGCGGGTGACTCGGGCTTGAATAGAGCGCTATGCGTCCGGCATGTTGGACGTCACAATCCAAGCAAGTGACGCCGAACCATACAGTCTATTTATAAACTATAGTACTTAGCTCCAACCTCACAGTACTCGCTCTATATCCAAATATAACTTCCTCACTTGACATGTCGGCTCATTTCCAGTAGTCTATGTGTTTAGTATAGTTAAGCCAGTAGACTCATAGGCATCCTTGTGGTTTGCTTCGCTGGCCAGGGCGCTAAGGCTGCGTCCGTTCAGAAAAACCATAAGGAACCAGATGTCTTCCCGCGCTTTCCGAGTTTTGTTTCGCAGATTGTTACACACTGCTTACTGCCTCTTGGCCATTGCGTCATGGAGCGGCATTCCAAAGGCGTTGGCTCAACAAGCTGATGACGCCATCGTTGTAGGAACAGTATTCGATTCAACCCACGCGACGGTCTCCGGGGCTACGGTGAAGCTAACGCATTTGGCCACCAACGCAGTTACCGAGGTTCACACGGATGAGCGCGGAGAATTCCGAACGCCGTCCTTGAAGATTGGCGAGTATGTCATTGCCGTTCAAGCTGACGGATTCAAGCAATCGAATCAGCGCGGCGTGGTTCTGGAAATCGGCGATGTGCGCAAAGTGGATGTGGTGCTGGAAGTCGGTCAGACTTCCGAGTCGGTAAATGTTCAGGCCGAGGCGCCGCTGCTGCAGACCTCTGATTCCACAGTCGGAGACGTGATCAACAATAAGCAGATTGAAGACATGCCGTTGAACGGCCGCGACTATTTGCAACTGGCGAATCTT
This sequence comes from Bryobacterales bacterium, assembly GCA_003132905.1. Next base: position 8,599 of record PKZC01000218.1, on the reverse strand, counting down.
TCGTCGGGCACGGTTTCGGCGACCCAGGGAGTAGAAATCGGAGGACAGGCAGGTACGCAAGTCGCATTCCTGCTGGATGGCCAAGACAACAATAACCAGCAGATCTCGACTGGCCATTCCAACCAGAAAGAAGTGGTGAAGCCCTCGGTCGACGCCATTCAGGAATTTAAGGTTGTCACGAACGGCTACTCCGCCGAGTTCGGGCGGTCCTCATCGGGCGTCGTCAGCGTCGCCCTCAAATCCGGAACCAACGAGCTCCACGGCAGCGCGTTCGAGTTCATCCGCAACGACATCGTGGACGCGAAGAACTTGTTCGCCACTTACAAACCGCCGTACAAGCGGAACCAATTTGGGGCCTCGGCGGGCGGGCCGGTGATTCGCAACAAGACGTTTATCTTCGGCGACTTTGAGACAACCTATATCCGCCAGTCCACAACCACGCTGAGCATTGTGCCGACCTTGGCTCAGCGGGATGGCATTTTTTCCTCGAACATCATCGATCCGGTCACCGGAAAACAGTTCCCCGGAAATCAGATCCCGATCAGCCGCATCGATCCTATCGCGCTGAAGGTTCTCAGCTTTCTTCCTCTGCCTCAGAACGGTGCCGCGACCAATAACTACAATTACCAGAGCCCGTCGAATCAAGACGCCCATCGCTGGGATTTGCGCGTCGATCAGATCATTGACGACAAGCAAAATCTTTTCTTCCGGTTTAGCGATCAGGTGGTGGACACCGGTGTATCCGTTGTTCTGCCGCCGGACAATGGCCAATACTACGCCGGCGCCGGAGCGGATGCCGCCAATAGCAAGAGCTTCGTGCTGGGTTACAACCGCGTCTGGACGCCGACCATTGTGAGCTCCATTCGCGCAGGATGGAACGATTTGGCCTGGACGAATTTCTTCCCCAACCAATCGCTAACCGGCATCGGCATTCCCGGCGTCGAAGCCGCGAGTCCCGGATTCTCGAACATCGTCATCACGGGCTATCCCAGCCTGGGCGTGACCAATGTTCCGAATGCCGACGCTTCCCAGGATCGCCAACTATCGGGCGACGTGACTTGGTCCAAGGGAAGCCACAGTCTGAAATTTGGCGTACAGCAGTACTGGCTGCAAACGAACTTCCTCAGTTCTCAGCGCAGCAGCGGTATCTTCAACTTCGACGGCCAGTACACCAAGAACGCACTCGCGGACTTTCTACTGGGCGCGGCCTACACGGAAAGTCTTTCCAACTATTCGTACCTTGATCTCCGAACGCCTTGGACGGATTTCTTCGTGCAGGACGATTGGAGAGTGACTCCGAACCTCACACTGAACATCGGACTGCGTTATGAATTGGACCCGCCCCGGTGCAGAAGAACAATACCATCTCGAATTTCGATCTGGATTCCAATCCCGGGCACCCGGTGCTGGTGCCGGCCGGCTCGGAAGGCAGCGGCATTGCCGGCCGGGCTCTCCAGAATGTCGACTACAAGCAGTGGGCGCCGCGCTTGGGAGTGGCTTATAACATCGATAACAAAACGGTCATCCGAGCTGGCGCTGGTATTTTCTATTCGAACCTCATCACCGAAGGCGGGATGCAGTCGCTCGAGATCAATCCGCCGAACAATGTTCGCGTCAGTTTTACCACGAACAAGGCGTTGCCGCCGACCCTCCTTCTGAGCAACGGGTTCGCGCCGAACGCGCTCAGCTTGGCAAATGCGTCCAACGTGGAATTAGTGTCTTACGACCGGCGAGGAGTAACTCCCGCGGACTACCAATGGAACTTCAATATCCAGCGCCAGCTACCAGGCAGCATTCTCGTGGAAGTGGGCTATTACGGCAACAAGCTGGACCACATGTGGCGGCAGATCGATGGCAATCCCGCGCCGCCCGAACCGGGCAACATCAATTCAAACCGGCCTTACCACAGCACGCTTGTCCCCGGCACCGGCGACATGATCACGCTGGCTGACGTGGTTCGCATCGAGAAGGATGGTTGGAGCGCCTATAACGGCCTGCAGGCCAAGATCGAGAAGCGCTACACGAACGGGCTCACCTTCATTGCGTCCTACGCATACTCGAAGACGATCGCGTTGGGTGATACGGCCGGGGTGCAGAATGAACTGGACTGGATGGCAGACAAAGCTGTCTCCAGCCTGGACGTCACGCACCACTTCGTAGGGAGCGCCGTTTACCAATTGCCTTTTGGGCAAGGTCGGCATTTCGGCTCCAGCTGGAACCGTATCACCGACGGGTTCCTCGGAGGTTGGAGCTTCGCTCCGATCTTCACCGCAAGCACGGGCATGCCGCTGAACGTCACAGTCAACGGAAGCCCGTCCAATACGGGGGCAACCACTAGCGTCGACCGGCCGAACGTGGTCGGTGACTGGCATCTTTCCAACCCGACGGTGGCAGAGTGGTTCAACACGGCGGCCTTTGTCGCGAACGCTCCGTATACGTACGGCGACGCGGGCCGCAACATTATTCGCGGGCCTGGATTCGTGGATCTGGACCTCGCACTTCACAAGTCGTTCCGGATTACGGAGCGGGTTAGCGCGCAGTTGCGTGTGGAATCTTTCAATGCGACCAACACACCGGCGTTGGGCCCGCCCAACACGGTTCTAGGAAATCCGTTGTTCGGGCAAATTACTGCAACAGCGGTGGGGACCTCGTCGCGGGACAACCAGCTCGGACTGAAGGTAGTTTTTTAAAGGCAACTAATTTTTTAAAGACAACTAAAGAGGAGAACAGAATGAAGAAACTAGTTTTGATGATGCTCGTCGCGGCCGCGTTCGCATTCGGCCAGGCTGACAACGGAAAACAAGCACCGAGGAAATCTCAGGCCAAGGTGCTCACTCGGGCCGACATTGACGAATTACTGAGCAAACCGGACCAGGTCCTCATCATCGATGTAAGACGGCCCGACGAGGTGACGAGCATCGGAGGATTTCCCGTCTATCTGAGCATCCAAATCGCCGACCTGGAAAAGAACCTGGCATACATTCCGAAAGACCGGACCATTATCGCGGTGTCCAATCACGCGGCTCGGGGTGGGCGCGCGGCGGACATTCTTGCCAAGGCGGGATTCAAAGTCGCCGGGGCGGCTGGCGCGGAGAACTACGAAGCCGAGGGTGGAAAACTGATCAAGATCGCACCGCCCCCGCCGAAAACTGACGCCAAGAAGGAATAGAGATGCGCTCCCATACATTTGGTCTTTTAATTCTTGCCGGAGCCTTGGCAAGCCTGCCGGCGATGGCTCATCACTCCTTCGCTGCCGAATACAGCAGCGATCAGCCCATCACGCTGAAGGGAACTCTGACCAAAGTCGAATGGACCAATCCGCACGGATGGATCTATATCGACGTGAAGGATGATGCGGGTAAAGTGACGAACTGGGCCATCGAGTTCGGTGCGCCCAACGCTCTGTTGCGGCGTGGAGTAAGAAAGAGCGACTTCCCAACCGGCGTGGAGGTGGTGGTGAAGGGCTATCGCGCTAAAAATGGTACGCCGACCATCAATGGCACAAGCGTGAAATTCCCCGATGGCCGCAATCTGTTCACGGGCTCCTCAGGGCCGGACGCGCCGGGGGCGAACTAGTGGTCCGCGCACTTCTAGTGACCGCTGCTCTCGCCTTCATGCTGCGAGGCCAAACGAACATCCCCCGAGGCGCGGAGGGCCATCCCGATTTCTCCGGTATCTGGCAGTCGCTCAGTGGAGCTGACTACGGATTGGAGCCGCATCTTGCAACCAAAGATGCTCCGCCCGGCGCGGGCGTTGTGGAAGGAAATGGCATTCCTTATCAGCCCGCGGCGCTCCAGCAGCGAGCGAAGAACTTCGCCGCACGAGCAACCGCAGATCCGCGAACGAAGTGCTTTACGCTCGGGACACCACGCGGCATTTACAACGACGAGCCGTTCCAGATCTTCCAGCGGCTGCGTGACTTGACGCTGCTCTTCGAGTTCGGTCACCCCGTTCGCACGATCAACACCAACAACACGGAACACCCGGATGGCCACATCGACTTTTGGCTAGGAGACTCTCGCGGCCACTGGGAGGGCGAGACACTCGTGGTCGACGTAACCGATTTCAATGGGGAAACCTGGCTCGATCGGGTGGGCGATTTCAATAGCGACGAGCTTCACCTGGTGGAGCGCTGGAACTTCGTGGACCGCAACACCATCCGTTATCGGGCCACCTTTGAAGACCCCAAGGTGTACACACGACCGTGGACCATCGAAGTGCTGCTGTATCGCCGTCTTGAGCCGAATGTTCAGATTATCGAGAACTATTGCTCGACGCTCGATTACGACCAGAATTATCCGGTGCCGTCCACGAAATAACAGAGGTGACTATGAAGAATCGTTTGATACTCCTCGGTGCGCTTGCGATCGCTCCTATCATCGCTTCTGGACAAGGCATGCGTGGGTGGCGAGAGACATCGTTCGTTCCAACTCCGAAAGGCGACTGGACCGGGCCGCGGCTCCCTGATGGCCAACCGGACATCGCCGGTCACTGGTCCAACACCATTGGCAATCACAACAATCTTACGGACCCGCAGGGGCCGCTCGGCGCGGATGATGAAGCACCTCCGCAGGAAGGCCGTCAGACTGCTCGCCGGATTAAGCCCCGCAATGAACGTGCTCCCAGCCGAGTGAGCGACCCGGCCGACGGGCAGATCCCATTCCAGCCGTGGGCACTTGCGAAGCAGCAGGAGTTTTTGAAGTATCTCAACAACCCGATCAAGGAGGAGTACGTCGAACCGTTCGCGCGTTGTGCTCCCGGTGGGCCAAGCAAATCCTTCATGTGGCATGGCTATGAGATCCGGCAGTTTCCCGGATACGTCGTGTTCCTGTTCGATTCGGGCAACCGGGTGATCTACCTTGACGGCAGGCCGCATCTTCCGACGAACCTCAAGCTGTGGAACGGAGATTCGCGTGGCCACTGGGAAGGCAACACGCTGATAGTTGACACCACGAATAACAATTCGAAGGCCCGGCTCGGCCGAAGCGGGGAGTTCGTCAGCGAAAACGCTACCATCGCCGAGCGCTTCACCTTCGATCCGAATGGCGACAGGTTCACTTACGACGCCACCTACACCGACCCGACAGCGCTCACGAGGCCGTTCACAATCACGATCCCCAACCGCAGGGTCACCGATAAGACGCCTGTGGACGACTGGAACAACCTAACGTTTCCAGCGAAGCATGCCGGGACTGAGCCGATCATCGAAGCCTACGAACGCGTCTGCGTTGAGGGAAACGGCAATCACGGACAGGTCGTCGTGAATTCAAGGTGACGGCTGCCAGACTTATCGCACTTGGAGTGCCGGCACCAGACTGACAATCAGCGCGTTATCGACATCGCCTACTCCCGGCGACGCCCAGGCCGCGCGCTCTGCCTCATCGCGCTCGATCCAGGACTGCACGGTACCGCTGAGAATCACGCGGTCGCCCCGCACTTCTATGCTGATGCGGTCGGCGTCCAACCGCGCGTTCCGAATCAACGCGGCCTGGATATGGCTCTTGACGGCCACCTGCTCTGCGACCGGCCTCACCACGATGTGATTGTTGACGTCCCGAACGCCAGCCAGGTACCGGACAGAGCGATCGGCCGATTGCCGCTGATAATTCCAACTGACGTCGCCTTCCAGCGTAACGCGGCCCTTATCGACGAATACTTGAATCTTGGTAGTCGCCAGTAGAGTATTCCAGGCGATGGCATCTGCCGCGGCGCGAGCAATTTCTTGATCGCTTCGCGAATTGAACACCTGCAACGCTACGGCCAATTCACAAGCCACTGCTTTCACGCCACGGACGAGACCAGCGGTCTTTTCCGCCACGTGTTTTTCCGGATAGTTTGGAACCGAGCCAGTCAGGGTTACGATTCCATCCTTGACCGAAACATTGATCGCTCGGGCATCCAGCGACGGTTCCCAGTCGAGCGCTTCCTTGACTTCTATTTTGAGATCTATGTCATTCATATGTGTTCCTCATTTCTGACGCTTACGTCTCCATCACTGCAAACTAATGGCCGCTCCAGACACCGAGCCGAGCGGGACGCACATCGGATCTCTCCACGTCGCCAGCGGCTTTTCGCAAGCTTTCCAGCTCACTTTGATCGAGCGGCCGCCCCGGATGAGAGTCCAGAGCCGGTTGCCTCAGGCGGAGTGGAATCGGCGGAGGGGCGGGGTCGCGACGCCCAATCACTGTCTGGCCTGGGGCAATCTCGGGTGGCTCAAGTACAAAACGATCCCTTCGCGGGGACAAGCTTTCTTCGACTGGCGCTACGGGAGGCGCCATACCATACACTCGGGCCAGGGATGCTTGGCGCGGCGTAATCAGCGTAGCAGCGGGCGCGATCGGCTGGCCTCGCACGAACACCTTGCGCGGCACCGCCGTCACAGCGCCAGAGGCCGCCCGGTTCGCGTAGCCCGGACGCGTGTTCGCCCCGTTGATATTGGCGAAATAGGAAGAGCTGTAGCGGTAGGGAGGAAGGTAGACTTCGCCTGCGCCGATTGGAAACCAGGCCACGCCGCCGCGGCCTCCGCCAACCTGAAAGAAGATGTACTTAATACCATTATCGAAGATCCGGAGGAGAATTTCTCCGAGGNNCGACGAGCGCGGGGGCGTAAGTCGGACTAACTTGGCGTGGACCCGGAACCCAACTCCATCCGCCATCCAGGTAGATCCAGCGGCCGTAGTGAAACGGAGCGAAGCCCCACGGTGCGTCATCGATCCAGGTCCATCCCCAGAGTTCGACCCACGTCCAGTGACCAGATCGGTAGGGCGCCCAGCCGGCGGCCAAGCCATGTGGAGTCCACAGGGCTCCCCATTTTGCGTCTACTCGCCAAGCGCCGAATTCGTCCAGATCGTAATAGCCAATCGTATCGGGAGCAACATACTGAGCCGAAGCGGAGCTATTTTCGCGGTGGTCGCGCAGTTCGGAGAATTCATCAAACCTGTCGGAGGCAGGCGCCGCCGCGAGTCCCCACTCGACCGCGTCCGGTCCCGAAATGTTGGCGCGCTGTCCGGAATGTACCTCGAAATCGAGCCGCGTACCAGAGACCTCCGCGTCGCCGGATCGTACGGTAACGAATGTCGAGTCCATTTGGGGCTGAACATCCAGGCGGTACTGGCCCGGCTGCAATAATGTCACCGCAGCGTTCGGCGTATCAATCTCCATCGCTTCGCCAGCCGCGAGACGCCGCACTGTTACGCTGACAACCCCCAGGGTGACCCTAGCCTGAACGGCCCCGTCGTCGAACCTTAGAAAATCGAGCCTGGTCCTGGAATCCATCCGGATGGCCGCCGATCCTATATCCAGTTCCGCGCGAGCCGCTCCATCAATCCACAACGCGTCTCCTTCTGCGAGAGGGCGGTTGAGCTCGGCCCGTGACCAGGCTTCCGTTCCAGCGGCCTGAAACGATACGGAGCCTTGCAAATAGCTTACGCGGGCTACACGCGACGGCGGGTCGGGATTCTGAGGGGCACGCAAAGACGGCACCGTTAGGCGTGCTTGCGCGGGGTGGTTCCCTGGCTGAATTACCGGAAGCATTTCGCACGCTACCGTGAAGGCCAGCGCTGCCGCAGCAACCAGCGTAAGTAGATGCTCTTTGGTCATGGTCGGAACCTATTCAGGACCAGGTCGGCTTATCGTCGCAAGCGTTCGGGAGGCGCGAAGCCATGCCCGTAGGAGTTAATAAGGTTGATCCGATAGACGCTTTGCCTTCCACATAGTTGATGCTCCCCGGCCGCGCCGGACCGGGCTTTTGGCACCAAGCGGGTAAGCCAAGTATCAATACCAAGAAACAATGCCTGATGAATGTTGCGTTAAGGCGGTTCATAGTGATTACCTCTCTTCTCAAACCTGCCTAAGTGGTCGCACAGTGAATACAGCATTCTTACTGCCGTTTGGTACGGATGGATACGCTGGAAATACTAAGAGGCGCTGCCGGAAAGTGTGTGGTTTGTATCAACCCAACTGCGTGGTTTCACTCGATGGGTCAGGCAGCCTCAAATGGATTCCGGCACCATCTCGATAGCTCCGCACGGACATTCTTCCACGCACATCCCGCAGCCCTTGCAATAGTCGTAGTTGAAGCGGAATCTGTTTCCAGGACCCAGCTTGACCACGGCATTGTCTGGACAAACTCCGTAGCAGTTATCGCACTCGAAGCAGTTGCCGCAGGACAGGCAGCGCCGCGCCTCAAAAAGCGCATTGGTCTCATCCAGCCCGCTGACCACTTCTTCGAAAGTAGTCTGGCGGCGAATGTTCTCAAGCACTGGCTGCACCGTTACCGGCGCGTCCGGATAGTACCAGGCATTGATTCTTTCCGAACCCGCCAGATCATGCTTTGAAGGAGCCGCATAAACCTCGCCACGGAGATATGTGTCGATGTTCCGCGCAGCCTTCTTGCCATGGCCAAC
>PKZC01000218.1:0-128 GCA_003132905.1 Bryobacterales bacterium | reverse complement strand
CGTGGGTTGCGGAAATCCCTTGCCGTCGAGTTGCATCTTTTCGACAGTGAAGGTGGTATCGCCGGCTTGCTTGATGGTGGAGAGCCATTTGAATTGGATGCCCTCTTCGATCGCCTCCTCCACTTCAA
>PKZC01000215.1:674-26469 GCA_003132905.1 Bryobacterales bacterium | reverse complement strand
GACGCGGCGAATCCAATGAAGCGATTGGGGTATTTCGCCACCAGTTCAGCCAAGCCATCATTCGCCATACGCGCAAACTCGGGCGATTTGTCGGGAGGCGCCATGGTTTCCATGGGTGGCGCGGGCAGAGTGAGAAACTGGCAATACTCGCCGAACTCGTCCATCACGCGAAAGCGCGCATCCAGATCGGCGATGGTGGGCACGTTGCGCACGCGTTTCCCCATGTCTTTGCCGGCCAGCCCAGCGTCGATGACGTCATGCGCGTAGCGCGGCGGAAAAAAATGATTAAAGAGATCGATCTTCATTGGCAGGGGCCATTATATCGATCTTCATCGTCTTCTTCTTCGACGACTACTTCAAGCGTGGGTTGATTCATCACGTGAAGGAGCTCCTCGATTTCGCCAGGGTCCATCGGCATTCCTATGAGTGAGCCCGCACCAAGGGCAACGATGAGCAATATTCTACGCAATTTATGTATCACGACACCAGACCTCCGCAAAGGGACGCCGCCCTGATGGGCAGTGAGTTCGGCCCGGCGGCTAAGCCTGGCCTATGTCAGAGAGGAGTTACCGTGTAGGCGGGGGCCGTGGTGAGAAAACGGGAAGACTGGAAAGTTGCGTCCGGTTGCTGGATTCTTCGGCAACTTGATCTTGAAAAACGACAATAACCGCGAAGAAAAACAACAGCGGAGCGAGGGCGGCAAGCGGCAGATGGGATGTGATTGCGGTTGCCGCGGCGATGAACACTGCTGCAAGGCACAAAATGGCGACGAGCCGTCGTGCGCGGTATAGTGCGGCGCTCATCCTTTTCGATCGTACGCCCCTGCGCTGGAGGTTTGGAATCCGATGGAGCTGCCCGGAATCGTGTGATAAACTACCCGTTTGCGTTCGCCCTGCCGCAGGTGCACGTCCGCAGAAACGGATAACAAAAATTTATGAGTCAAAGCTTGGAAGATCTCCTCAAGACGAAGAACCCGGTTGACCTCTTGCGTAACTCGCAGATAGGCGCTTATGTCTATCCGGTGGTTCCCGCCGAGTACAGCAACTGGAGGGATGAACAGCGCGCGTGGCGCGACAGCTGCGTTCTGTTCGACCAGTCCCACCATATGGCCAACCTTTACATCGAAGGGCCGGATGCGGTGAAGCTGGCTTCGTATCTCGGCTTCAATAGTTTCGCCAAATTCCCCGTAGACAGAGCGAAACAGCTGGCTCCCTGCAGCTACGACGGTCATGTAATCGGCGACGGGATTCTGTTTCACCTGGAGCCCAACAAGCTGGTGTTTGTGGGGCGCGCGCCCGCAGCCAGTTGGATTGAATTTCAGGCGCAAACCGGCGGCTTTAACGTCACAACTCAAAAGGACGACCGCTCGCCTTCCAATCCGGGTGGAAAAGCAGTGATTCGTACTTGCTACCGCTACCAGATTCAGGGGCCGAACGCGTGGAAGGTGATTGAGAAGCTGAACGGTGCAGCACCGGCCGAGATCAAGTTTTTTGATATGGGCTACATCAATATCGGAAAACGTAAGGTCCGCGCGCTGCGGCACGGCATGGCCGGCGCTCCGGGGCTGGAAATATGGGGTCCGTACGAAGAGCGCGAGGAGATCCGCTCGGCCATTATTGAAGCGGGCAAAGAATTCGGGCTGACGCAGGTTGGCTCGCGCGCATACGCCACCAACACACTGGAATCGGGCTGGATTCCTTCCCCCCTGCCGGCCGTCTATACGGGCGACAAGATGAAGGCCTATCGCGAGTGGCTGGCCGCGACCAGCTACGAAGGCACAGGATCGTTAGGCGGCAGCTTCGTTTCGAAGAATATTGCCGACTATTACGTCACACCCTACGAGATGGGCTATGGACCTTTCGTCAAATTCGATCACGACTTTATCGGGCGCGAGGCTCTGGAGAAAATTTCCAAGGAGCCGCAGCGCAAGAAGGTGACCTTCGCCTGGAATTCCGAGGATGTGGTCAAGGTGCAGCGGTCGATGTTCTTGCCCATCGAACAGCGCAACAAGTACATCGACTTGCCGTTGTCGAACTACACCTCGGCGTCGTATGACCAGGTGTTGATCGGCGGGAAACTGGCCGGGCTATCGATGTTCAGCGGTTACAGCTACAACGAGGGCTCGATGCTTTCGCTCGGCATTGTCGAGCACGACGTCCAGATCGGCACCGAAGTAACGCTGGTTTGGGGCGAAGAAGGCGGCGGGACCAAGAAGGCCACCGTGGAACGCCACAAGCAGACGGAAATCCGCGCCGTGGTCAGCCCGGTGCCCTATGCGAAAACGGCCCGCGAAGAGTATGCCTCCGGTTGGCGGACGGCGGCGGTTAAGTAGCGGCCAGCTAGACCGTTAGAACTTCGACGGCCTGCTTCAACGACGTTAGCGGATCCCGCGTGGGTGTAAACTCCTGCGCGATGTAGCCTTGAAAATTGAGATCGGCGATGGCCTTGGCAACCGCGTGCCATTGCACTTCCTGGGTGTCGTCGATCTCGTGCCTGCCCGGAACACCAGCCACATGAAAGTGCGCGATGTACTGGATGTTGTCGCGAATGGTGCGGATCAAGTCGCCTTCCATGATCTGCATGTGATACGCGTCATAAAGCAGCTTCACGCGCGGTGAATCCACCGCTTTCACCACGGCCACGCCAAAGCTGGTGTGATCGCCCTGATAGTCCTTATGATCCACTTTGCTGTTCAGCAATTCGACGCACAGGGTGACGCCATGATCCTCGGCGAATTTCTTGACGCGATTCAGACCCGTGATGCAGTTGTCGATGCCTTCCTGATCGCCCATTCCGCGCCGCGCTCCGAATAGCGTGATGACATTGGGAACCTTGGCATCGGCCGCACGGACGATACTGGAGCGGGCTTGCTCTTCCAGCTTTTCGTGATTCGCTTTGTTGTTCCAACCGTCGTTGAAGGTTCCCGCGCCCTGAACCATGCAAGGCGTGATCCCGTATTTGCGGAGCACGGGCCAATCGTCGGGCGCCACCAGGTCCATGCCGGTGATTCCCAAGTCGGCAGCGGCGCGGCACAAATCGTCGATGGGGATCTTGGCGTAGCACCAACGCGCGAGCGATTGCTTCAAGCGGCCGGCAGAGGTTGTAGCCGCACGCGACTGCACTGGTATGACGAGCGCCGCTGCAGCGCTGGCTTTGAGGGCGTCTCGTCTCGTCATGGGAGGATTTCTACTGAGCGTCGGTGAAGGCGATGCTGTCTTTCTTTGCCGTCAGCTTCGCAGTATCGACGCCAGGAACTTTCGCCAACGAATCCCAATCTTTGAAGTCGCCGTGATCGGTCCGGTATTTGACGATCGCGTCGGCATCCTTGGCCGTCAGCTCGAGCTGAGTTTGCATATCCATGGATGAGGCCTTGTTGACGTTGGTCTTGGTGGCCGCAGCCGGAAAATTCTTCGCCAAATAATCCACGATGGTGGCAATCTCTTCGGGCGTGCCGGTAGCGCCCCGCGAGACCATGTAGTCGACAATCGAGGACCAGCCGTCTTTGGTGGCGTGCTGCGCAACCACTACGTCCAGGCCATGGCAGCTTCCACAGGTATTCTCCACCAGGTCCTTGCCCTTCCCTGCCGGAAGATCTTGCGCTTGCGCCACCGTCAGGGAAAGCGCGAGAAATGGTATCAGAAGAGCCGCTCGATTCATATTTTTCATCATACCCACATGGACGTACCGCGCGCTATGGAAGTTATTGCTTGCGGTACCAGCCGACGGCTTGTCGCGCATTCGCGCCCGTGGAATCGAAGGGCACTACTGTGACGCCGGCCAGCCGCATGGCACCGCCGGGAACGGCCGGAAGCCGGTCATTGGTTAGCAAGAGCCCGCCGGGCTTCAGCATCGCGCCCGCGTTTTCCAGCGCCAGGGCCTGCTCGAAAGCGTCGTAGTAGACAAAAATATTGGTGCCTATTATGAGATCGAAGCGGTCCGGCTCGGGAAGGTTGAGGCGTTCCAGCACGATATTGAGATCGATGGGATCGCAACCGAGAACAACTTCGGGGCGGATCCGCACTGCCCGCGTCTCCAGCCCTTGGAAGATCCGTGGAGGTGGAATCGGGTCAACCGCGTTACCAACCTGATCGCCGAGAGATTTCCAGTATCCGATGAGCCCGGGCGGCCACCGGAGCCTGGCGTCGCGGGGTAGCTGAATGACATAGCCCATACCCTTCGCGGCGCGTTCGCGAGCGCGCTGGACGTGTTCGATGACCGGGGAACTGATATCGAAAATCGACATCGACAATCCACCAGCTTTGGCCAACCGCAACCGGACGAGCGAATCGTACAAAGCAAACGGTTGTAGAGTCTGCTGGGGATAAAAATCGTACGCCGACTCTTCGTTCTTGTCGATGAAATCGAGGCCGGGCCCGATCACTGCCACGCGAGCCACTTGGCCTTCGCGAAGCACGCCGCTTTTCTCAAGATCGCGCAGGGTCTGTTCGATGGAGAAATCGGGAAAAATGCTGGTGTCGAGTGAAACTCCCCGGTCGCGAAACAGCGATGCGCGGTCCAAGAGTGCGGAGGGGTCGTCAGGCTTGCTATCGGCCTTGGAAGCCTCGGCGCGCTCGGACAGGGTCTTGCTTTCCTGCGCCACACGCAGGAGATCCTGGAGGATGAACTTTCCAGTCGCTTGAGGACCCTCGGCATTTTCCAGATCGATTCCCTGAGTTTTGAGAAGCCTCTGAAGAAAAACAAGCCGCTCGTTATCGCCCGGATTGGCAAGGCCCGCAACCAAATCGTTCACACGGGCGCGCAGGACTCCAGCCTTCGAAGCCTTGGCGAGACCTTCGCCTTGCATGCTATNNTTGCATGCTGATCCTGGGCTGACTGGTGAACGATGTGCCGTACAGCAGCAGATTGACCATGGAATCCAGCTCGCCCTGCTCAAGCCGCTCGCGAATCGCTTTGTCCTGCCGCCGAGTCCAAGCAAGCCACTTGGCTTGGTCTGCGTTTTTCAGATCGGAGGGCAGACCATCCCGCTCGGCGTCCAGGATCGGCTTCACGCTCGCGTAGGAGGTAAACGCACGGCTGGCTGCGAACGCTGTCGCGAGGATTAAGCAAAAGATAAGGCCGCGAAGAACGATCAGGTATCTTCGCGGCCTTTGTTGCGTGACAAACGTCCAGGGCACTACATCAAACACTACATCAGAATGAGAACCGGGCGATCAGCGTACCTGAGCGGCCCAGAAGATACGGCGGATTGGCGCTGGTTATCGCGCCTGGTGCATTGTAGGTGCCGGTGATGGCTCCCCACCCGGCCAAAATGGGGCTGTTTGGTCCAGTGCCAGCCCTGATCACCGGATTCTGCGGATAAACGGGGAAGGCGCCGGTGCCGGTATTCGGTGCAGGCATCAAAGTCCGATTGAAGACGTTGACGAATTCGGCCCGGATAAAGACGTTGAACTTGCCTTCCGGACCAAACCGGAAATTGCGGCCGAAGTTAAGGTTCTCCGTGGGAGTCCGCGGGGCGCGGAAGTCTTTATAGTACACGGTTGCGTTGGTCTGGGGGCCAAAAAAGCCAGTGGTGACATTCGCCGCGGCACAAGTGGTGTTCACCGGACATGGCGCCCAAGCGTTTGGATTCAGCACCTGGGTGGTGACCGCGTTGTAGGTACTCAGATCGTTGATGTTGACGCCTGGCGCATACAACGGCTGGCCCGGAACTCGGATCTCCTCGCTCGGGAGCAGATTCAAGGTGGGGCTTACGGGAGGCGCCAGGAACTGGCCGCTCTGGTAATTGGAAAACCAGCCCAGCTGCCAATCCTTCGCCGCGTATTGGAGGTACTTGGGAATGAACTGCGCCTTGGGCACCGTGTAGATGGCGTTGAAGTTCAGATTGAGTGGCGGGATCTGCTGCAATTGCCACCGGGAGGCCTGGGGGTTGAAGAAGTCCTGCTGAACAGGCCGCAGAAAGCCTTGTCCCCAGGTGAAGTTGCCATTGGCTTGTAGCCCGTGCGAGAAACGCTTGGTCCCCTTGATCTGCAACGAGTCGTACCTGGAATCGCCGGTCGGCGAAACCGTCGTTTCCAGGTTGCCGAACTGCGGGAAGGGGTACAGGGTGCTCTCCAGCGAGTTACCGGTGTTGAAGCTTGGATAGGGCAGAAGATTGGTGATTCCTCGCGCAGCCATGGTGCTGATCACCTGGGGGCTGCTGATTGGCTGCGTCGTCAGGAGGAAGTCATCATAGTTATCGTAGGTTGAGCTCTTGCAGACTCCGCCGCCACTGGAGCAGGGGCCGGTTCCGGGATACGGGTACAAATGGTAGCTCGCGTATTTTTGCGGCGAGATTTGGCTGAGGAACCCCAAAGGGCCGCTGGGCAGCCAAACTCCGCGGTTGCCCACGTAATTAACCTCCAGGACGAAATCCTTGGTGATCTCTCGCTGGAAGCCGGCGCTCCACTGGTTGATGCGCGGCGGCCGATTTTGGTTGCCGTCGGGCACATAAGGAGTGGAAGGGACCGCTGTGCCGGGAGAGCCCACCACGCCCGGGGGCGGAAAGACGTTCGGATCGGTGACGGGCCAGGTGGGTTGCACAATTGCACCTGGAGTGGAGATGTTCACATACGGATTAATGCCCGCAAGAGGATAGGCACCGTTCGTTCCGACAGTGGCTCCCGCGGGGTTTCCAACGAACTGGTAATTAAGTCCCCAGCCTCCACGAAATACCGTCTTCGGGGTGATCTGATAAGCGACGCCGAGTCGCGGCCCAAGAGCGAAAGGATAGGCGGATTGGTAAAACGGGCAATGGCAGGTGGAGGCGTACTGGGTGGCCCCCAGTTCGCCATCCGCATTGGCGTTCGGCGCTGTCGGATCCAACTGCCCCCAACGACCGTATTGCTCGTGCTCCGGGGTTGCGTAATCCCACCGGATGCCGTAATTCAGGGTCAGCTTACGCGTGACCTTCCAGGAGTCTTGAATGAACAGCCCCCACTGCTGGTGTCCTGCGCGGGTAAACTCATTGGGGCTCTGGGTGGTGGAAGCATAGTCTCCCAGCAAGAAGCTGGCGTAGTTGAAGCCTTGAGTAAATCCATTGAGGCTGAACGTCGGGATGAAGGGTTGCGCCGTGGCAACCGGAGTGCCGGCGGCTGACGCGGTTGCCAGGGTAACGCCCGAAAAGGCTCCGGTGTAGGCTTGCTCCAGGTACAGCTCCGCGCCCACCTTGTAGGTGTGGCTGCCGTGAACCCAGGTGGCATTGGCGTTGAAGGTGGGCTTCTCTTCATAGTTCTGTCCCTGGATTTGACCAGACGTCCCAATATTTTGCATACCGCCGTAGCCGGAGCATCCAACTGCCCCAAACGGCGCCGCGATGCACATTCCCGTCACGCTTGGGAACTGGCGGTCCTGGACAAAGCCGGTAAGATCGAAAGCGGACGGATCGAATTTGAGGAACGCCGCTTTATCGCTAAAACTGGTGTGGTAGTATCCGGCGCCCAGGTGCAGCAGGAGGGTGGGCGAAATAGTGCGGTCGTAATTCAGACGTGTCGTGTAGCTGGGAATGAAAGTGCCGCGGTAGCCTCCGATCTCTTCTGGAAGGCCATCCGCGTTTCCATACGGAGTCGCCACTTGGCTTTGGGTGTTGATCCGCGACCAATAGAACGACAACTTGTCCTTCGAAGAGATAATCTGATCGATCTTGATCGACGGTATAGCCGTGTATCGTTGACTTGGAATGTTCCCGTTGTAGTTATTGATGAGATTGGAATTCTGCGGCTGGGGAAACAAGTTCTGAAATGCCAACGAACTCGCGCTAAAGGCGCTCTTAGGGATGACATTGTTCGGATACGGATTAGCGTAACCCAACCCATTGGCGGGGTTGATGGCGCGCGTGGTGGGATCGTAGATCTCGTTGGCATACATGGGACGCCCTAAAGCGTCCACGCCCAACGGTGTAGTCGGAATTCCGTTGGCAGCACACAGACTGCAATTTCCGTTGGCAGAGATGGCGGAGAAATCGCCATTCCGAAACGCGGTGGTGGGCACCGTGTCGTTGAAGGTCAACTGGTTGCTTTCGAGATACTCCTCGTAGGCGAAGAAGAAAAAGGTCTTGTTTTTTCCGTTGTAGAGCTTGGGGATGCTGACTGGACCGCCCAAGGTGCCGCCGAAATCGTTACGCCGGTTGCGAGGCCGTTCTTTGCCGGTGCCGGTGTTGTTGATGGTAAACGGATCGCCGGCGTTCAGGTCTTCGTTGACGAAGTAGTCGAAGCCGGTGCCGTGATATTGATTGGTGCCGGACTTCATTGTCATGTTAATGACCGCCGTGCCCGCCTGTCCCACCTCAGGGGCGTAGTTGCTGGTTTGGAATGCGATTTCCTGTATCGCGTCCGCGTTCGGCTGGGCCATCTGCGTGTAAGTGTAATTCCCGAAGATCTGCGAGGTGGCGTCCTGGCCTTCGATGCGCATGGTTTCAGTAAGAGACACAGTGAAACCATTGCCAGGCTGCGCGCCACCGAGACCGTTGACGACCATCGGCCCGCCAACTGTACCACCTGCGTTATAACCGGACACGCCGGGAAGGGTTTGGAGCACATTGTAAGGATTGCGCACGCCGGACGTGCCGGAGTTCACCGTCCCGATCCCCAGCAAAGGCGAATCGATCATTTGCTCGACCGTGACGTTGTCGGCCAACTCGCCGGTTTCCGTCTTTAGCAGCGAAGCTTGGGCCTCGACTGTTATCGATTCCGTGGTCTCGCCCACTTGCAGCGGAATGTCTTCCCGCATGACTTGCGCGGCCGCCATGGCGAGGTTGGTGTGCGTGTAAGTCTTGAACCCCGACACCTTCACGGTCACTTCATAGGTGCCAACCGGCAAATTGGTGATGGCATAATTCCCGGCGCTGGTGGATGCACCCGTATAGGCCGCTCCAGTGTCGGTGTTCCTGGCTTCCACGTTCGCTCCGGCGACTGCTAACCCTGTAGGATCGGTTACAGTGCCAGTGATGGTTCCGTTAGCGCCCTGGCCAAATGCCAGTGGCACAATCAGCAGCATGCTCAAGAACAGTAATCCAGCGGCTACAAACGCAGAGCGCATACACACCTCTCCTCGGACGTTGAGTAAGTTGACCCCAAGCTCGCGCGCTGAGATACTTCTGCGGATCGCGCAGAACGCTACGAGCATTCTTCACTAAAATTTAACTTGGTCGAGCATATTAGATTCGACCCCCTCTCGTCAAGTGCAAAAGTGAAATTTCAGAGCGGCGTTCGATCGTTCCTTGCAGCAGCGGGGATCGGATGCTGTTGCATACCGAGTGTGTGATGGAGTGGTTAGAAACGAAAACCCCGCCGCGTTTGAACGGCGGGGTCTAGAGATGAACCGAGACGAAGTTAGAAGGTGAAGCGAGCGACAATCACACCGTTGCGCGGCTGCGCGAGCTGGTTGGTGCTCGAGAACGCCGTGCTGATGTATCCGAATCCGCCGGTCAGCAGGCCCGCCGAATTGTGCGTAACCGGCGTGGTTGGATTCGTCGCCGTGGGGTTATTCAAATAGGTGCGGTTCAGGAAGTTTGAGAACTCCATTCGCAGGTTGAGGCTCATACGTTCCTTGAACCGCCAGGTGCGTCCCAGGTTGATGTTCTCATTGGGATGCCGGGAATAGCGGAAGTCGCTGTAGAATGGAGCCGCAGTGCCGAATTGGCCGGGTGCGGGAGCCTGCCACGCTGCCGGATTCAATACCGGGGTGGTCGAAGGATCGAAGCAATGGCAGTTCAGATTTTGCACCAGATAGAGCGGCACTCCCTGCACGCGGTTGTCGAGCGCGCCCTGGAACAACTGGTTCGAAATACTGGTCGAAGAGGCTGGAACCGGGATCGGAAGTCCGCTCGAATAGGAGAGCAAGGTCCCAATCTGCCAATCCTTGAAGACGTAGGAAGCGCCTTTGAGCTGTTCGATCTTCGGCAAGGTATATTGACCGGCGACAACGAACAGGAAGGGCTGATCGAACTCAGAAATTGACTTACTCGCCATGGGCGCTTGCACGACGTCGTTGACGGATGGGTTCGTAGGGCCAGCAACGGAAGTGTTGGGGTTGCCATCCACGCCGATATCTAAAGACTTCTGCCAGCTAAACGTGCTGGTAAGAACGAGACCGTGCGTAGGCCGGACCGTGAGCTTGGTCTGCAGCGCATCGTACCAGGTCTTTCCCAATGGATCTCCCGAGACGGGGATAAAGCCGAACTGCGGGAAGGGCCGCAGCGACTGCGCCACTGTTTGGGATTTGGAGAAGCCGACATAAGGTACGCCCAGATTGTACTGGGCTGCGGTGGCGGCCGAAACGCTGCCCAAGGAAGTGGAAAGCAGCGTGGGAATTGCTGCGTTGCTGAGGCTCATGCCATGCGCGGCCAGGATACCAGGCGTGATTGCGTTGACGTCTTCGAGAGAGGGCGCTTGCCACCAGACGCCGCGGTTACCCACGTAAGAAGCGTCGACCACGATGCTATGCGTGAGTTCGCGCTCGATGCCGACGCTCCACTCGTTCTGACGGGGAGGCCGGCCCGCGTTCGGATCGAGCAGGTTTACACCCGCCGGGAAAGGCTGATTCCCGGTTGGAAGAACGGGAGCAACCCCGGGGTTGAAGTTGGGCCAAACCGGAATTGTATTTGTAGGGATGCCGCCGGCCAGCGTCATCGCCGGTGCACCGAGACCGGGAGAAATAACCGAATTCGCATTTACGATACCGGCGCTGTTGATGCCCAGCGGATTAATGCTGCTGGCGCCGTAGATGAATCCCCAGCCTGCCCGGATAACCGTCTTGTCATTGAGCGAATACGCTCCACCGACGCGCGGGCCCAACGCGAAGGGATAGTTTTTGGCGAACTGGCAATTACACCGGCCGGAACCGCTCCCTTCGAAAAGGAATGCTCCCGGCTCGCCGCCCGCGCTGGGGTTGGGAGTGGTGGGTGAAAAGTCCACTGCGCGGCCGTGCTCTTCCTGATAGTAAGTGCCGAAATCGTATCTCAGGCCATAATCGAGAGTAAATTTACGGCTGACTTTCCAAGAGTCCTGAACATAGAAACCGAGCTGTTTCTTCGACTGCCGGTAATCCGCAACGGCCGCGATACTGTAGTTATCGACGTAACCGAGCAGGAAGCTGGCATAGTTGAAGCCGAGAGAGCCACCCGGCAAAGTCTGACCAACTAGATACGGCATGGCCGTTTCGTTGGGGCTGAACGTGTAGTTGCCCATGGTGCTGGAGTAAGCGGTTTGCGGAACCGCCGACCAATACATGTCATATCCAGCTTTGTAACTATGATTCCCGCGAATCCAAGTCAAGCTGCCATTGGTGGAAGGCTTTTCCCAGAAGCTGTGGGTTTGTCCGGCAACTGCGCCCATGTTCATGGTTCCGCCCGCGGCAGTCGTACAACCCGTGTTAGTGCCAGGCAGGGCGGCCGCCGTGCAAAGCCCCTGGAATATCGGGAAATTGCGGGCGATGGTGGCGCCAGTTAATCCGAGCTGAGTTGCCGCATTGTAAGTGATGGTTGGCGCATCGTCGAAGAAATCGTTCTGCTGATAACCGACGCCTAAGTGAACCAGCACGGTAGGCGTGGCAGTGTAATCCCAATTCAAGCGCTCCACGGGGCCGCCAATGAAGGAACCGCGATCGGCGGTAATCGGCGAGGGCAGTCCTTCCGAACCGCCGTAAATCGGGGAGAACGGCGCAAACGTTCTGGTTTTCGACCAGTAGAACGAGATCTTTTGCTTGGTGCCGATCAACTGATCGACTTTCAAGGCGGGAATCGTAGTGTGCCGAATGGCATCATAACTGGGAATCAAGTTATTGATCGAGTTCCCGTTCTGGGCGCTCGGTATCAGGGCCTGAACCTTTAACGCAACCGGATCCAACATACTGGTCGGAATCATATTGTTCGTGAAAGGATCTTCGACCACATAGTTTTGACCGTTCACCGTAACCGTGCGCCGGGTGGTGGGATTGTAGATTTCACCAGCGAACATTGGCCGGCCAAGAACATCGGTACCGAGACTCTTGTTGCCGTCGGCGATGAGTGCTCCGCTGAAATCACCGGTGCGATAGGCGGACGTGGGAACCGTGATGGGCACGTTGTTGATGATCTGCGTTTCGCGGAACTGCTCGAAATTGAAAAAGAAAAATGTCTTGTCCTTGCCGTTATAAAGCTTGGGAATCTCCACCGGGCCACCAATGGTAAACCCATAGTCGTTGCGTCGGGCACGCGGGCGAATGAGTTGATTGTCTCTTCGGCTATCGGTCAAACCCGCGTTGGTGAACGGCGTTCCGGCGTTGAGGATTTCGTTGACGAAATAATCGTAGACCGTGCCGTGAAATTGGTTGGTGCCGGACTTGATATTGACGTTGAACAATCCGCCGCCGACCGCGCCATATTCCGCCGCGAAATCGCTGGTCTGGATGGAGACTTCTTGGATTGCATCTACGCTTGGCTGAGTTTGCGCCGCCGCGTAGGGAAATCCGGCGTTCGTGGAATCCTGCCCTTCCACATGGAAGGCATATGAATTCGACTGCGCTCCATTGATCTTGACCTGAGAGTTCGGAACGTAATATGCGCCCGGAACCACGTTCAACACATTATTCGGATTGCGAACACCGGAACTGCCCGCATTCGCGGCGCCGACACCAAGCATCGGCAACTGATCGAGCGTCTGCACTTCCACGTTCGTGCTGATGTCGCCGGTCTCGGTCTTCAGCAAGCTGGCTTCAGCGCTAACCGTAACGGACTCAGACGATGTTCCAACTTCCAGAGGGATGTCGATACGCAGCGTTTGCGCAACCTGAACCGTTATTCCCGTGCGCACGTATTTCTTGAAGCCGGAGAGTGCCGCGGTTACTTGATAGGAACCTACTGGCAACTCAGAAAGGGTGTAATTACCGGTGGAAGTGGTAGTGGTGGGAAACACCGCTCCCGTTTCCACTTGCCTGGCTTCAATTGCGGCGTTGGCTACTACGGCGCCAGTGGTATCGGTAACCGTGCCGGTAATGGTGCCGCGGTCGCTTTGGGCGAAAGCCGCTGAAGCAAACAGCAGTAAACATAAAGTGGCCAGTACTGTACCGGCGGCTGCAAACAGTGAGCGCATAGACGTCTCCTCAGACTTTGAGAAATAGGACCCCGATGGCGCATGGCAGAAGGATCGCCACGGCACTTTACAGAACGTTAACTTTAGTCGAGGATATTCGATTTCACTTGCTCCGTCAAGGCAAAAGTGAAATTTCAGTGGACGTTTTTGAGCATCTTCTGCATGCACGAACTTCCCTTGTGCTGCATCCACACCACCCTCGCGTGGTTGGCGCTCTAAGTTGGTTTGACATCACCGGTGGGGCGGATATAAACTGACCCCGCTGATGAAAATCGCGATATTACTGCCAATGCTTCTTGCATTACCGATGCTGTCGCCGGCCCAGTACGGGCGCGGCAGTTGGACTACGTTCGGAGGCGATCCCCAGCGCACTGGCTGGAACAAAACCGAGACCGATCTGACTCTCGAGACTGTGAAGAATCTGAAGCTGGAGTGGAGCGTCAAACTGGACTCCGAGGCCAAAGCCCTAAGCAATCTGACTGCGCCTCTGGTGCGGGCCAGCGTGGCGACTCCGAAAGGTGTGAAGGATCTTGTGATCGCCGCCGGAGTGTCGGGCAAGGTTTTCGTCATCGACGGCGACACCGGCAAGATCTTCTGGGAAAAAACGCTCTCGGCGGAAGGAACGCCCGAGCGCCGCGACAGTTGGCTTTGCCCCAATGGATTGACGGCCACGCCAGTGATCGGACCACCGCCGCGTACTGGCAGCACACCCGGATTCGGCCAGGCGCTCTATGTGCTGGCGGCCGATGGCAAACTGCACGCTTTTAATCTGGTGAGTGGTGAAGGCCTTCTGCCGCCGACGCCCTTTGTCCCAGCGTTCGCGAAAATGTGGAGCATGAATCTGGTGAACGGCGTGCTTTACACCACCATTTCGCAAAACTGCAATGGCGTGAAATCGGGTGTGTACTCGATGGACTTAAGCAACGCCGATCGCAAAATCTCGTACTTCGAAGCCGGCACAAATGGCGCGGGTATCTGGGGCCGTGGCGGCGCGGCGATCACTTCCGACGGCCGCGTGATCATCGAAACCGGCGACGGCGCTTTCGATCCCGAAAAGAATCAGATGGCGGACTCCGTGATAGCGCTGTCACCCAAAGATCTGAAGCTGGCCGATTATTTCACCCCGCGCAATCGATCGTGGATGACCAAGAAAGATCTCGACATGGGCAGTATCGGCCCCACCATCTTCAATTTCAAGAATTGGGAACTCGCTGCCACTAGCGGCAAAGAGGGCGTTATCTTTCTGCTCGACACTAAGTCGCTGGGCGGTCCGGATCATCGCCTCCCGCTCTATCGCAGCCCGCTTCTGGCTAATGATGAAGTGAACTTTGCGGGGAAGGGATTTTGGGGCGCGTTCTCCACTTGGGAAGATACCGCGGGAACACGCTGGCTGTATGCTCCCGCCTGGGGTCCTCCGACGCCCGCGACTCACTTCGCATTGCAGCATGGTGAAACTTCAGACGGCAGCGTCATGGCCTTTAAAGTTGAGGAGCAGGCGGGCAAACCCGTGTTGACTCCGGCATGGAACTCGCTGAACATGTCGGTGCCCACTCCGGTGATCATCGCGAATGGAATTGTTTTCGCACTTTCCGATGGCGATTCCCCGGTGCAATTCGGGCCCAGTGGCAATCTGTTAAGCGTCGAGGATCGCAAGGCCAGGGGGGGCCATGCCATCGTGTATGCCCTGGATGCAACCACCGGGAATGTGCTGTTTTCCAGCGCCGACACCATTCGCGGGTTCTCGCACTTTAGCGCGCCTGCGGTGGGTGGAGGTCGAATTTACGTCGGCACCGAAGACGGCATGTTGTATGCATTTGGATTGGGTATACCGCAGCCCTAGCGCGCACCGATTGCAACGCGACGTTTGAATCCGAAGGCCAAGCTCCCTCATCGTATGGACTGTCGTCGAACAATCTCGATGATGGAAATGCAAAGGGAGACAGAACATGGCAAGACTTACGGGCAAAGTGGCCGTAGTTACCGGCGCATCCAAAGGAATCGGCGCGGCGATCGCGGAGGAGCTCGCAAAAGACGGAGCTTCGGTGATCGTCAACTATGCAAGCAGCGCGTCTGGGGCCGAGGCAGTAGTGGCGAAGATCAAGAATGGGGGCGGCAAAGCTAAGGCGGTGCACGCCGACGTGAGCAAACCGGTTGAGGCCAAACAACTGATGGGCGCGGCGGTAGCGGAGTTTGGGGGACTCGATATCCTGGTCAACAATGCCGCAGTCTATGAATTTCTGCCGCTAGAGCAGATCACCGAAACGCACTTCGACCGGATGTTCAATCTCAATGTGAGAGGCTTGTTGTTCGCAACACAGGCCGCGGCCGGCGCAATCGGCGAGCGGGGCGGATCCATCATTAACATTGGCTCCATGGCTTCGCAATCGGCGGTTCCGGGTGGATCGGTGTACAGCGCAACTAAGGCTGCATTGGATGCTATTACCCGCAGTCTGGCAGCCGAACTGGGTCCGCGAAAAATTCTGGTGAATGCTGTGCTGCCAGGACCGGTGGAGACTGAAGGCGCTCAATCCATGGCGAACTGGGATCAGTTTAAGACTCAGCTCTTGCCGCGGACGCCGTTAGGGCGCATCGGACAGCCGCGCGACATCGCCACCGTGGTTTCATTCCTGGCTTCCGAAGATGCCGGCTGGATCACGGGGCAAATTATACCGGTGGCCGGCGGGTTGCGTTAAGACTACCGCTGCGATTCGCTGCTGGGCGGCACAATGCCTTGAATGCGCATGTAAGTTACTAAGTTGCCGTAGTGCTCCATGGTGTGGGAGACGTTGAAATCGAGCATGCTGAGCCGCGAGATCTTGATTCCGCCAAAAGCCGGTATCATCTCCGCGGCTTTCGCATCGGTCATCTCGGCGTAGATCGCATCGCAATAGGCGAAGGCAGCCTTCAGGGCGGCCACGATATCCGCTTTCGTCTTCGCGGTTTGTTCCACGCCCTTTTCGTCATGCTTGCCGGCGGCCGCGCCGCAGAATTCATATTGTCCGTCAGCGACGTGCGCCAGCACTTGCCCAAGCGAGCGCACGGTATCCACTGGTTTGAATGCGTACTTATCCTCCGGAACTTTTTCCGCTGAGCGCAGGATGTCTTGCTTGGCGTTCGAATAAAACGCCTTGGAACTCAGAACCATCGGATTGCTAGGTCCGGTTTGCGCCCAGGCTCCGGACACGGCAAGTAGAAAAACGATTGGCCAACGCACGTGGGTTGCCTCCTGAATTTTTGTAAGTTCGATGGTATCAGCTTCGTTTAGCTTTTCGAGAGCAGCGTTCCAAAGCCGGGCGCGCGGCCGCTCAAGCCCAACAATCGGACGCCGGCCCGCAGTGCATGCGGAGTGCTGGAAACGGCCGGTATATGCCCTTGCTCTTCCAAGGGCGCCAGGATTTCGAGCGTTCGCAGACCACCGCACGAAACCAGAATCGCGTTCGCCTTGGGCTGCGTTTCGCGTACGCCCACGCAGAACTTCAGAAGACCGTCCTGGGTGACGCGATCGACATCTTCCACCTTCTCGATGCCCAAGCCCTTTACGCCCAGCACTTCAAAGCCCGACTCTTGGAGAAACGTCTGCAATCGCCGGTTTACTTCTTCGTCGTAGGCGGTGGCTGCAACCACCTGCTTCGCGCCCACCGCCTTGAGACCCTCGACGACACCGGTGCTCATGGTAGTGGCCGGTAAGCCGGTCGCCTTCTTAAGGATTTCGGTCAGGCGCTTGTTAAACGCAGCGCCTTTGTAGAAACTGAGCGATGTGCCCATCAACACAACCGCGTTCGCCCCTTCGGACGCCAGCTTTTCGCCAGCCGGGCCGATGCGATCGAGCACTGCATCGTAGCCTTCCGGCGTCATGGTCTTCAAGCCGACGCTGGTGGTGATGAACTTGACGCCCGATGGATACATAGCGAGCGCTTCTTCAGGTACCGGGCGGTTCACGGGGAAGATCAGGCCGAGAGTAGGAACCGCGGACCGGGCGAGCGTGGCGCCGGCGACACCAGCGGCGGAAATTTTCAGAAATTCACGGCGGGAGTTAGTCATCTACGTCTCAATCACCCGGTTCTGGGCATCACCAGGCAATCATCGCATCTTCAAAAAGCGCGCTGAGTTCTTCCGGTCCGGCGGGGCGCGGCGAGAGTTTGGTTACGCGATGCTGCGGCAACGTGCCCTCTACCAGCTTCGGAATATCGGATGACGTATAACCAATGTCGCGCAATCCATTGGGCGTCTTCAAGCGCTGCATAAACCAGGTGATTCGCTCGGACAGAATGCGGCCCGCATCTTCGGCGTGGCAGCGCGCAACATCCACGCCCAGCGCCTGGGCCGCTTGCATATGCCGTTCCGGGTTCGACGACGCAGTAAAACGGAAGACCGCCGGCGCGTTTAAAATCACCGAAAAACCATGCGGCACCATGGGATGGTCGGTCAAATAACCGGGCGCGCGATAGTTCTTCACGTTACCCGAAACCGGATAGGACATTCCGTGCGGCAAATGCACCCCCGCGTTCCCAAATCCCATGCCCGCGTAGGAAGAGGCCAACAGCATGTTGGCGCGCGCTTCATCGTCAGAAGGATCTTCCACGGCGCGTACGATGTACTGCGCCACCATCCGCAGCGCTTGCAGCGACCAAACATCGCTGATGGGATTCGATCCTTGATACGCCGGCCGAACCAGCGGCCGATCTGGATACGGCCTTCCAGTGTAGGGCAATGCGGTGTATGACTCTATAGCGTGGCTCAGAATATCCAGGCCGCTCGATGCCGCAACCTGCGGCGGCATGCTACGAGTGTTTTCCGGATCCAGCAGTCCCAGCGTGGGCTTCAGCCGCCGGCTGGCGATGCCGGTTTTGGCATGCATGCGAATTAGATCGAAAATGCTGACGCCCGTGGTCTCGCTGCCGGTGCCCGCTGTGGTGGGAATTGCGAACAGCGGTTTCAGGGGGCCGGGAATCGGAATGCCTTTGCCGATGGGCGCATTCACATAGTCTAGAAAGTCCGACGGAGGATAAGTGACATAGAGGTTCACGGCCTTGGCGGTGTCGATGGTGGAACCCCCGCCCACCGCTACGTAGGCGTCGTATTCCTCCTGCTTGGCGAAAGCGATGGCATCCAGGAACGACTCATCGGTAGGCTCTACCCTCACGCGATCGTAGAGGACAAAGCGAACGCCCGCGCCATCTAGCGATTCTAATACCGTCTGCACGGGCATCGAATCCGATAGCGCCGGGTCGGTGATTACCAGAACTTTGCGCGCGCCCAGATCCGCCAGATCCATTCCCACTTCGCGCGTAACGCCGGGTCCGAAACGGATGTTGGACGCGGCCATTTCGAAAGCAATTTCGTTTTTCATCCTCAGAGGTGATGTTACAGCAAACCAATGTTGCGGCGGAGAGGCTGAGGACTAGGCGCCAATCAAGCGGGTGCCGTCGCGGCGAAGGGCGTTCGCCATTTCCAGAAGATTGTTGGCGGGTTCTTCGGCATCCAGGACCAGAATTGCCAGCGCCGGGCACATTTCCAAAATCACGACCAACTCGTCGGCCGCGAAGGCATCTCTTTCTTTGCGATAAAGCGCAACGACTCCCACCACGCGTCCGGCGTTGACCAGAGGCAATGCCAGCGCGGACAACAAGCCGGGCGTCCCATCCCTCTTCAGGTAACCCGGCTCAACCGCCGGATTGCCATTGAGGATCGGCTTACCAACTTCAGCCACCCACCCCACCAAGCCTTGGCCCTGAGGGACCATGAGCGATTCCAACCCGGATCGATCTTCGCCACCGGCGAACTTCACTCGCACCCAATCGTCGTCGCACGCCCAAAGCGCAATGGCATCGTAGGAAATGATGCGCCGGATGCGAAGCGCTGCCACGGTCATGGCTTCTTCCCACTGCAAGGAGCACGGCCCCGCCGCCGGTATGTCGGGGATCGATTCCTCGTGCTTGCGACGATTGGCGCGAGCTTGTGCCACCGGATTCGTTTTTGAAGAACTCCCCGCCGGGGATTCGGCTTCAAGGCCGGCGGCAGGCGCGCTGCCATGAGTGACTTTGATATCCACCGAAAGTGGCTGCTGGAAAGCATCGCCCATGGCTCTGGCGCGCGCTTCTAATTCCTGGTAGCGGGCTTGCAAAGCTTGAACAACCCTGGGGTCAAACGCCGTTCCAGAATCGGAGGCTACTTTGGCCATAGCCTCGTCCAGCGGCAGGGCCCGGCGATACTGCCGGTCTGACGCAAGGGCATCCAGACAATCCACGGCGGACAGAATTCGAGCACCGATCGGAATCTCGTCTCCGCGCAGACCGTACGGATATCCGCTGCCGTCCCATTTCTCGTGGTGCGAGCGAACAATGGGAACCACCGGATACGGAAATTCAACACGCTCTAGAATTTCGGCCCCGACAACCGGATGAATCTTCATCTTCTCGAACTCGGAGCGCGTCAGCTTTCCTGGTTTGGAGATAATCGATTCCGGCACCGCCAGCTTTCCAATGTCATGCAGCACGGCCGCCACGGTGAGCGCCTCCATTTCTTTTTCGGACAGTCCCAAATCCTTGCCGATCTCGGTGGCATAGAGGCGCACGCGCTGCAGATGATCGTGCGTCGTATGATCTTTAGCGTCGATGGCGAGCGCCAGGGCCTCGATGGTGCGCAAGTGCAATCCATTCAGCGCCTGCATGTGGGTTCGTTCACGCTCCATCTGATCCACCTGGGTCCGGTTGGAGCGATGGACCAGGTAAACCAGGGGCAAGCAAATTATCGGAAATTCCCACTGCGAGCCGCGCGGAACCGTGCTGATGAGCCACGCCATGGATGCGCCCGCCACATAATACGGCAACAACCAGCGCTGCTCGCTCCACACTTTGAAGATGGGCCGCGCCTCGGTGAGACCAATGATTACCGCGATGGGAAACGTGTTGACGCAGAAATATGCGAGCGCGAGAAGTGCCAGGCTCACTGGTTCCAGGAAGTGGCGATGCGAGTAATCAAACACCTGGCCGGATATAAAGACCGCAATGGAAAGAACGCTGATATTAAAAGCTGTTTGCACCAATTTCGGCCGCGCTGCGGTGCGCCATGTACACTCCACCAAGACGGACAATGCTCCCACGACCAGCGCTTCGGGAAGGCTTAAGTTCACAATGCCGATCAGGACGAACAGGGCGCTTACAGAGACCATGCTGCCCAGGCCAGGCAGCCGAAGCCTGAGCATGGAACCGAACGCCGCGGCGAGAGCAAAAGCAGCCAGGCGGACCGGGTCTCCGGACTGCCAGTTCGCTAAGGCTAGGATCAAAGTGGCGACGCCCAGACAAATGCATCCGAATACATGGACTTGACTGGCCAGACGCCGTGCTACTTGGGACCCGGTCTTCGACATCGCTGACTTGTTTACTGTTCTCCTTGGGTGCTGGTGCCCCAGGTGACATTCGTCCCCCACGTTACCTTGGTGCCCCAAGTGACGTTGGTGCCCCAGGTGACGTTGGTGCCCCAAGTGACATTGCTACCCCAGATCGTGCTGGCTTCCGTGACGCCTGGGACCAGCACAACCGGCCCCCAGACAGCGGAGGTGAACCAACTCGGGGTGCTCCACCAAGTCTCCGCCCGGTCCGGCACCAGAAAAGCTGCGCCGAGGAGCGAGTTGTAGAGGATTTGCGGCGAAGCGGCGGAGCCATTCGCGCGATCGTAGTTGGTCAGCGCCGCGGCGATGTCCACGTACCCGGCGCCAACGGTGAACATGTCGTAAAAGTCCGTATAGGTTTGGCCGGTGGTTGGATCGGTGGCCGTGCTCATCATCGGGAAAGTCTTCGACGCCGTCTTCATCAGGCGCGCTTTCACCGTGTCCGGCGTTAAAGTGGGGTCTTTCTCGATCATTAAAGCGGCAGCGCCCGATACCACGGGAGTGGCCATGCTGGTGCCGCTTAATTGAAGGTAGAGCGGACCGCCCGAAACGTTGGCGCTAGTGTAGCTGGAGGCGGGAACTATGTTACCCGGATAATCGTTCACCAATGTGGAACCGGGCGCGAGCAGCGAATCCACGAGATTGCCGGGAGCTACTACGTCGGGCTTTGCGATCAGATCGATATTCGTCGGACCGCGCGAGCTGTAGCTAGCGATACGGTCGTCACTGGTGTTCATGGTTGCTTCGGTCTTCATTGCTCCCACGGTGATTGCGTGCGGAGCTGAACCAGGCGACAGAATTGTCGCGTAACCATTCCGGCCTTCGTTGCCGGCGGCCACCACCACTACGATTCCACTTTTCCAGGCCGCTTCCACTGCCTGGCACAACGGATCTTGAGTGCAGCTTTCGAAGATTTGCCGGCCCAGCGAAAGATTGATCACCCGCACGTTGTATTGATTCTTGAGCTGCACCGCTTTTTCAAGGGCCGCGATTACCACGCTGTCGTTGCTGGCGCCGTTCTGGTCGAGAACACGCAGATCCAAAATATTGGCATGCGGAGCGATGCCTTTGAATGTGCGAAAGGCGCCCTGTTGATCGGAAGAACTGCCGTTACCGGCGAGGATCCCGGCCACATGCGTTCCGTGGCCGAAATCGTCGTCAAGCACTCCTCCAATGAAGCTCTGCCGGTACACGATGCGGCTTTTCGACGAGCCGGCCGCATTCAAGTCCGGATGATTGTAAACGCCGCTATCGATCACCGCGACGCCGATGCCATCGCCCTCCAGACCGTAACTCCAGCCCGTGGGGGCGCTGACAGCCGCAGCCGTATAATCGAGCGAAGCGCCCAACTGCCGGTCGAGCGAGATGTAGGTCACGTTCGATTGATTCGACACAGCTAATATATCGGCCGGATGCAGGGTCGCCGATACGGCTGGAATGAGCGAAAACACGGTGTTTACTACCCCATCCAGCAGATTCACTACTCCACCCACTAAGCCACCCAGAAGACCGCCCGACGGTTGCTGCGGCGGCGTATTGTATTGAACGATGACGTTAATGTTGTTCGACGGATTCCCGAGCAAGGGCTGCAGATCCGGCGAAATCTTGGAGTTGTCAGCGAACGCTCGTCCAACAATGAGAAGGCAAAATGCTAAGAACGTTGTTCGCGCCGCACGTCTGGAATACTTCAGCGAGTAACCGGGCATGATGGCAGCTTGAAATGCACGCCGTACGCCAAAACATAAGTTGCCAGGAATGAGGCGGTTACATCCCTATCACCTTTTGTTTTGGGCCAACTTGTCCCATGGCCGGGAGACAGGCTGGCGCGAATCTGGCGTCCAGCCGAAAATCAGACCTGTTTAGATGAAACTGCCTTTTGTGCGGCGGCGCGTTTTGCGAGAGACTAGGGAGAGTCAATATGGCAAACACCAGCGGACGTCACTTCCTTCAGGTTCCCGGACCCAGCAACGTTCCGGACCGCATCCTGCGCGCGATTGCGCGGCCTACCATCGATCACCGTGGTCCAGAGTTCAGTCGGCTCGGGCTGGAGCTTTTGGAAAATCTCAAACCGATTTTCAAGACCTCGGGAAAAGTAATGATCTTTCCCTCTTCCGGCACTGGAGCTTGGGAAGCTGGCATCGTCAACACGCTTTCACCCGGCGACAAGGTTCTGATGTTTGAAACCGGCCAGTTCGCCACCCTGTGGAAGGAAATGGCCGTCAGTCTCGGACTGGAAGTGCATTTTGTAGCGAGCGACTGGCGGCACGGAGCGGACCAGGACAATGTGGAATCGATCCTCCGCGAAGATCGCCACCATCAGATCAAAGCCGTCTGCGTGGTGCACAACGAAACTTCGAGCGCCGTAACCAACTCGGTGCCATCGATGCGCAAGGCGATGGATCGCGCCAAGCATCCCGCCCTTCTCATGGTGGATACCATTTCGTCGCTTGCCTCGATGGATTATCGGCACGACGAATGGGGCGTGGACGTGGCCATCGCAGGCTCGCAAAAGGGACTGATGTTGCCGCCCGGGCTCGGATTCAACGCCGTGAGCGAAAAAGCGCTGGCCGCTTCCAAATCGGCGCGCATGCCCAAATCTTATTGGGATTGGCAATCCATGCTCACCCAGAACAAGAGCGGTTTCTTCCCGTACACGCCTGCCACCAACCTGCTTTATGGGCTGCGCGAGTCGCTCCAGATGCTGCATGAGGAAGGTCTGGAAAATGTATTCGAGCGGCATAACCGGCACGGCGAAGCCACCCGCCTGGCTGTGCGCACTTGGGGATTAGAGACGGTGTGCGCCGATCCGGAGCGCTATAGCAGTTCCGTTACGGCGGTCTTTGTCCCACCCACGTCTAACGCCGACGAGTTTCGCAAAGTGGTGCTCGAGAACTTCAATATGTCGCTCGGCAGCGGGCTCGGTAAGTTGGCTGGCAAAGCTTTCCGCATCGGACACCTGGGGGATTTCAACGATCTCATGCTGGCAGGAACGCTCTCGGGAGTGGAAATGAGTCTCACGCTGGCGGGTGTTCCGCACTCCAGAGGAGGCGTGGCCGCCGCGCTCGAATATCTGACGCTCTCGGCACAGGACGTTCGAGAGCAAGCCTTGCAGGCTGTGCTCGAAACCGCGTCGCAGGGAGTTCGTTAATCAAGCCTAGAGCCCCGGCAGCGGTGGACTGTCGGGGCTCTAGGGCTGGTGGTTGAATATCTTGTTGCCGATCATTTTATTGCCGATCTTGGGCATTTGTTCGATTTAGCTGCCCCAAACTCAACACTCCAGCGCTCTCTGGGTCTTCACTAATTCTTTATCCCTTTCTAAGGACTTCTTCAGGCCGCAGATCCTATTCTCGTAACTGGGAGGGCGAAATCCATGGCACTCGCACTGGAAAGAATGATCGCGCCGATGACTGGAGTCCCGGCACGACCGCTCACAGAAGAAATCGGCTCCAAACTCGAAATTTCGGTGGTCTTCACGTCGGTGGATGCCACGCTCGCGGCATTGAAGGAAGCTGCGGACCTGGCGAACAGCCTGGGCGGCCGCATCACGCTGATCGTGCCGCAGGTTGTTCCCTATCCCCTGCCGCTCACCAGCCCGCCTGTTCTGGTGGACTTCAACGAGCGGCGGCTGCGCGTGCTGGCCGGCCACAGCCGCGTGGAAACTCGCGTGTCCATCTATTTGTGCCGCGATCCCTGGGAGACGCTGCAGTCTGTTTTGAAGCCCCATTCTCTGGTGGTGGTGGGAACCCGCAAGAGATGGTGGCCAACCGCTGAAAAAAGATTGGCAGCCAAACTGCGGCGTGCCGGTCATGAAGTGATGGTTACAGAAAGGAACTGAGTCATGCTCGACTTGTTCTACGTTGCAATCGGTTGTCTGTTTTTGTTTATCTGCTGGGCCTTCACCAAGGCCTGCGACAAGCTGTAGGAGGAAGATTCCATGGACTATATCATCGCCGGCATCACGTCGCTCGGTTTGTTCATTTATCTGGTTTACGCGCT
Organism: Bryobacterales bacterium; assembly: GCA_003132905.1. The sequence goes on along the minus strand of PKZC01000215.1, from coordinate 2,019 downwards.
TCTCCGTCCCGAGAAGTTCTGAAGAAGAGAAGAGAAGCTTTAGGAGAGTTCTATGACAAGCGCTGGAGTTTTACAGATTCTGCTGTTTTTCGCGCTGATCCTGGTGTGTGTAAAGCCGCTAGGCGCGTTCATGGCGAACGTGTTTGAAGGCAGGCGTACATTCTTGCATCCCGTGCTGCGCTGGTTGGAAGTGCTGACCTATAAAGTGTCCGGTGTGCGGGAAGACGTCGAGCAGCGTTGGACACAATACACTGCGTCGATACTGGCGTTCAGCATCTTCGGTTTTCTGTTGGTGTACGTACTGCAGCGCGCTCAAGCCTATCTGCCGTTCAATCCGCAGAACTTTGGGACGCCCAATGTCACTCCCGATCTGGCCTTCAACACCGCGGTGAGCTTCCTGACCAACACCAACTGGCAGTCCTACGTCCCGGAAGCCACCCTGAGCTACTTCGTACAGATGGCCGCCCTCACGGTGCAGAATTTCATTTCGGCAGCGGCGGGTATGGCAATTGCGGTCGCCGTAATCCGCGGCTTCGCGCGGCACGAAGTCCGCACGCTGGGCAATTTCTGGGTGGACATGACGCGGGCAACTCTATACGTGTTGCTGCCGATTTCGTTTATTGGCGCGCTGTTTCTCTGCTCGCAAGGCGCAATTCAAAATCTGAAGCCCAATACCACGGTCACCACGGTGGAAGGCGCCAAGCAGGTGATCACGCAGGGACCGGTGGCGTCCGAGGAAGTGATTAAGGAGTTGGGCACCAATGGCGGGGGATTCTTCAATGCCAACGCTGCGCATCCTTTTGAGAATCCGACGCCGATCACCAATTTATTCGAGATGTGGCTGATCCTGGTAATCCCGGCGGCCTTTACGTACACGTTTGGAAAGATGGTGAAGGACACGCGCCAGGGCTGGGCTATCTTTGCCGCTTTCACCGTGATGTTTCTAGCCGGCGTGTTCGTTTGTTACGGCTTCGAGCAAGCGGGAAATCCCAATCTTGCCAAGTTCGGCATTCAGACCACCGCAACCGCCACTCAGGCCGGCGGCAACATGGAGGGCAANNGCGGTGAATAACGCTCACGACAGCCTTCTGCCAATCGCGGGTTTGGTGCCTTTACTGAACATGATGACGGACATCGTCATTTTCGGCGGCGTGGGCGCTGGGATGTACGGAATTCTGATTTACTGCATCATCGCGGTCTTCATCGCCGGATTGATGGTGGGGCGCACGCCGGAATATCTGGGCAAGAAGCTGGAGCAGAAAGAGGTGAAGATGGCAATGCTGGCCATCATCGTCACCTCGGCCTGCATTCTGGTGTTCAGCAGCCTCTCCACGCAACTGGTGTT
>PKZC01000215.1:0-578 GCA_003132905.1 Bryobacterales bacterium | reverse complement strand
TTTGTGGGCCTGCTGGTGGGCACGGTGGTAATTATCGCCGTCCTCACGTATTTCCCGGCGGTGTCTTTGGGGCCCATCGTGGAACATTATCTGATGCAGAGCGGCAGGCTGTTTTCACTCTTGACCTTGCCGCTAGGAAGCTAAGCGCTCGGGAGCCAATCATGTCTACAACTACTACACCTCCGCAAGCCACGCCGAACACGCCCTTGCAAGAAGATCCAACCTCGCTTCTTCCGAAGAAGCTGGCTCGTGCCCGACCGTTGTTCGATCCGGACATCGTCCAGCGCGCCGTCAAGGCGTCGTTTTTGAAGTTGAATCCGGTCACGTTGTCCAAGAACCCCGTGATGTTCGTGGTGGAAGTGGGCGCGTTGCTCACCACGGTATTCGTGGTCCGGGATGTATTTGCCGGCGCCGCGGGGCTGAAGTTCGGCATCCAGATCGCGATCTGGCTGTGGTTCACGGTGCTGTTCGCCAACTTCGCCGAAGGCATGGCGGAAGCGCGCGGCAAAGCGCAGGCCGACAGTCTGCGTAAAACCAAGACCGACGCGCTGGCCAAACGGCTGACGAAATCCGGCACG
>PKZC01000264.1:9605-10170 GCA_003132905.1 Bryobacterales bacterium | reverse complement strand
ATTGGATCGTAGGGAACGGTTTTGAAAAGCCCTGACGCCGCCGATTGGGTTGTATTCCCGGTGAAGAACAACGTGTAGCCATCCGGCGACGCGTGCGCGACGTAGTTGCCCGCGACCAGTCCCTGTGCGCCGGGTTTGTTTTCGACGATGAAGGTCCCGTTGAGCGTATGTTGAAGATCGTTGGCGATCCAGCGGGCCACCGTATCGGTAATGCTTCCGGCGGAAAACGGGACAACGAAGATGACCGTTCGCGAGGGATAATTCTCGGCGAGTGCCGGAGAAAAGCAAGTACCAAAAATCAGAACGCATGCCGCGGCAAGCCGCTTGCACAGTTGGTACCCGGAAGCCAAATTTAGTGTCTTCATGTTAACCTCGCGCGCTCGCTTCGAAACGGACTATGTTTACTTCGGCCGCGACGCGCCGTCTTGACTGAAGGCAAGCTTCGGCTCTATCGTGACTGACGCTGGCCGACGCCATCGAAACGCGCGCCCGGCGCAGTTGCAATTATTGATACGCTTTTCGCGGCTCCCCTTACATCTTTGGCATCCCGGTCGCCGCCATAACC
>PKZC01000264.1:9258-9514 GCA_003132905.1 Bryobacterales bacterium | reverse complement strand
CGCGTCGCCCCCGAGGTCGCCAAAACCCGCAACTGCTTGCTGTTGATCTGGCCTTGAAGCGCGGGCGCAAAATCGACCACCATCTGCAGGTCGCCGCGCAGCAGCGAGATCACCGCCGCGGGCGAATCGTGGTACGGCACGATCACAGCATTCACCTGAGCCATCGACTTGAACAGTTCGGTGCCGAAATTCTGCGCAGAGCCGATGGCGATGGTTCCGATGTTGAATTTGCCCGGCTGCGCATTCGCCGCCTTGA
>PKZC01000264.1:0-9221 GCA_003132905.1 Bryobacterales bacterium | reverse complement strand
CTCCATGTCGAACACGCCGATGGTCGAAACCATCTCGAATTGCGTGAGCGGGTCGTAGGGCAGTTTGTTGAACGTGGCGACGCTGAGTGCGGTGATGATGGCGGCGAGGCCCATGGTGTAGCCGTCGGCTGGCGCATTCAGCACGGTTAGCGCGGCATTGATGCCGCCGGGGCCGGGCNNACCGGCTTGTCCGGCCATTTGGCCTGCGCCTGCCCGACCGGCGCAAGCCCGACGAGCAGCGCCGCCGATAATGCCAGCAGCAAACCGCGGCGCGCCTTGCGCGCGACATCAAAAAATTCCTGAGCCATTGTGCATTTCTCTCGATGGCTATTTTTTCAGTCGAAATTGTACAATCGCGCGGATCAATCAGATCGGCCTCGCAAGTTCCATGGGGGTACGGTTACTTCGATTTCTAAGAACCGTTTTGATCTAAGACAAAAGTAGAGAACTTCGGCTCTGGTATCGAGAAACGGCCGTTGGCTGTGCATAAAAATCAGCGGGATATTTTCCCCTGATCGCAACTAATGGTCGTAGGTTCTTCGAGGGGGCACTCGATGGGAGACACCATGAGCAAAATGACCAATTTCGATTCGATTAAGCGGATCTTCGCCCGCGAAGGGGTCAACCGCCGGTCCTTCAGCGGCGAGAACTGCATGCTGGTCGTGAATGAGATTGAAAGCTTCGCGCAGCCAGCCTTGCATAGCCATCACCACGAGCAACTAACCTATATCTTGCAAGGTGAGTGCACATTCATCCTGGGCGATGAGTCCATCCATATGGGCAAGGGCGACGTTATTCACATTCCGCCCAATGTGCCGCACACCTTGCGCCCGATCGGCAAAGAGACCATCGTCAATATCGACGTCTTCAGCCCCATCCGCGAAGACTACTTGGTCTGAATCGTCGTGAGATGTCCGTAGCAGGACGCATGAACCTGAAAGCGAACCTGAACGCAGGTACCGGGCCTGTCTTGGGTGCGTTCCTGGGCTTGCCTGTGCCGGCGCTGGTGGAAGTCGTCGGCCGTTCGGGATTCGACTTCATCATTCTAGACGGCGAGCACGGATGTTTTTCCGCGGAAAGCCAGGAAGAGTGCCTGAGGGCAGCGGCCGCGGTCGACCTGCCAGCAATTGTCCGGCCGCCTGACAGCGACCCGAAAAATATCCAAGTGGCGTTGGACTCCGGAGCGCAAGGGGTGCAGGTGCCGTCAGTGACGGAGCCGGCGCAAGCCCGCCTGATCGTGGAGGCCAGTCATTTTCCTCCCAGAGGCCGCAGAGGGTTCGGCTCGACTACAAGGGCCGCCGGTTATGGGTTTACACCCAGATCGCAGGTCGTCCGGACGGCTGGCGACGAGACACTAGTGATCGTACAAGTCGAAACCCGCAAGGGGGTCGAGAATCTGAACGACATCCTGGCGGTGGACGGTGTCGATATAGTGTTCCTTGGCACCAGCGACATGTCGCTTGACTATGGTTATGCCTCACCATCAGATCCGGCCCTGTTGCCGCTCCTGGAGAAAATCATCGGCATCATCCATCGTTCCGGAAAACGCTGTGGAATTCATCTCGCTGACTTGGGGCTCGCGCCCCAAATGAGAGATCTCGGCGTGACCTATTTCACTGTTGCGCCGCTGGCTATGATCGGGCCGTTCCTGCAAAGCAAGTCTAAGGAAATCAAAGAAATGTTTTCCGGACTGCCGGGAAATTCTCAGGGCAGGCATCAATGAGTTTGCACCTGTTCAACAAGCGAGAAATCTTCTTCCGCGGCCTCGAGTTGGCCGGCGTCAACCTCGACCAGATCGCGCAGGTGGTCGCGAAAGAACTGGGTTTGGCCGAACACGAAGTGTTGGTCGTCGACGCGCGCGCAGATTTGCTGACGCTGGACGTTCTCAATGCCGAAGTCGAGGTTGAACGGATTGCCGGTCGGGGACCGGCGTTGCTGCTGGCGCTGTCGCAGATTCCTGGCCTCAAAGTCCGCGCCGACGCCCAAATCCATTCCGAGGGCGTGCTGGGCCTCGTCAATTTGCCCGTGGAAAACGCCGAAGGTTTGTCAACGACGGTTACCGCGATGGAACGCGAAATCCGCGCGAACGTCGCCCGCCGCGCCGTTATCCTGCCCACCGGCAGCGAAATCATCGCGGGGCACGTGNNGTCAGAGGGATACACAGCCGAAGCTGGGCCAGCTGTCGCGGACGACCTGGACAGCGCCATCGGCGCATTGACCGAAGCAGGACTTAAGGGCAACGGGCTGGTTGTGACTACGGGTGGGACTGGCGCCGAGTCAAAGGATTGGATGATCGAGGCGATCCTGGCGCTGGATCCGGCGGCGGCCACGCCTTATGTCGTGCATTATCATCGTGGACAGGGCCGTCATGCGAAAGATGGCGTGCGCCTGGCGGTTGGATGCGTGGAATTGACCACCTATGTCGCGCTGACCGGTCCCCACCGCGAGGTCCGCTTGGTCGCACCGGTCCTAGTGCGCGGACTAAAGCAAGGGATGAGCAATAGTCAGTTGGCCGAGGAAATGGCAAACCTGCTGCGGGCGGAATTGACGNNCCACCACCGCACAATTGCCGGTCACTAGAGTGTCGCAGCGGTTCACGATAGCGTTCGTCGACAGAGGTATTCGGTAATGCCGCACGTCAATCACGTTGCTGTCATTGATTATGACCTTTGCAGGAAGTGCCCTTTCTGCGTCAGGGTATGCCCGACCAATGCCATCAGTTGGGAGGCACATCGCGATCCGGTGGTCAGCATTGACGGCAGCAATTGTCTCGACTGCACCTTATGCATGACGCGCTGTCCGCATCACGCCATCGCAATGCAGGATCGTAATGAGCCGCTGGCGTTCGGCGTCGACTGGACGCTGGCCGATCCGAAAGAGGTGACGCGTATCTGCCATACCGCCCATATGCACACCGAGCAGATCATCTGCTTTTGCCGGCAAACACAGGCACGGGAAGTGGCGGCGGCAATCCTACTTGGGCATCGCACGCCGGAGCAGTTGTCAGTTGCTACTGGGATTCGTACCGGCTGCGGCGTTCTTTGCATCACCGCGGTGCTGCGACTGTTGAAGGCAGCCGGCGTCGAGGGGCTGAAGGCGTCCGGCTGGCAGTGGTACGGGGCCTACGCCACCATCTGGGACCTGCCGGCGGAGGCTTACGAGAAATACTCGGAATATTTTCTCAAAGAAGACCTGCAGGCTGCGAACGAACTTTACCCGAGCGTGGATTAAGCCATGAACAAGCGCACTCTCACACCAGCCGAACCGAGGGCGTCCTACTACAACATGGACCCCAAGGAATTGAAAATGCGGGCCGCGGATCTTCCCGACTTGACCTCGGTTAGGGCGTCGGACCTTTTTCCGATCGATCAACAGCCTGTGGTCGCTCCCACTCCTGAGTTGATGCGTAAAGAGATACGCCGGCGAACGCTGGCGACGCTCGAAAATGTGGACCTATCAAGGGTTAGGCCCGGAGATTCGGTCAACATCCTGACCTCGCATCATGGCTATTCGATATATGGCGGACATGCCTATGCGGAAATGGTCCGCACGATTCGCGACGAGGTGGAAAAACGCACGGGAGCGACCGACATTCGGCTGCGTGCTGGCGTCGGCCTGCGCTTCCGCGAAACCGAGGAGTACATCGCAAAATTCGGGCTGGATGAATATTTCCAAGGCAAAGCCAAAGGCNNCTCCGGTGGATCGTGGTGTTCCCATCAAGACCGCCATCGGCACGCTTTACGGTATCGCCGAAGCCTACGATGCCCGTTGGATCATCCACGCCCACAATAACGACGTGCGCGAACTCCACTACCACAGGCAGATGGGCCGCTTGTTCAAGCCTTTCGCCATGTCATACGCCACCATCGAAACCCGTTCGTCCTACCATCAGAGCACCGGTCCGCGTAGCGCCAATCTGTTGCCGCGGTTGATCTGGGAATCCGAATACGTCCAGAAGCGATTTCTCTGCTCCTGCATGCTGCAGGTGGGACCGGAAGGAATCATGGGTGTAGATGCCAACGCGGATCTCATCACCCAGGACAAGGAATTCGGGAAGCTCAATCTTCAGTGGTACGGAAAGATCCTCACTTTGCTGGGTGCCATCAAGGACGTCATCTTGATCATCGATTACCCAGGCCCCCTCCCCTATACCGCTGCGGGCGGGGTTCTGTTCGGCAATTTCCTCAACGCTAATGTCGACGAGTTCGATTTGCGCAAGCTGACGCCCTTCACGCGCTATAGCGACATGCTCTACCCGGGCAAGATTCCACTGGTTACAGGCGTGTTGCCGCCCCCCAATCCGGCGATCAAGGCGGTTGTGCTGAACTATTGCTCCAAGGGCTATCCGGGCACCTTTTTCCCGAAGATGCTCCCGCTGATGGTGGTCGGCGCCCAGGCGGAATTGATGGAGAACGACGAGCAGAACGCCGAATTCATGAATTACGCGATGAAGGTGGAAAGTCTGCCCAAAGCGGTGTCGTTCGCCCGCAATTTCTCCAAGACCGACAACATCATGGTTTTCGACGGGGCTGTCGGTGGCTTCAACGTCAGCGAGGCGCTGGCCAAGGTTATGTACGAACTCGCGCCGCAGATAACCGCCCAGGTCGATCGCCAGTTGATGCCGATGTGGCTCAAACAGAGAGGGATCGCGGCCTAGACGCAAGGGTAACCGAACCNNGGTCGGCTTCCGGCACTGCCACCGGAAGCGAGCCCTCTATATTGGCAGGCACGGAAATGATGAGTGATCCTCGAGACAAATTTTTTGAATCGGTCGCGACGGCGCGGGTAACCGCGCGTGTCGTTGCCGAAGAGCCTGGCATTATCGCCGGCGCCGGCGCCGTGCCGGCTTCGTTGGCCGAGCTTGGTATGACCGCCAAAAGTCAGCTCGCCGACGGCTCGCCGGTCGAAGCCGGCAGCGTTGTCACCGAGATCGCGGGAACGCCCAAAGAGATCGCTTTGGCCGAAGAGCGCCTGATCGGCCTCATGGCCAAACCGTCAGGCATCGCCACAGCTACCGCCCGTTTCGTGGCCCGCGCCGATGGACGCATCCGGGTGGTGTCGGGGGCGTGGAAGAAGCTGCCGTTTTCGCAAAAGGAGATGATCCGCCAGGCGATCATAGTCGGCGGCGCCGCGCCGCGCATCGCCGAATGGCCCTTTCTCTACATCGACAAGAACTTCGTCCGTATGCATGGCGGCCTGGAAGCGACCATGGCTGCGGCCGGTCGTTTGGAAACCGGGACCAGAATTGTGCAGATCCGCGGCGAATACGGTGACATCAGCGACGAGGCCGTGCGAGCGGCGGCCGGGGGCGCATCGATCGTTTTCGTCGATTCCGGCCAAATCGACGATGCCGCGCGCGCGATTTTGGCGCTGAAGGCCCATGGACTTCGTTCCGGTGTTAAAGTCGCCTTTGCGGGCGGCGTTCAGTTACGCGATATCGAGGCGCTGGCCGAGATCGGGATCGATATTGTCGACATCGGCCGAGCCATCGTCGACGCTCCGCTGCTGGACATGCGGCTGGACGTGATCGAAGTTTTGAGGGAGGTGGAGGCATGAAAGCCGCTTCGTCACCGACACAGCCGCGCCATGCGAGTGCCCAACAGCCCGACGGTCATCGATCGTGAAAGCCCTGCTTTACGATTGCCCGAGTGGCATCAGCGGCGATATGAACCTCGGCGCACTGGTCGACCTGGGCGTACCGCGGGAGCATTTACAGAGCGAACTTGCGCGGTTGCGGCTCGACGAAGAGTTCACGTTGACCTTTGCGAATGCCGAAAAGCAGGGCATTACCGGAACCCGCGCCACGGTGACACTGACCGCGCACGGCGGCCGGGCAGGCCATCATCATGACCATGGCGACAACCACCATTATCATCAAGATCATCACGCCACTTCCCATTCCCACCAGAGGGGAATGGAAGCCCATCGCCACTATCGCGACATTAAGGAAATAATCGCCGCCTCGCCGTACAAGGACAGCGTCAAGACGATGGCCGCACGTATTTTTGCGGTCATCGCCGAAGCCGAGGGGCGCATCCATGGCATTGCGATCGATGAGGTCGCTTTCCACGAGGTCGGCGCCACGGATTCGATTGTCGACATTTTCGGCGCGGCGATATGCCTCGACTATTTGGCTGTCGATACCGTGCTGTCGACCGCTGTCGAATTGGGGTCTGGATTCGTGAATTGCGCCCACGGCCGCTTGGCGGTGCCGGCGCCGGCGACGCTGGAAATTCTCAAGGGTGTGCCATGCCTGACAGGCGGCGTCTCGGGCGAGGCCACGACGCCGACCGGGGCCGCGATGTTGNNGCCCGAACGCATCGGTTACGGCATCGGCCACCGCGATTTTGCGATCCCCAATGTGCTGCGCGTGGTGTTGGGCGACGTCAACGAAGATGCCGCGGTGCCCTACTGGAGCGAACGCTCGAATGTCGAGATCACCGCCAACATCGACGATATGTCGCCCGAGTCCTACGAACCGTTTATCGAGCGCTTATTTTCCGCCGGCGCCAGCGACGTCTTCATCACGCCGATCATCATGAAGAAAAGCCGCCTGGCTCATATGATTTCCGTGTTGGCGCAGGAACAGCTGGTCGATTCCCTGGTCGAGGTGCTGTTCGAGGAGTCGACCACCATCGGCGTACGCCTTCACGCCGTGGGCAAGCGCATGCTGTCGCGCTCCTCGGTAACCGTGCCGACGACCTTCGGCGACGTGCAGGTCAAACTCGTGCAATTGCAGCGCGGCNNCACAAATTGCCGTACCTGACATTGCGTCGCGAGATCGATGCCGAGGTACGCGAACACCTTGCAAGCGCGGCGTCGGTTAAGACAGAGGAACAGGGATGAGCGGTCTCGCCAAAATCCTTGAGGACTACAAACAGTCGCGCCTGTCTTTGGACGAAGCGTGCGAGGCTTTATCGCGCGCCCACACCGCCCAGCTCGGCCATACCACCGTCGATCTGCACCGCCTAAGGCGCGTCGGCGCGGCCGAGGTAATCTACGCTCCGGGCAAAACCCCGCAGCAACTCAGCGAGATTTTCATCACATTGGCCGGCAAGCAGCAGAACGTTTTGGCCACGCGTGCCGACGCCGCCGGTTTCGCCGCGGTCCAACGCGATCTTCCGCAGGCGACGTTCAACGAGACCGCCGGCACAATCGTGCATGTGAGCAGGCCGGTGCCGGTGGCCTCTTCCATAATCGCGGTCGTCAGCGCCGGCACGTCAGATCAGCGCGTGGCAGAAGAGGCGGCCGTGACCGCCCAGTTCTATGGCAATCCGGTCACGCGCGTCTCCGATGTAGGCGTCGCCGGTTTGCATCGGCTGCTCACCCGGATCGGCGAAATCGAATCCGNNTCCAGGTCGGAAGCCGTCAGATTGAAGTTGTAGGAGCCCGGAGTGGTGGGAGTGCCGGTGATCGCGGTCCCGACCAGCGTCGGTTACGGGGCATCTTTCGGCGGCATCACCGCGCTGCTGGGAATGATGAACAGTTGTGCCTCGGCGGTGTCGGTGGTAAATATTGATAACGGGTTCGGCGCTGGCTACATTGCCTCGCTGATCAACCGCGCCGACATGCCGCGGCCGGGAGGGTCGTCATGATGGACGAACGACTGCAGGCCAAGTCCGAAGCGTTGTCAGCGTGCTTGCGCGGCATGGACAGTGTCATGGTCGCTTTGTCGGGAGGCGTCGACAGCTCCTTGGTCGCCTATGCGGCGCACCGGGCGCTGGGCGAACGCGCGCTGGCGGTCACCTCGGGATCCGAAAGCCTCAAGCGGGAAGACCTCGAACTTACCCGCCAGCTCACCGCCGGCTGGGGGATGAGCCACCTCGTGATCGAAACGCCCGAGCTCGACAATCCCGACTATGCCCGAAATCCCGTCGATCGTTGTTATTTTTGCAAAACGATTCTGTACGACGGACTGGTGCGCGTGGCCCGAGAACGCGGCATCGCCACCATAGCCAACGGCGCCAATCTCGACGATATGGGCGATCACCGGCCCGGCATGAAGGCGGGACAGGAATTCAAGGTTCGTTCGCCGCTGCTGGAATGCGGCTTCCGCAAGGACGATATCCGCGCGCTGGCAGCAGTCTACGGCTTGCCGAACGCGGATAAACCGCAGGCCGCCTGCCTCGCCAGCCGCGTGCCTTATGGAACTCCGGTTTCGCGCGAACTCTTGGCGCGCATCGCCCAGGCGGAGCGAGTTCTGGGCGAGATGGGCTTCAGCCAGTACCGTGTCCGCCATCACGGCGACATCGCTCGCCTCGAGCTTGCGCCGCACGAATTCTCGATGGCGGTCGAGCGGCACGCCGAATTGGTGAAAGCCATCAAAGCCTGCGGTTACGTTTTTGTGGCGCTCGATCTCGCTGGTTTTCGTTCCGGCTCGCTGAACCACGCGATTGGCGAACCCAGGCGCGCTGAGGGCGGCGCCAAGGAACGTCCCAACGTCAGTTGAGGCTTTCCGGGTGGAGATCGCCGTATCTTTTCCAACGGTAGATCAGCGCCGAAACGATCCAACAGGCGACGAACGACCCGACGACGAGAAAGCCGAACGACTCCAGATCATCGTTTAACGCGCCGACGGTCATCCAGAACGTGCCTGCGAGATTGAACTTGGCGGCGAGGAGACCGAGTACCTCGATGCCGCCGATCAGCACCGCCACCAGCACCGAAACCGCGGTGATCGTCAGATTGTACCAGAGTTTGCGCACCGGATTGACAAAAGCCCATCCATAGGCGCCGACCATGAAGACACCATCGGTGGTATCGACGAGCATCATGCCGGCCGTGAACAAGGCCGGAAAAATCAAGATCGAAAGCGGCGACATGCCTTGCGATGCTTGCAAGGCGGAGATCCCTAAGACGCCGATCTCGGTTGCGGTATCAAAACCGAGCCCGAACAAGAATCCGAGCGGGTACATGTGCCAGCTCTTGGCAATCATCCGAATTATCGGCCGTAACAGTCGTGTGAAGAATCCTTGGCCGGAAAGAAGCAGTTCGAGCTGGCCGGTCTCAAGCCGTCCACTGCGGCGAACGCGCTGAAAGCTCGACCACACCCTGCGCAAGATCGCCAGGTTCACGACCGCGATCGNNAAATGCTGGTGCCGATCACGCCGCCGGTTTCTCTGAACAACTCGAAACGACCTTGCAGCGTCGTCGCGCTGACCGCGACTCCAAGCGTCGCCAGCATGACAACGGTGGAATGACCGAGTGAAAAGAATAACCCG
>PKZC01000226.1 GCA_003132905.1 Bryobacterales bacterium | reverse complement strand
CTCCCGATCAAGGCTAACGACTTAACGCGGGGGATCAAGCAAGCTTCATTCGCTGAAGCAGTGACAGGTAGCGCGGGTCGCCACGGAGCAAGTCGAAGGGCTGGAACCGGATCCACATCAGCAGGTGGGGATCGCGTTGGTCGATGGCTCTGTTGATCCAAGTAAACGCGGCGTCGAGTTCTTGCAGCAAGGTGTAGATTTCGGCGAAGTAAGTGGCCGGTACGTAGCCTTTCCGCTCGCATGCGTGCAACTCCGCTAGCTCGCTACGGGCTTTATCGGTCTGCCCTGCCAAAGCGTGGACCACAGCCAAGGTTCGTAGTGGCATGGAACGGCGCCCAAATCGTTGGGCGAATTCTTCCGCTTCGGCCACAGCCTCTGTGAAGCGCTGCTGCATCGCCAAGGTTGGTCCCAGATCCCAGCGCGCGCCCGCCTGATGTGGGTCGATTTCGAGCACCCGGCGGAATTCCCGCTCGGCCTCTGGATACCTTCTGCAACAGAAAAGAGATTGCCCCTTGCTCCAATGCGGAAGTGTGGCCAACGGGTCCAGCTCCAGAGTCCGATCCAGTGCAGGCAAGGCCAGCTCAGGGTGTCCTTGGGCTCGCAAGTAGAACGTGGCGTATGCGCCCGTAGTANNGAGGTGGGGTTCAACGCCAGACCCCTCTTACAGAGCCGCTCGGCCTCGTCCCAATTGTAATCAAGGAACATCCGGGCGCAAGCAAGCAGGGAGTGGGCGTCCGCCAAGCTGGGATCGAGCGCGAGGGCGCGCTGCGCCGCGGCTTCCAGTTTCGGCAGCACTTCTAACGGCCGCTGAAAGCCAAGATTAGAATGTATCAGGTAGTACTCCGCCATGCCCACGTGCACGGGTGCATAGTTTGGATCAAGGGCGACCGCCCGCTCAAAGCAGGCCAGGGCCTTTGCCAGCGCGTCGGGGGCGAACTTCTGCGCATGGTGGCGGCCTTCCAGGTAGGCTTCATACGCAGCCACGTTGGTGGTGGCGTGTTTGGCGGGAATGAGACGGACTTTCAGCTGTTCCGCGATCGCGGTGGACATTTCGTCCTGCAGTTCAAAGATGTCGGTCATGTCGCGGTCGTAGCGCTGAGACCACAGATGCGTGCCGTCAATGGCGTGGATCAACTGAGCTGTGATACGAAGTTTTGAGCCCGCGCGGCGAACGCTGCCTTCCAGAACATTCGCCACTCCAAGTGTTTCCGCGATCCGGCGGATGTCCTCGTTCTTTCCCTTGAAGGCAAAGGCAGAAGTGCGCGCGATCACTTTCAGGCCAGGAATATTGGCGAGCAAATTGATGATTTCTTCGGCCAAGCCGTCGGAAAAATATTCGTCGTCCAGATCGCGGCTCATGTTGGCGAAGGGAAGAACCGCGATCGACGGCGCCTTCTCGGCGGGTTTTCTATCTGCCTGTTCCAGCGCAGTCCGGACTTGGCCGATGGTCTGGAAGCGCTCTGCCGCTGATTTGCGCAGGCAGCGGGCGATGATGGTGGAAAGATCCGCCGGAGCATCGAAGGGCAATGGCTCGTCGCGCAGAACAGCTGAGAGCGTTTCTACCGTAGTACTGCGCCCGAACGCGCGCAGGCCACTGAGCATCTCATACAGGACAGCTCCGAATGAGAAGATATCGGAGCGTCCGTCTACTTCTTCACCTTTCGCCTGTTCGGGCGACATATAAGCCGCAGTGCCCATCACCGAGCCTACTTCGGTCAGGGCCAAGGTTTGAGTCGCGTCTGTGGGATTGGTGGGATCTGTGATCTTAGCGAGTCCGAAGTCCAATAGCTTCACGCCGGAGGCTGTTACCAAGATATTGGCGGGTTTCAAATCGCGATGGGTGATACTCTTCTTGTGCGCGGCGTCGAGGGCGTCGCAAATCTGCACCGCATATTTAAGTGCTTGATCGAGCTCCAGAGGGCCTTTAAGAGGCGTGCCCTCGACGAGTTCCATCACTAAATAGTTGGGGCCGATATCGTGCAAAGTGCAGATATGCGGATGATTCAGTGCGGCAATGGCCTGGGCCTCGCGCTCGAAACGTTCGCTGAACTGAGAGGCGGAAATTTTGATAGCGACGTCGCGACGCAGGCGTGGGTCATGCGCGCGGTAGACCGCTCCCATGCCGCCTTCGCCAATTGGCTCGACAATTTCATAGTGTCCGAGTCTGTGGCCGGCCGACAATGGCATGGAAGGGTTCAGTTCAGTTTACTTGATCGTGAGGCGAATAGCGCCCGCAAAACGGCACAGGGTTGAGTCATCGTGGCGTTGGTCCGAGAACGGCGTTGTAGGAAGTATCGTTTGCCCTTCGGGTGAATCGTCGGAGACTCGTAGAGAGTTCCTCTGCCAACCCGCAAGTGCCACCGCATCGAGCACCAATGGACGAGTCGCGCGTGACAAGGCGCAATCCCTTCCTGAAACGGGCCGAACAGAGTGCGAACCGCGTTACAGCGAGATGAATGCGTAGTTCATTCCGTAAAATCGCAACGCGGCTTAGCCTTTCGCGCGATGCCTCAAGCCTGAACTGCTTCGAGTACGCTCATCTCCGTGGAGGTCGGGATGATCCGTGTTAAGCGTAGACCCGCCGAATCGAGCAAAGCGCGGTATTCCGCCTCGGTCCGCTCGCGGCCGCCTGTCATTACTAGCATATTCAGATCCACATACTTACTGAAGGATGTGGCCGTGCCAGGCTGGATTACCGCTTCCACCAGAAGGACCCTGCCGTTCGCCGCCATCGCTCTCCGGCAGTTCCTGAGAATCGCCGCCGACTGCTGGTCATCCCAATCGTGAATGATGAACTTCAGCACATAAGTGTCGCCCGCAGGCGCCGACTCAAAGAAACTGCCCGCGGCAACCTCGCAGCGGTCTGCCAGGCCTTCCGCCTCCAGCCGGCGCTGCGCTCCTTCAGCAACATGGGGGAGATCCGCAACCACGCCGCGCAGTGAAGGGTTCCCTTTGAGAATTGCCGCCAGAAGAGTCCCATCGCCTCCGCCGATGTCCACGACTGTCGCGCTGGAAGAAAAATCGTAAGCAGCGACAACTGCTGCGGCAACGACGGAGCTGAAGCTGGACATGGCTGCGTCAAAGATCCTGGCCTCGTCCGAATGCTCCGCCATGTACTGCCATTTGCTCACGCCATAAACGTGGTCGAAGGCAATCGCTCCCGTCTCCACGCTATGCAGCACTCTCTCCCAGGCAGGATAGTGATTTTCTCCGAGTTCCTCGATCGCAAAATAGCGCAGCGATCCGGGGACGTCAGTCCGCAGTGTGGCGCCGAGCGGCGTTAACGCGAAACGTCCCCGATCGACTTCCGCGAACACCCCCACACTTTCCAGCGCTCGCAACACCCGGTACAGCGACGAAGCGTGGGTACCAGTAGCCTGCGCCAAATCGTGATGGCTCTTCGGTTCATCGCGCAGCAGATCGGGAATGCCAAGCTTAGCGGCGACGTACAGCGCTCGCGATACCCAGAATCCCTTGATCATATCGAGCATCGCTACCGAGGGCGGTAGCACACCTGCTTGTGCGTGGGCGGACATCGTTTTCCCTCCTCAGCGTCGCTGACGTGCTGCAATGATACTAGACGTTTGGCGAGGCGAGGAGTTTAAGCTCGCCGACTCCGAGGACCATAGCCGTTCTACAGCTTCAAACGCCGGCCTTGGAGTGAAGGTCCAGGACAATCTCCTTGTCCAGGACAAACGTCTTCACGGTTTCGCGCTTGACGCCATCAAAGGCCATGGCTTCTACCGTCGCCTGCGACTCCATGGCTCGCGTGAACGCATCCAGGCTTTCCGGCTCCATGATTAACGCGACTTCGTTCCCCGTGATCGTATATTGGATCGGGCCGCGAAGGGTATACGTCCGGAACACGTCGCGGTGCGTTCGGAAGCCCGCTTCCCACTTCACCGGGTCTTGGACCTGTGCTGTGATGATTACCTTAGGCATACTTTTATCTCCTTTTAACTGGTGCACTTGAACTTGCAATAACCTGATGATCATAGCGCATGCAACACACCATCGCGTTTGATGCTACTGGACGAAGGGTCAGCTTGGCGGAATTGTGGTTGAGTGGTCGGCCACACGGAAGTTAATATTTTCGATTCCAGAGCGCGGTTCGCACTCCGGGGAGACGGGTGCGAGCTTAACTCGTGAACTACCGTCTGGCGGCGATTGCCGCCAGGCACGGGTCTATCGAAAACGGAGCGAGGGCGGGGAGCAGATGTTTGACGAACATGAGGAACACCCGTACACTGAAAGCAACTTCAGATCGTACTACTTACCATGACCGTCGCCATCAAGAACAATAACAAAACGCCGCTCGTGGTCCCTTCGGCAGTCCGACGCCGGGCTGGGTTTAAGAGTGGGCAGGAACTTGAGATCAAGGCGTCTGGCGGCGTCATTACCATTCTTCCGAAACTTCCGGCAACAGACGACGAGTACACACCGCAGCAGCGACGTGCTATCGACCGGGGCATTGCCGCCAGTGAGAAAGATTACAAAGAGGGCCGGTCGTACGGACCGTTCAAAACCCACCAGGAGTTCATCACCTCCCTGCACAAAGATGCAGGGAAGCTGCGTTAGAAAAGTAACCGCGCAGCTGCCTCGAATACTTCAAGGATTTGACGAACCGGTGCTTCGCGCCTACACTGAAAACAAACCTATCGCGTAAGCGGTACTACCATCACCATGACCGTCACCCTCAAACCCAAAACTGAAATTACGGTGCCGAAAAGCATCCGCCGCAAGGCCGGCATTAAACCGGGAGACCAGGTTGAGTTCAGCGTGACCGGCCGGGTAATCAACATTACCCCAAAGCTCTCACCCGACGAACAGCAAGACGAGCGTGAGATCCGTGATCCCAAGGTCCGCGCAACTATCCGGCAGGGTTATGAGGAATTCGTCGCTGGGAAGACACGCCCGATGGCGGAGTTTCTTGCCGAACGCGCCAGTCCAAAACGTCCGCGCCGTCGCACGGGAGCATGACAGCACCGGCCTTCAGGGTTCATCCAACGTCCCGGTATGAGCGGCTGTCCACAAAACTTCAAAAAGGCCACCGCGATTTCGAATCGGCAGAAAAGAGCGCGGTAGCCGTTCTTTCCACAGATCCGTATAACCGCTCCCGATCGCACAACATTAAAAAGCTGGAAGGCGTGCCATCTGGCGAAGGCCAGTACCGTCTTTCCCTCGGCCGCTGGCGCTTCCGCTTCGACATCCTGGGTCAGGTCGTACTACTCTCTTACTGCGGACTCCGTAGGGAGGACACGTATTGACGCACACGCCGGCCGATCGCGACGACTACTTCCTGAGACCTTCGGACCTTTACTCTTTTTATAACTTTGAGAACTTGAGCATGGGAACAAAACACAAGCGGGAGAATACGGCGAAACCCAAACGGCTTGATCCCAGTGCCGCGCTGCCGTCTGTCGAGATTAGGAACCCGATGCAGCATTCAACAACAGAACCTCATCGTTGGGCGGAGCAGTGCACCGCCGCAAAACATATCAAGGAACGTTTCGGCGTTGAAGCGGCTCTTGAGTACGTGGTCGGCGAGAAACTCCTCGTGTTCGTGGGGCTCGCGGAGCGAGATCCAGAATCCGCGACAGCATTGCCACGTTTCGCGGCGCAAATAAAGCAACTCTTTACGGACGCTGAACTCGGAGAATACCTCGACCGTTTGCCCCGCCATCCGCGACTCCGGCCGGCGCGGGAGCACGCGGGGGAATTGGGACGGTATGCTTGCGTGCGGCAGCTGCTTGAATGTTAGCGATCAAAGGCACGCCTAGTCCGCGCCGTACCGCGTCGCAACGGGTAATGCATCCATGCAGCAGAGCGTCATTCCCTGGCGTACCGCACAAAGTATTTTGTGTGAAACGGTTACCCTCTTCATGATTTCTAGATTCTCTTCGACCGTCACTTTCAGTTCGGACCTTCAGGGCTCCGCACATTCCGTCGGGCAAAGGGCTCTCCGGCTCCACGCCTTACGGCTGAATTGGCTTTCCAAGCTGGGTGATTTTTCCCAAACGTTCTGTCCTCTTGGTCTCGATGTCATATAGCCAGACATCTCCGGCTTTTGTATCAATAGCCAAAAAGCCTGCTGGCCTGGAAGTGAATTGAACGCCGGCAAGTGCTGACTGAGCACTGACGGCGTTAGGCCTCAGTCACTAGTGTCCGGCTATTTTTCTCGCCGTCGTAATAACTCCTGTGGAATGAGTTGGCTCGACGGAACACTCGCGTTTTCGATTTGAACTTTTTCCCGCCCTTCCGGCACTGAAATAGCACCGGGTTCCCCGCCACGACAATGAACCATGAACAGCGGCAGGACCATCTTTGCCCAAGTGATGGACCACCTTCCCATCCACGAGTTCCAGAAGTGCGTGGTTCGCTATCGCGGCGATCATAATTGGCGTGGCTTTTCGTGCTGGGATCAGTTCCTTTGTTTAGGATTTGCTCAGTTGACGTACCGCGAGAGTTTGCGCGACATCGAAGCCTGTCTGCGCTCGGTCCAGAGCAAGTTGTATCACCTGGGCTTTCGCGGCAAGGTTTCGCGCTCCACCCTGGCCGATGCCAACGAGACGCACGACTGGCGCATCTACGCCGACTTCGCACAAGTATTGATCCACATGGTCCGCCCCATGTACGCCGGTGAATCGCTGGGCTACGATCTTGACAACTCCGTCTACGCTCTCGATTCCACCACCATCGACCTGTGCCTCTCGATGTTCCCATGGGCGCGGTTCCGTCACCGCAAGGGCGCGGTGAAGATGCACACACTGCCGGACGTGCGCGGCTCCATCCCTACTTTTATTGAGGTTTCCCATGGAAAAGTGCATGACGTCAACATCCTCGACCAGATCGTTCCGGAAGCGGGGTCGTTCTACGTGATGGATCGCGGATACCTGGATTTTGAGCGTCTCCATACCTTTCACACCAGTGGCGCCTTCTTCGTGATTCGTTCCAAGTCCGGCATCGTTCTGAAACGCCGCTATTCGCATGCTGTCGGTCTCTCCACCGGTGTGCGCTCGGACCAGACCGTCGTGCTGGCATCGGGCGACTCGCCCAAACACTACCCGGAAGCGTTGCGGCGAATTCGCTACCACGATGACGAGCACAACCTGACACTGGTCTTCCTGACCAACAACTTCGACCTGCCGGCGTTGACCATCGCGCAGCTCTACAAATCGCGCTGGAAGGTGGAGTTGTTCTTCAA
>PKZC01000243.1 GCA_003132905.1 Bryobacterales bacterium | reverse complement strand
TGGCCGATGAGCGCGCTCATGCCATGGCGGATAACTTCGCGGGCCAGTGGCTCTATCTGCGCGATCTGAAAAGTTCCAATCCCGATGGCCGCGAATTTCCCGATTTCGACGATAACTTGCGTCAGGCTTTCCAGCGGGAAACGGAAATGCTTTTTGAAAGCGTGTTGCATGAGGATCGGCCGGTCCTAGACCTTCTCGACGCCGACTATACTTTCGTCAACGAACGGCTGGCCAAGCATTACGGCATCGCCAACATCTACGGTCCCGACTTCCGGCGTGTTCCTGTGCCCAGTGACGCGCGGCGCGGTCTGCTGGGGCAGGGAAGCATGCTTCTGGTCACTTCCAACGCCAATCGCACTTCTCCGGTGCAACGCGGCAAATGGATTCTGGAAAATCTGCTCGGCAGTCCGCCGCCTTTGCCGCCGCCCAACGTTCCACCGCTGAAGGAAAACTCGGGCGATGCTGCAGCCACCTCCGTCCGCGGGCGCATGGAGCAACACCGCGCCAATCCGGTTTGCGCCGGATGCCATAAGATTATGGACCCCATTGGCCTGGCGCTCGAAAATTTCGACGGAGTGGGCCAGTGGCGCAGCATGGATTCCGGATTTAAGATCGATGCGGCCGCCCAGTTAGTAGATGGTACACGCATAGACGGGCCATCCGACCTGCGCAAAGCCCTGCTCGCCCGCCCGGAAGCCTTCGTCGGCGCCATGACCGAAAAATTGCTCATGTATGGCGTGGGCCGCGAAACGAAATATTACGACATGCCGGTAGTTCGTTCGGTGATGCGGGATGCCGCCGCCGATCGCTACCGTTTTTCCGAGCTGGTATTAGGAATTGTGAAGAGCGCGCCGTTTCAGATGAGAATGAAAGAAGCGGCCCCGATAGAGACGACGGCCCGAAAAGCCGATTGAGAGGCGACCGATAATGTTCATCACGAAAAAACATTTACCGCGGCGAACGTTTTTGCGAGGCATGGGCGTCACGCTGGCGCTGCCCCTGCTGGACTCGATGATTCCCGCGCAGACGCCCTTGGGCAAGACGGCCGCGGTCTCGAAGACCAGGTTCTGCGGTATCTACGTTCCGCACGGCGCGACGATGGACAAATGGACGCCCGCGCAGGAAGGCTCCGGGTTCGAATTCACCGAAACGCTCAAGCCGCTCGAAAAGTTGCGCGACAGGGTTTGTATCGTCAGCAATCTGGCGCATCCGTCGGCCAGTGGCGTCGGTTCGGACGCCGGCGCGGATCACGCCCGTTCCGCCGCCGTTTTTCTCAGTGGTGCGCATCCCGAGAAGGGTTCCGTGCACGCCGGCATGACGCTAGACCAGGTGCTGGCGCAGCACATCGGACAGGACACCCCGCTGCCGTCGCTTGAGCTTGGTATCGAAGAGGTCGGGTTGAACTGCGGATCAGGCTACGGTTGCGCTTATTTCAACACCATCGCGTGGCGCACGCCGACGCTCCCCCTGCCGATGGAGAACAGCCCGCAGGTAGTGTTCGAGCGGTTGTTTGGCGATGGAACCAATTCGGAGCAGCGTCTTTCGCGGAAGAAGCAGGACCAGAGCATCCTCGATTCAGTGACCGACAAAGTGGCGCGCTTGCAGGGCAAGCTGGATCCGAGCGACCGGGTCCGCTTGGGCGAGTATCTCGACGACATTCGCGAAATTGAGCGCCGCATTCAGAAAGCCACAGAGCAGGCCGCCAACGAAGTGAATCTTCCCGAAGCGCCGGTCGGAATTCCCGAGGCTTTCGAGGATCACATCAAGCTCATGTTCGACCTGCTGGTGCTGGCCTATCGCGCCGAGATCACCCGTATTTCAACCATGATGTACGCGCGCGATACCAGCGGCGCTACGTTCCCGGCCAGCGGCGTGCGCGACGGGTTCCATGGCGCATCGCATCATTCCAACGTCCGCGCCAATATGGACCGTTTTGCGCTGATCAACAAATATCATGTGCAAATGCTGGCCTATTTCCTCGAAAAGCTGCGCACCACTCCCGATGGCGACGGCAATTTGCTGGACCACTCGGTCATTCTCTACGGCAGCAGCATGAGCAACGGCAATCAGCACGATCACGACCCGTTGCCCATCGTCCTTGCGGGCGGTGCTTCCGGCACATTGAAGGGCGGCCGCCACCTGACGTTCGCGGCGCACACGCCCATGTCGAATTTAATGCTGTCGGTGCTCGATAAACTAGGCGTTCATCAAGACAGCTTCGGCGACAGCACCTCGAAGCTCGAAATCTAAGAAGCTGGAGATCTAAAGCGCCAACTTTCAGGCCAAAGCCTTTCCGTACAACGCGAGTAAACGGCTCCACGCCTTCTCAGCCTGGGGCTCGTTGTAGACTGACGTATCCGGAGGACACCAGCCATGCGCGGCGCCGGTGTACACTTCGATTTCCGCGGGCANNCAATCGCGATGAGGAACTGCGCACTGGTCTTCGAGGCCTGCAGATGCGGACTATTCGGCATATCGGTCACCAGTCCGCCGCCATGGAAAGTGGCGACTGCTCCCACGCGATCGGGCATGGCTGCCGCGGTACGAAACGCCATGGGGCCGCCCATGCAATAACCCTGGGTGCCCATCTTCCGATTCTTGGCGACTGACGATTGCTTGTCCAGCCATCCGATGAACGCCTTCGCATCCGTCATGTGTGTCGTCTCGTTCAAAGCTTGCGCCAACGGTAGTAGCGTTGGGATCGGGGTTGCTGCGCCGGCATCCGCAGTCGGGGCTTTTTTGACGCGGTAGAAGGGATTCACCACCAGCACCGAGTAGCCCGATTCAGCCAGCCTTTTTGCCATTTGGCGGAACGCCGGCCGCAGTCCGAAGATATCCGGCCACATCAGAACGCCTGGGGCCGTGCCGCTGGCCGGATGCACGAAGTAGCAGTCTGCCGTCCCATCCGGCGTCATCACGTTCACATCCGACTCGGCCACCGCAACCGCGTTTGCGACCTGCGGCAGCATCATGGCTATGCCTGCACCCAACATGATGCCGAATTGTTTTCGCGTCACCAAACCGCGAGCTTCGTACTCTTTCCGGTCTTCCTCAAAATGATCCTGATCACACATGTTCGCTCCTTCACTGCGATATTTTATATCACTCCGTCTCCCGGAGGCGCTTCTACTTCCACACAAAGCGCGCCAGTTCGCGATCTTTGCGTACCCGATCCACCGGGAACACTTGATTGTGCATCACGACGTAAACGCCCGCAGGCAGCACGCGCGCCGCGAGCAGGCTCTCGGTCAGGTTCTGCAATCCGTCGCTACCCTCGAAGCCGAGTGGCGTCATCGCGCCAGTCAAAACGATGGGATAGCGTAACGCCGGCAGATTCTGTTGGAGCAGGAGTCCGGTTTCAACCATGGTATCGGTGCCATGGGTGATCACCACGGGCGCGGGTCCGGCCGCCAGTTTCTCGCGCACTGTCACGAGCACTCTTTCGCGATCGGCGTCCGTCATCTCCAGGCTGTCTTTGTTCATCAGATGCGTCACCGCGATCTCGGCATCGGGTAGGCGCAGCATGCTGAAATAGCGGTCGATCTTGCTGTCCAGGTTTTGGACATTGCCGGTCTGTTCGGAGTACACCTTCTCGATGGTGCCGCCCGTGGCGATTACATAAATCTTTTGCATTGGCTTAAATCGCCTGGCGCATGAGTTCCTTGAGCGAGATCCGGTGTTCCATGATGAGCTGCCTCACTTCGCGCGGCGACAACTTACGAATGCGCTCCACATCGCGACGCTTTGCGAGCATGCGCGGCAGCAGGGCCACGGCTTGCCAATCACCTTTGAGCAATGCCAGCGCCGCTTGCAGCTTTCCAGCAACGCCCGGATATTTGCCTACTTCCCCTTGGCCCCTGATAGCGGCGTACGCTCCGGCTCCCAAACGCATCGCATAGTAGACGCCATTCAGCCACAGCAAGCTCCATGGAAACAGTTTCGCAGCCAGCAAGACGCGATTTCGTTCGATCAGCTCCAGACGCCGCGACGATCGCAGGCCCAACGTTGCGCCGCGATGATGGCGCACCACCGCGTCCGGAATATAGAGGCATTTCCAGCCTGCGATGCGTGCGCGCAATCCCAATTCCGCGTCATCGGCATACGCGAAAAAATCTTCGTCGAACCCTCCGATTTCGTCCAGCATCGAACGCCGGTACATGGCCGCGCATCCGTCCGGCCAAAGGACCTCTTCCACGCGATCGTATTGCCCTTGGTCTAACTCACCACTGCCGCGTCCGCGATTTTGCCCATCGGGATAAATCAAGTGGCCGGCCTTGTCGATCCGGCGCGGATCCTCATGCACCAGAATTTTGGAAGCGGCCATGCCAACCTCCGGCCGCAGGTGGAATGCGGCGGCTAAATTCCCCAGCCAGTCCGGCTCGGCTTCGGCGTCGTTATTGAGCAGCGCGACAAATTCTGCCTGAGTGGCAGCAAAGCCTTGGTTGTTCGCCGCGCAAAAGCCACGGTTTTCTGCATTCCGGATAAGTTGGATGCGAAGTTTAGTACTTTTTCCGTACTCTCTTAGTACCATTTCGGCCGAGCCGTCGGTGGATCCGTTGTCCACAACCACCACTTCAAACGGCTGGTTCAGATTCTGGCCCGTAAGTGATTGTAAGCACGCTCTCAAGAGCTCTCGACGATTCCAGGTGACGATAATTACGGAAATAGCTCCTAAGTGGATTCGTCCCTTCAACTGTAGTATTATAACCGTAAGTTAGCAGGGAACTTGTATGCTTTCTGTAGGTGAGACACTTAGACGTGCGCGTCTGGAACAGGGGCTCGACCTGTGTACTGTCGCCGCGCAGACGAAAATCAACGCCAAATACCTGGAAGCGATCGAATCCGACGATCGTAAAAGGCTGCCGAGTGGGTTCTTTTACAAGAGCTTTGTCGAGCAGTACGCCAAGTGTTTAGCGTTAGATACACGAGATACGCGCGAAATCCAGGCCGAAATCGATCGTGTTTTAAGCGCAGACGATCCCCTGCCGTTGCCGGGTTTCGCGAGCGTGGTGACGCGAAATGTACCGCCGATCACATTCCGGCGCCGCTTTCACCCAGGACGTGCTTTCGCCTCGACTGCAAGCTTGGTTTTGGTGCTCGTTGGTTGCTCGGGCGTCTACGCATGGGTGCACGATGCGCAGGGAATGCAAGGCCACATTCAGGTGTGGATGAACAACGTGCGCGCCTTGTCCAAATCAAAAAACGCGACGGCAAGTCCGAAACAGTATCGGCGCGCGCCAAAAGCGATAAACAAAACCGCTCCGCCACAAGAAAGTGCCGTGCAGCCTGCGGCTCCGATCGAAGCCGTGCCGGTGTCGCTCGCTTCAGACCCCAAACCGGACGAAGTGGACGAGAGCACGATTGCTGCGGAAGCAGCGTCGACAGACTACAAAGTTATGCTGGATCTGCTGGCGCACGAAGCTACTTGGCTGTCGGTGTCGTCCGACGGGAAACCGGTATTTTCCGGAATTCTGCAAGCCAATCAGACCAAGAGCGTGGGCGGAAAACAATTCGCGAAATTGCGGGTGGGTAATGCCGCCGGCATTGAAGTGCGATTAAACGGAAAACTGCTGGGCCCATTGGGGGCGCGCGGGCAGGTGTTGATTGTGCTGTTCACGCCCGACAATTTCCAGATCGTCTCTACTCCTAAAGAAGGCGACTGACGGGCCTAAAGAAGGCGACTGACGGCTTACTTCGCCTGCCCCATCTTTTCAGACTCTGCTTGCGTCCGCATCATCCGCTTGCGCTGCCTTTCAATACGCAATAGCTGTAGGCGGCGGCGGTGCTTGATGGAATCGTCCACCATGCGCCAGAACTTGCGGAAGTATTGAACGGCGGAGGCGATGCCGAAGATCACCACGCCCCACATCCAGAGCATCGCGAAGCTGCTAAGCGCCTGCCAGTGGATGCTCAGCAGCACCATCGAGATGGCGGTCACCTGGGTGATCATCTTGGTCTTGCCCAGGTCGCTGGCCTGTATCGTGTAGCCTTCTGCGGCGGCGATACTGCGCAGCCCGGAGACGGCGAACTCGCGGCCGATAATCAGCACCACCATCCAGGCTGGCACTTGACGGATCTGGACGAGTGAAACCAGCGCGGCCGAGATCAACAGTTTATCGGCGATGGGATCGAGCAGCGTTCCCACCGTGGTGATTTGCTTCCAGCGACGGGCAAGATATCCATCCAGAAGATCGGTGGCCGCGGCAATCAAGAAGATGGACAGCGCCAGAGACGCATTGGTCACCAGCACCGCGCCGCGCCATTCGATGCGGAGATGCTGCTCTACCAGCACCGCGACCAGAAACGGCACGAAAAAGATGCGGAGAATAGTCAGCGCATTAGGCAGATTCATGTCAGGGCCGCGTCTTTATAGATCTGGATTCCTGAAGACAAGAATATCATTCGGCAAGGTATCCGGATAGCCGCTGCTTGACCGATTCCGGGACCTCCGCCTCCACTTCCAGGATATCCTCGTGATAGTGGCTGGAGAGCACCTTGGCGTACTCATGAAGCAAGTGAATGGGCGAGCCTTCGCCCGCTGGAATGCGGAAGCGCTGGCGCGACACTGGGTCCACCGGCAATGCAGTGTCAATGGTTTGGAGTAATTCGTTAAATCCGGCGCCGGTGCGGGCCGACACGGGAATTGCTTCGGTGCGAGCGCCGGCTTTTACTTCGCCCATGATCCTTTGCGCCAGGCTATCTGGGTCGCCGCTGCCGCCTTCTATCTGATCCATTTTGTTGAGCACCAGAATCTGCCGCGTCTGATCGGCGCCGATGTCGGCCAGAACCTCGAACACGCGCGCGGTATGTTGGGGTGCGGCCGGCGACGATGCATCCACAACGTGCAGCAGCAGGGCGGCTTCCGTCACTTCTTCCAGCGTGGCGCGGAAAGCTTTCACCAGCGTTGTCGGCAGATTACGAATGAAACCCACGGTATCGCTCGCCAGAACTCTTCGGCGGGATGGCAAGGTCAAGTGGCGAACGGTGGGATCGAGCGTTGCGAACAGGCGCGCGTCGGCCATCACGTGAGCGCCGGTCAGCCGGTTGAATAGCGTGGATTTGCCGGCGTTGGTATAGCCCACCAGCGCGATGGTGGCCAGGGGAACCGATTGCCGCTGGCGGCGCTGCGTTCCGCGTCCGCCACGCACGCTTTCCAGCTGATCGTTGAGCTTCTTGATGCGGCTATAAATGCCCCGGCGGTCCGTTTCCAGTTGTGTCTCACCGGGACCGCGCGTGCCGATACCGCCGCCCAACCGCGACATCTCGGTACCGCGTCCAGCCAGGCGCGGCAATAAGTAATTCAGCTGCGCCAGTTCCACTTGCAACTGCCCTTCACGCGTTCGAGCGCGGCGCGCGNNGGATCAACTGCGTCCGGTCCAGAATTTTGCAATCGAGCGCGCGTTCCAGGTTCCGCAGCTGCGTCGGCGTTAATTCGGCATCGAACAACACCATGTCGGCCGCATGGAAGTTCACCAGGCGGCGCAGCTCATCCAATTTTCCGGAGCCGATGAGGGTCGCGGAATCGGGGGCCTGACGGGATTGGACGATGGTCTCTTCGACATGCGCGCCGGCCGTATCGGCGAGCGCTTTCATCTCTTCAAGCGATTCTTCGGCGCCATGGGTGTCTGGATCCCCGCCACCCCGCTGGTTCAAGCCACGGTGCGACCGGGATTTCAAATCCAGCCCCACCAGAATCGCGCGCTCTTGGCTTGTAACTGCNNGAGATGGCGTGCTTAAAAATAAGCTGCTCCTGATTGTTGGTCTCCAGCACCACCGAATACTTATCGAAACTTTTGATGCGGCCGGAAAGCTTCACGCCACTCATCAAATAGATGGTCAGGAACGTCTTATCCTTGCGCGCATTGTTTAGAAAAGCTTCCTGGATGTTTTGCGCCAGCTTTTCCAGGGGCGTCCTTTGGCCGGATTTGGGCTCGTTATCGTGAATGGTAATCCCTCCCACCGCGAAAGGGTGGCTACTAAGTTCATGATAGCGCAACGCCCTACAAGCGCGGCGCGCGATCGGTAAGGCTCGACCACTGGCACCCGTCACGTCCGGACGCTACATGAGGCAAAGGAAACGATCATAAGGAAGGGTCACGCCAGTCGTCCGCTGTCCTCGCCAGGTATTTGGCGATTCGAAGGGCCCGCTCTTGATCCTCATCCCGCGTTGGCACGCCTTGTATCTCTGCGTGATCAACGGCGTCTTGAACGACGCGGATCGGATCCGGGCAGTCGACGACATCGCGAACGAAGAGGCGGCACATTCCAACAGCCCCCGGGTATCTCAACAAAGTTCCTGCGGGAGACAGCCCCACTGACAACCCTGTCTCGCCAGCCTTTCGATAGAAGAGTTTAGGCATAGGTTTACCAGTGCGGCTATTGTAAGAGTCGGGAAAAGGGTACGCGCGATATACTTCGGCGGCGTGATCGAGTTCCTGATATACTACTTGGCCCTCAGTACCCATGCGAGAGCGTCGGAGAGAGTTTGGGGAGATGCCTCGATCATTTCTGACTGGACTGCCCGCCTTCCGTCAAGCACCTCCGTGTAAACCTGAGCAGGTTTGGCAGCGGAGGCGGGGCAAATCAGAACGACACTCTTTATAGCAGTGTCCCAGTGAATCAGCAGATCGCCTTCCGATGCTTCAACGGCCGAGGCGATCACATAAATTGGACGCTTTAACTGAGCCTCGGAAAGCAACCTCTTTGCAGTCTCCTGGGCCCGTGATGATGGTATGTCCTGCAACCCGTTGGCTGTCAAGGTTTCGATTTCTCGGATGGTCCGAATGACGGAGTCCGGTCCAATGACAGCGCCGCCCTGAATGGCTAACGATGCACTAAACTCACCATAAGCCGAGCCGTTAGCCGCGTAAAAGTACCCCTGCTGAATGACAGGGCTATTGAGCGGGAGCACTGTCCACCTCTTTCTTGGGCGTATCGAAAAGATTTCGCTGCTGGTCTCGGGCAGCCTTCGCCTGCTCCAAAAGATTTATCAGGGGCTCGATGAGGTCCGGCACCATAACTACGCGAATATCAAAGTCCTGAAAATCGGCTTTTGAGCGATCCTCTTGGCCAGCGAAAAAATTGCCGAATTCCAACACGAACTCGTTCGCGGACACTCGATATGCGAGCAGATTGGCATAATAGGATTCCACGACGATCTCCCCCTCCGCTACCAGTATCGACCGAAACCAAGTGTATCAGGAGAACACATCAGAATACCGACCGGCGCGGCTCCCGACCCTTAGAGGCGAATGAAAATCGCGGTTCCACAGCTGCCTTGCCATCAATCAGCGAGCAAACGTGTTCGCCTACCGCGGGGCCATGCTTGAATCCGTGGCCGGATCCGCCTCCCACCAGCCAAACGTTTTCGAAGTCGGGATGGCGGTCGATCAGGAAATCTCCGGTGGATGTGTTCTCGTACTGGCAGACGCGCGAGTCTACCAGCGGCGCGCCGGCCAAGGCAGGAAAACGCTCAGCCAAGAAGGCGCTAGCGGCATCCGCGCCGAGAGCGGCTCGATCCCCGGTATCGGGATCGAACTCCGGGCCGTGCGGGTCGAAAGCCAGCTTGAAGCCCAGGTTATCGATTTCGGGAATGGCGTAAGCGCCGTGCTGATCGGTGATGTCCACCCACACAGGCATATGTGGAGGAGCAAAGTAGCGCAGCGGCGCGCCGCTGGTTCCAAAGAAAAACACTTCCTGGCGGGTCACTCGGATCCGTCCCGTCAGGAGCTCGGGAAAGATCTTGGGCAGCCAAGGTCCGCAGGCATACACGGTGACGCCGGAGCCAGCAGAGGTCTGCACAAACTCTTGACGATACTCCACTCCTTCGCTAACCGCTTGATCTACTACGGCCCGAACCGCTCGCTGGGCCAGCAAGAAGCCGGACAAATATTCGAACGATCCGATTCGCTCTTCCCGAAAACGCAACTGTGGAAACGATTTCTGGAGTTCGGCCGGACTCAGCCGGTTAAAGGTCACGCCGCATTTCTGAAACACCGCCTGCGTGATCGCGACGCGCGGGTCGTCCGGTCTCGGAGTCCACAGGACGCCGGTTCGTTGAAAAAGCTCCGTCCTGCCGATCTGCGCGAAAAGGTCGATCCATAAGTCACGCGAACGCATGGCCCAGCGTGTATAAATCTCATCCGCGCCGTAGCCCATCCGCAGAATGCGCGATTCTCCGCCGGAACTAGACCGGCTGTTCCCTGCGCCGTAACCGTCGAACAAGGTCACGGTCCGGCCCGATCGGCGCAAATGCAATGCAGTCCAAGCGCCAAAAACTCCTGCGCCAACCACTACCACGTCGGCCGTGCTCATCAGGAAACGGCGCGCAGGCCTTCCAGCACCGAACGCGGGATATTCAGGTTGCCATTCAAGCCGGTTCCGAGCGAGATATGCGGCTTGGCCTCGCCATGAAAGTCGGACCCGCCTGAGACCGCCAGATTGTACTTGCTGGCAATACCGGCGTAGCGTTGCATGTCCGCCTGGCGATGGTCGGAATGGAACACTTCGATGCCTCGGAGTCCGGCGTCGCGCAATTCACCAATGAATTTCTCTTCCGCCACGGGATCCCGGAAGCCAAGCCGAATGGGATGCGCCAGGACGGGCAACCCTCCGGCATCGATCACCCGTTGGATGGCCACCGCGACATAGGGTGCGAATCTCTCTACGTAGCTCGGCGCGGTTTCGCCCAGGTATCGTCGGAACGCTTCATCGAAGCTGCTCACGTAGCCCTTGTCGATGAGGATGCGCGCGAAATGCGGACGGCCGGCCAAAGTTCGCCCCAGCCGCTCCACTTCGCTTAACGTAATGTCGATGCCCTGTGCTTGCAGGCTTGCAATCAGACGCTGGTTGCGATCCCGCCGGCCGGCGATCAACTCATGCAGCCACTCGCGAAAGTCCGCGGGAGGCGGTTGGCGAAAAAAATAAGCCAACAGATGGACGGTCCGTAGCGTGTCCGGGATGCGCGTGCTCAATTCGATTCCGCAAACCAGATCCAAGCCGCGCGATCGCGCTAATGGCAGGGCCTGATCGAAACCAGCGAAGGTATCGTGATCGGAAATGGCGAGCGCTTCGATACCGCGCTCCATCGCTAGATCCACCAGCTCAGCGGGGGTAAACGTTCCGTCCGATTCGTTGGTATGACTATGCAGATCGATCACAGCGCTAGCTTTCTCAGCCGCAGCGCGTTGGCGATCACAGAGACGGAGCTAAACGTCATTGCGGCGCTAGCGATGATGGGACTAAGCAGCAGTCCGAAAAAAGGATAGAGGATGCCGGCGGCCACTGGCACGCCGATCACGTTATAGACGAAGGCAAAGAACAGATTCTGCCGGATATTTCGCATGGTAGCTTTGCTGAGCGCGCGGGCGCGAACGATCCCTCGCAGATCTCCCTTCACTAGTGTAATGGCGGCGCTCTCCATCGCGACATCGGTTCCCGAACCCATTGCGATTCCCACGTTGGCGCGCGCCAGAGCGGGAGCGTCGTTAATTCCATCGCCGGCCATTGCGACAACGCGGCCTTCGGCCTGGAGTTTCGCGACCGCGTCTGCTTTTCCCGCCGGCAGCACGTCGGCCTGTATCTCGTCGATCCCTAGCGTCCGTGCCACTGCTTCGGCAGCCGAACGATTGTCGCCCGTAAGCATTACGATGCGCAGGCCATCGCGATGCAATTGTTCGATGGCTTCGCGCGCTGACGATTTCACCGGATCTGCCAAGCCAAGCGCTCCAGCGGGCTCTCCGTCGATGCGGACCTGCACGATAGTCCAGCCGGAATCGTTTGGTTCGCTTTGCGGGGTTGCGGGTTTGCCTACCCAGACTCGATGGCCATCCACCGTGGCAACGACGCCTTGTCCGGGGATTGCTTCAAACCGATCGGCCTTCGAAAGCGCGAGCTTCCGCTCGAGCGCGCCTGCAACAATTGCCGAAGCCAGCGGATGCTCACTCAGCCTTTCAACGCTGGCGGCCAGCCGCAGTACTTCGGCATCCGGGGCCGAGACTAGTTTTGGTTTCCCTTCCGTTAGCGTGCCGGTTTTATCCACCACCAGCGTGTCCACTTTCTCCAAGCCTTCCAGCGCCTCGGCATTTCGGATGAGCACGCCAACGGAGGCGCCGCGGCCGGTGCCTACCATGATGGACATCGGCGTGGCCAACCCCAGTGCGCATGGGCACGCGATGATCAATACCGCGACTGCGTTCACCAACGCATAAGCCAGCCTGGGCTGCGGACCAACGAACGCCCAAACGAGAAACGTCACGATGGCGATGCCAATCACCATGGGTACGAAAACCGCCGAGACACGGTCCGCCAGGCGCTGAATGGGCGCGCGCGAACGTTGCGCTTCGCTCACCATTTGGACGATCCGCGCGAGCAGCGTGTCCGCGCCGACGTGCTCGGCTTTCATGACGAAAGCGCCCGTTCCATTGACCGTTCCGCCGGTGGCCCTGCTGCCGGACGCCTTTTCGACGGGAACCGGTTCGCCCGTAATCATGGCTTCGTCGACGAAACTCGATCCTTCCGTCACAACGCCATCCACGGGAACGCGTTCGCCCGGCCGAACTCGCAGCAGGTCGCCCGGACGCACTTGATCGAGCGGCACGTCTTCTTCAGATCCGTCTGTGCGAATACGCAGGGCAGTTTCGGGCGCCAGCTTAAGCAAAGCCTTGATCGCGCTGCTGGTCTGGCTGCGCGCGCGCAATTCCAGCGCCTGTCCCAGCAGCACCAGACAGACGATCACTGCAGCGGGCTCGAAATATAAAGCCAGCTCGCCGCTGTGATGCCGCAGAGAGTCGGGAAAAATACCTGGCGCAAGTGTCGCGATCACACTATAGAGGTAGGCCGCGCCCGCGCCAGCGCCAATGAGCGTGAACATATTCAAACTGCGATGCACCAGGGACGCCCAGGCGCGTTCAAAGATTGGCCAACCCGCCCAGAGCACCGCCGGGGTCGCCAGCGCCAATTCCAACCATGGCCACTGGACACCCGTGAACATCAACCCGAGCAGCACCGCGGCAGGCGGGACGCTGAGCCAGAACCGGCGCAGCATGTCCGTATATTCGGGATTCACTTCGTCGGCCGAATCCCGAGTGAACTTCACCGGCTCCAGGGCCATGCCGCACTTCGGACACGAGCCCGGGCCGATTTGCCGGACTTCCGGGTGCATGGGGCAGGTATATTCGACGCCCACTGCCTCCGCCTGCATGGGCTCAGGCACAGCCGCCGGGTGCAAATACTTTTCCGAGTCCGCCTGGAATTTAGCCGCGCAGCCCTTCGAGCAAAAATAGTATGTCTCGCCCTGATACACCACCGACTCAGCAGCATGTTGCGGATCGACGATCATGCCGCAAACCGGATCGCGTACGCCCGCAGTTTTTTGTTGAAGGATAGGAAGCATCGTTGTCAGACCAGTAACGCTAGATCCAGAGTAACTGGCTCTCCTTAACGATGAGATGCTCGATCCTTTATGAACGATGCTCCCGAACCGCTACTCGCTCATAGCGCCGATGCAGGCTTTGGAACTGGCGCTGGCGCAATCCCGCGCGATGCAGCAAGTACCGTGCGAGTAGCCGCAAGATGGACAGCCCGTATACCGAGCTTTGCAAAAACGACGCCGACGACGCTTCGGGAAAATAGCGGGCCGGTACCGGAACTTCGCGAATGCGCATGCCGGAATCGACAAACTGCGCGACGATTTCCTGATCGAAGAGGAAATTGTCGGAATTTGTTTCAAGATTGACAGCTTCCAGCGCGTCGCGCCGATAAGCGCGATAGCCAGTGTGATATTCGCTGAGCCGTAACCCGAACGACCAATTTTCAAGAAACGTCAGGAAGCGGTTGGAAATGTACTTCCACCACGGCATGCCCTGCCGCATCGGGTTGCCCTGCATCAAGCGCGATCCTAGAACCACATCCGCCTCGTCGCGTTTGATCGGCTCAATTATCTGCGGCAATAGTTTCGGATCGTATTGGTAATCCGGGTGAACCATGACGATGATTTCGGCGCCCGCTTTCAGGGCTTCGCGATAGCAAGTTTTCTGGTTCGCTCCATAACCATAATTACCGTTATGAACGAAAAGCTCCAGCCCCAGTTCACGGGCGATCTTGACGGTATCATCCGAACTGCCATCATCCACCAAGATCACTTGATCCACCAGTGCCGGTGGAAGGTCCGCGTAGGTGATGCGTAACGTCTTGGCGGCGTTGTAGGCGGGCATCACGACCACGATCTTTTGGTCACGCGACATGAAGAATAGAAGGGAAGCTTTCACCAGTGTAGGCCAATTACCTACCCGGAAGCTAAACTGGAGTGGCCAGCATGCCGCAAAAATATCGAGCTTTTTTGTTCGATGCCTACGGTACACTCTTCGATGTCCACTCGGTGCTCCTACGCGCCGGAAACGGTTTGGCCGGCGATTTGGAAACTCTCTCTCAGCTTTGGCGTCAAAAGCAGCTCGAATTCAGCTGGCTGCACGCCCTCATGGATCGTTATCAGGATTTCGCGTACATTACCGAAGCGGCTCTCCGCACTGCGCTGGCGCAACTTCACATAAACGCCACCGAGCCGCAAATTGGACAACTGCTCGACGCCTATCTGGCCCCCGCTGCCTTCCCCGATTCCAAAGCCGCATTGAACGCTCTGCGGGATTTTCCGCGCGCCATCCTTTCCAACGGCACGCCCGCGATGTTGCAGGCCGCTGTTCACAAAAATGATTTGGACGGCTGCTTCTCTCACCTTATTTCCGTGGACCAGGTGAAAAGCTACAAACCATCTCCCAAGGTTTATCAGCTTGGGCCAGACATATTGCAGCTGCCTGCCGCCGAGATTCTTTTTGTTTCATCGAACGCATGGGACGCCGCGGGCGCCAAGGCCTTCGGGTATAGCGTTTGCTGGTGCAATCGATCCGGCCGTCCAATGGATCAATTGGGATTTGCGCCGGACATAGTCGTGTCGAGCCTCGACCAGATTCCCGGCCGGGGTAGTGTATCAGTTTGAACTATTCGGGTGACGGTGCCGGCGCAATGTGAGAAGTTCCT
>PKZC01000220.1 GCA_003132905.1 Bryobacterales bacterium | reverse complement strand
ATTCGTCGCGTTGCAACGGAGATGTACGAGCGCGTGCAATTGGTACAGGAGCATTATTCGGATACGGGCAGGCTTCTGGAGAAGACGGTGGAAGCGTACAACCGGTCTGTAGGATCGTGGGATTCGCGTCTGGTGCCTTCGCTGCGGAAGATGCGCGAGTTGGGCGTGTCGAACGGGGACGAACCGGAAGCGCCAGAGCAAATTGATCTGCTGACGCGTCGTCCGCGCGCGGTGAACGGCTTTTAGCTGAAAGTCTAACTTAACGACATATCGATAATGTCGAAAGTGAAGCGCTCGGGCGGCAAATAGGACTGCGGCGATGGGCTGAGGTGCGACCAGGTGTCGAAGGCGCTGGTGGCGACCGTTGAATTCAAATAGAACAGAAACTGGTTAGAGAAGCAGGAAATCGGCGGAGGCTGGCGGAAGGTAAGGCGCATGCCAACGGCCTTTTCAAATTCGACGCCTTCGGCCGGAATCGCTTTATCTTCGAGCAGCATTACAAAACTGGAGCGGCCAGCGTGCGGCCAGACGTCGGGCCGTAGCAAGTTGCGCAGCTCCAGGCGTGTGCCAAAAGTGATCTCGCACTGCCGGATCCATTCGAGAATGCTATCGCCCCACTGCCACTGCGTGACGAAGCGCAGGTACTGATCGGTGAGGTTAATCGCCAGATCCATTTTGCGGCGATCCACTTGGAAGTCCGGAACCGGACCATCAAAAGCGGGTGGCGCCATCATGTCTTCGGAATCGATCAAGTTGTTGGCCATGCCAACCACGCGATCCAAGCGTCTGACGTTGGGGCTGGTGCGCACTAACAGCGGGGGGAGTTCGTGTGTTTTTTCCCCAGGCACCTCTACGAACTTGCGGTCTCCAACAATATCCATGGTGACGGCCTAATCTCCTTATCGACGACTAGGTCGCATCCTTCCACTTTTATTGACGCCAAACGATAGTGACCCGTTACAAAGGCCACCGGCGCTCTCGGGACGCTCAACGGTTAAGAACAATTCTGCAAGATTTGTTGGCGCTTGTAAAGGAAGATTTATCTGCCAAACGCAAGAAGGTACTGAAGGTACTTTGGAAGCTTGCGCTACAATTCGGCTTTCATGTACGCGACTTCATGATGTACTGCGACGTCAGCTTGCCGGTGCCGCTCGATCAAGCGTTTACCTACCGGCTGCCCGAAACGATGCAAACACGCGTCCAGCCCGGCTGCCGGCTGCTGGTTCCGTTCGGCCCTAGGAAGCTTACCGGGATGGTACTCGCGCTTCGTCCGGATGTGCCTGAGGGCGCGGCCGCAGGGTCGGTGAAGGAAGCATTCCGGCTGATCGATGAAGAGCCGGTGCTCGACTCCAATCTGCTCTCACTGGGCCGTTGGATCGCTCAGTACTATTGTGCGCCGTTAGGCGAAGTACTGCGCAGCATGACACCGCTCAGCGGCGAAGTTCGCAAAACCAAGCTCTATTCGCTTACCGACGCTGGGCGCGACACGGCGCGGCAACTCCTACTCGGCGCCGAAGAAGAAGATGCCACGCTTCAAATCCTGCGGCTGCTCGAGGGTCGGCCGCTGTCAGCGTCGTACCTGCAAAAGAAGCTGCCGAATGCGCTCAGTGTAATCCGGTCACTCGAGAAAAAGGGCTTCGTCGCAATGGAGGATTTGGAAGCGCAGCGCGACCCGTTGCGTGCATCATCCACGCGGCTGAGGGCTTCGTTCCTTAGGCCGGCATCCGACGGTCTGAAACTGACCAAGCGCGAACGCGAGTTGCACGCGTTTCTGGAGCTGCACCCGGGCACTCACAATCTGGAGCAGTTGGAGGCGTCGGTCAAGGGCGCAAGCCAGGCCGCGCGGTCCCTTGCCCGGCGCAATCTGATCACGCTCGAACCGGAAGCTCCCACTGGCGTCTTCAAGAGCGATGTAGCGCCACGGACGCTCAATCCGCACCAGCAGGAAGCGTACCAGCAGATCGAAGCCTCGCTTCGTGGCGGTCAGTTTCAGACGTTTCTGCTCGAAGGCGTCACGGGTTCGGGAAAGACCGAGGTGTACCTGAAATCGATCGACGCCACCATAGCTCTGGGCCGAAGCGCGCTGCTGCTGGTGCCGGAAATCGCGCTGACACCGGCCGTGGCTGGGCAATTCTTCCATCGCTTCGGCGACCGCGTAGCCATTCTCCATTCGGCCTTCCATGACGCCGAACGCGCCGAACAGTGGCGGCGGATTCGCGGCGGCATCGCCACAGTGGTTGTCGGCACACGATCTGGCGTTTTCGCGCCGGTGCAGAACTTGGGCCTGGTCGTGATCGACGAAGAGCACGACGCCAGTTACAAACAGCAGGAGACGCCGCGCTACAACGGCCGCGATGTCGCTATCGTTCGCGCGCGTGAAGCCAACGCGGTGGCCGTGCTCGGATCGGCGACGCCCAGTCTAGAGAGCCGCTATAACTCGGAACGCGGCAAGTATACGCTGCTCACGTTGCCGGAGCGAATCGAGCAGCGGCCTATGCCGGACGTCGAAGTGATCGACATGCGGCACGAGTTTCTGGAAACGCGCAAGCAGTCGACGTTCTCACGCCGGCTGGTAGAGACCGTGGATGAACGCTTGAAGAGCCATGAGCAGACCATGCTGCTGCTGAACCGGCGGGGCTTTTCCAGTTTCGTTGCCTGCCGGGCGTGCGGCGAGCGGCTGGAGTGCGTCAACTGCGCGGTTACGTTGACCTTTCACCGGCGCGACCGCCGCATGCTTTGCCACTACTGCAACTACGCGGAAAAGGTCCCCACGGTGTGTCCGAAATGCGGGAGCGAGTATCTGAATTTCGTTGGTACCGGTTCGGAGAAAGTGGAAGAAGAGCTGCATCGCGATTTTCCCCAGGCGCGGATTGCCCGCATGGATCGCGATACCGTCAGCGGCAAGCGCCACTTCGAGACCATTCTGCATGGCTTTCGCGACGGCAATTTCGACATTCTGGTGGGCACGCAGATGATCGCCAAGGGGCACGATATTCCGAATGTGACTCTGGTTGGCATCGTGTCGGCCGATATCGGACTGGGCCTGCCCGATTTTCGCGCCGCTGAGCGCACCTTCCAGCTATTGACGCAGGCGGCCGGACGCGCCGGGCGCGGCAACTTGCCTGGCATCGTGCTCATTCAGACCATCAATCCAGAGCATTACGCGGTGCGGCTGGCATCGGAGCAAAATTACGAGGGGTTTTATCGGAAGGAGATTCAATTCCGGAAGTTGATGCGCTACCCGCCATTCGCGGCGCTGGCGAATGTGCTGGTGCGAAGCCAGAAACAGGAGGATGCGCTCGCGATGAGCGCCGAGTTGGGGCGATTCCTCGATCCGGCGCCCGAAGGCGTGAAGGTGCTGGGACCGGCAGAAGCTCCGGTACCTAAACTGAAGAGCGAATTCCGCTATCAGCTTTTATTGAAAGCCGCAGATCGAAAAATTCTCAATGAGACGCTGCGCGGTTTGCAGCGCTTCGCTAGGGAACAGAAGTGGCCCGCCACTGGTTTGGTAATCGATGTGGATCCACTGACGCTGCTGTAAAACTCGTTTACTTGTCGGGCTCTTTGGGCGGTTTGCAATCACCCTTGCAGACGGTCTGAGAAAGCTGGCGCACCGGCCCCAACACTCCCGGATCGGAGACGGTGGGCCTGCGGACGCTCAGCGTTTGCACCACCGAGTTGCCCGGCCCGGCCTGGCTATCGATCATTTGTTCTTCTTGCAGCTTTAATCCCGACCCGCTGCCTGAAACCGTGCCAGGCACATTAGTCGAATAGATATCGACCACGCTCTGTTGCGACCCATCCGGCCGCGTCACGGTCTTGGTAACGGTCTGGCCATGGAGTGAGAGCTGGCCGTAGGAATCCCGCTCATATTCGGCGCTACTGTCTGAGACTTGCGAACCCTGGACGATGTGCTCGGTGGTCTGGCGTGCCGCGGGTGTGAAGCCGCCGTTTCCGTCGCTGCGATACGTGGTGCTCTCGGCCTGGTAGCCGTTGCCTTGCTTGCTGACCACCTGGCTTTGTTTCTCGACAGGCTGCAGCCCGTTCGGCGTAAGACGCTGGACTACTGTTTCCGAAACGTCGCTCGAAGCGCTCTTCTGTGTATCCGTCACCGATTTTTCGACCACCTGCATGTTCCCGTTCAAGTCTGCGCGGTACGTGGTGCTCTGGACAGTGGACCCGCCGTCAACCCGCTTCTGCTCCTCGATCATCTGCCGCTCCGGTGGCAAGGGATTGCCCTGCGGATCGTACCTTCGAGTGATTCGCTCGGTCACTTTTCCGGAAGAATCGTCCCGCACCACGCGTTCTTCCACTTGTTCCAACGGGACATTACGGCCGTTGATGGATTGCGTCGTGACGGTAGTCTGAGACCCGTTGGCCGATTTGGTTTGCGAAATCGCCGGGCCGGCGCTGACAAGGTTGCCATTGATATCAACCGAGGTGGCGCTGCTGATGTTCGATTGTTGGGCCGAAAGCGATAGCGCGCAGGCGAACGTGGTAATAAGGCAGCTCTTCACGATTACAGGCTAGCGTTTTACGCCTAATTCGACAATGCGGCAATTACCTTAGTTGGAAGAATGCCGCGTTCTAGGATCGACGGAACTACCCTCCGATGAGTACCAATAAGAATCCCAGCGTATTCTGCCGATAAACCTTCTGGGAAGCTGTGTGGACGGTCACTTAACTAAAGAGCGGGACTTCATAACGGGCGTTCTGCAGGCCTGCGGAGCGCTGGTGGTGGTATTTGACGCCGAAGGCCGGATTGTTCTTTGCAACCGGGCGGCTGAGCAGGTAACCGGATACGCCAGCGATGAACTCGAGGGCCGGAAATTTTTTGAAATCTTGGTGAGCCAGGACGGAAGGGATCAAAGCCGCAAGCGTTTGGAGCACGGCATCTCGGCCCGGGCCGCAAGCGCCTTTGAAAGTGAATGGATCGCCAAATCGGGCGAGCCGCTCAGGATCTCGTTCTCAAACGTTCCGATGCTGAATGCCGCGGGCGAAGTGGAGTATTACATCACCACCGGTATCGACATCACAGACCGGCATCGCGCCGATCAGGAATTGCTGAAGTCGGAGAACCAGTTTCGCTCGCTGTGGGAAGCCTCTTGCGAGCCCATGTTTCTCACCGATCCTTCCGGCACCATCGTCAAAGTGAATGCTGCCTTCGCCAGGATGCTGGACACGGATCCCGGCTCGCTCGAAGGGATGAATGTGACAGGGCTGTTTCCTCCCGAAGAGGGCGAAGCACTGCGCGAATATCATCGCGCGCTTTATGCCTCGGATGTCAAGGAGCGCTTCTTTGAACGCGAGCTGCATTTCGTGCATGGCCGGTCCGGCATCTTCGAGAATTCGATAACCCGCGTGGAGATTCCGGGCCACGCGCCTCAGATGCTTTGCATCCTTCGGGATGTGACGGAGTTGAAGCGCAACGCCGAGGAGTTGGCCCGCGCCAAGGAGGCGGCCGAAGCGGCGAACCGCGAACTGATCGAGGCCAATCGCAATCTGGAGGAAACGGGCCGCCTGGCGCGTGAAATGGCCGACCGTGCCGAGGCGCTGAGCGCGGCCAAGAGCGACTTTCTGGCCAACATGACGCACGAGGTGCGGACGCCCCTGAACGGAATTCTCGGTATGACCGGGCTGGCGCTGGAGACCCAGTTGCAGGCTGATCAGAGGGAATATCTGGAATTGGTCAAGTCCTCGGCCGAGGCGCTTCTGAGCCTGGTCAACGATGTCCTGGATTTCTCCAAGTACGAAGTGGGCAAGCTGGCGCTGGACTGTGTCGATTTCTCGCTGCGAGCGCTGATGCGCGATGTGCTGCGGCCGCTGGCCCTGCGCGCTTCGGTGAGCGGCCTGATTTTCGAATCGATTGTAGAGGACCAGGTGCCCGATCGTCTGGTCGGCGATCCGCTGCGGATCAGCCAGGTGCTGCGCAATCTGGCGGGCAATGCGATCAAATTCACGAATGAAGGCAAGGTTTCCGTGCGTGTTCGGGCGGAGTCGACGGAAGGCTCGAAAATCACCCTCTGTTTCAGCATCGCCGACACCGGCATTGGCGTCGCTCCGGAAAAACATCAGTTGATCTTTGAGCCCTTCACACAGGCCGACGGCTCTACTACGCGCAAGTACGGCGGTACTGGCTTGGGGCTGTCCATCTGCTCCGGCGTGGTGGAACTGATGGAAGGGCGCATCTGGCTCGAGAGCGAGCTGGGCAAGGGCAGCACCTTTCATTTCACCGTCACCCTGGGAGTAGCCATGGCGGCGCCGGCGAACGAACCCACGCGGCCCTCAGCCTCCAGCCAGCGCGCCATAAGAAAACTACGAATCCTGGTGGCGGAGGACAACAGCGTGAACCAACGCCTGGCAGCGCGTCTGTTAGAGCGCGAGGGACACTCGGTAACGATTGTGGGATGCGGGCAAGATGCGCTGGAGTCGTTCGAACAACAACAGTCGACACAGTCTCAGTTCGACCTCATCTTGATGGATGTTCAGATGCCCGGTCTGGACGGTCTGCAGGCCACGGCGCGCATCCGGGAGCAGGAGCGCGGTTCAGGCCATCGCGTCCCTATCGTGGCTATGACCGCGCAGGCCGCCGAATCGGACCGGCTACGTTGTCTCGAATCCGGAATGGACGCTTATATCACCAAACCGGTGTATGTACCCGACTTAATGCAAATGATCGAATCTGTAGTGCTTGGAGGGAATTCCATGAACGCCGATATAACATCTGAAGGATCTTCCGTGCAAACACAACTCCAGCAATTAGACGAGTCGCTCGCCCTGAGCCGCGTGGGCGGCGACATCGACCTGCTGAAAGAAGTGGTGGAGTTGTTCCTGGACGATTATCCATCCACCTTTGAAAAGATAAAGGGCGCGGTGGATAGCCGCGACGCCACGGCTTTGGAGCACCATGCCCACAGCCTGAAAGGCTCCGTCTCTACGTTCGGCGCCAACCGCGCATTTGAGGCTGCCTTTGCGCTGGAAAAGCAAGGTCGCAGCGGCGATCTGACGGGCGCGCCGGACGGTCTGGCCCAGTTGGAGCAAGCTCTGGAAGCACTGCGTCCGGAGCTGGTCCTGCTGCAGACAAAATAGCGGATGAAAGCCAATAACAACTCTTCGCGCGCCAGCGGAAACGTATGGCGCGTCTGCTATAGTGGTGGTCTGCTCTCCTATGGCATCCACCACCGTAACGGAAATCGTTTGTGCCCATAGTCCCGATTCCGACGACGCGTACATGTTCTATGGCCTGGCGACAAAGAAGGTACGCTCGCGGCTGGTTTCGTTCCGGCACGTTCTCGATGACATTGAAACGTTGAATCGTAAGGCGCTGGAAGGCGCTTACGAACTGACCGCTATTTCTTATCACGCCTATCCATATATCGCCGACAAGTACGTGTTGATGGCCAGCGGTTCCAGCATCGGCGACGGCTACGGCCCCATCCTGGCGAGTGTGAAACCGATGGCGCCCGAGGAAATCAAAGGCAAGAAGATCGCGATTCCAGGACGGATGACCAGCGCTTATCTGACGCTGAAATTGTTTGAGCCCGATTTCGAAGAAGTGGTCGTACCGTTCGACAAGATCCTGGATGCGGTGGCCGAGCATAGCGTGGATGCGGGCCTGATCATTCACGAGGGCCAACTCACGTATGGCAAGAGCGGTTTCCATAGCGTTGTGGATCTGGGCCGCTGGTGGAAGAACGAATTCGATCTGCCGCTGCCGCTGGGTGGAAACGCGCTACTGCGATCGCTCCCCGGCGATATCAAAAGCGAGTGCTGCCGGGTGATGCGCGAAAGCATTCAATATGCCCTGGATCACGGCGAAGAATCGCTGAACTATGCGATGCAATTCGCGCGCGATCTGGAGCCTCGGCTGGCTGAAAAATTCGTGGGAATGTACGTGAATCACTTCACCGTGGACTGCGGCGACCTGGTACCGAAGGCCGCTCAGAAGCTGCTCGACATGGGCTATGAGGCGGGAATCATCAGCAAGAAAGTCACCGTGGAGTTTGTTCGCTGAGGTTTAGGTTTATGTCACTGAACCGGTGCCGTGTGTTGTGGGCGCTGTGTTTAGCGCTCACGGCTTCTTCGCTGGTTGCTCAACCTGCCGCTCAACCGGCCGCTCAAAACGAAGCTCCTCCCGCAGCCGCCCAGCCGCCCGATGACGCCAAAGCGCGAGCCAAAGCGGTCCGCGAATACGGCAAAGCCGGCGGTTCGGAAATAATTCCCAAGCTCGAGACTTATCTTGCGGATCCGGACGTGGACGTGCGCCGCGAGGCTGTAAAGGCGATCGTCGACATCGGAACGCAGCGCAGTTTAGACGCGCTGGTCAAAGCTTGTGCCGACAACGATCCGGAGATCGAGATTCGTGCCACCGACGGTCTGGTGAATTTCTACGTGCCGGGTTACGTAAAAACCGGGCTCACGGCGTCGTTGCGGCGCGCTGGGTCCTCTATCAAAGGCAAATTCACCGACACCAACGACCTGGTGATCGATCCCTATATTCAGGCACGCCCGGAAGTGGTGATCGCGTTGGGCCGCATCGCTAGCGGCGGGGCCAGCATGGAAGCGCGCGCCAATGCCGCGCGAGCTGTAGGCATTCTGCGCGGGCGCGAGGCGCTTCCAGACCTGGAGAAAGCTCTGCGATCCAAGGACAGCCAGGTGATCTATGAAGCGCTGGTCGCGATTGAAAAGATTCGCGATCGAAGCTCGGGACCCAGCATCGTTTTTCTATTGCACGATCTGAACGAAAAGGTCCAAACCACCGCAATCGAAGCGACCGGTTTGTTGATGAACCATGACGCGATTAATGAACTGCGCGATGTGCTGGATCGTTCGCACAATATGAAGGTGAAGCGCGCCGCGCTCACCGCCATGGCGCAGATGCCCGATCCGGAGTTGCATGGAATTTATGTAACTTATCTGGACCACAAAGACGACGGCCTCCGGGAAGGCGCGGCGGAGGGTCTGGGACGGCTGAAGAACCCCGGGGACACGGCCATGCTCGAGCGCGCGTTCAACAACGAAAGTAAGACTGAGCCCCGGCTATCGGTGGCGTTCGCGCTGGTGAATCTGAGCAAG
This sequence comes from Bryobacterales bacterium, assembly GCA_003132905.1. The sequence continues at coordinate 7,417 of PKZC01000220.1, read as the reverse complement.
CGTGGAATGGGCGAATTCGATCCGCTCCGCTATCTGGTGAACAATCTCAACTCGGCCGCCTTTCGCGGCGTGTCGCGGGCGTACCTGATCGAACTGGCGCGCGATCCCGAGATCCGTCAGGCACTGTATCCAACCCTCAAGGAAGCAGGCGTTACCAAGGACGAGAAGACCGGCTTGGCGGAAGTATTGGCGGTCAGCGGCAACCAGGATGCTGTTGCGCCGTTGGAAGCGCTGGCGCAGGATCCGGNNGGATACCGAAGTCGCCCAAGCGGGGTTGCGGGCCGTCAAAAATCTACGCGCCCACCTGCAGTAGCCGTTACAAAACCGCTATTGGCATGTTTTGGCCCGCTACTTGCGGGAAAATAGAAATGTGAGAAAACTCGCGTTTTCGCTCCTCATTTTCTGCGTGGCTTTGGTCGGCGCTTACGCGCAGGACTCCAAACCTGCCGCAGCGCCTGATTCCGCACCAACTGCCGACGTCAAGCCGCCGCCTGTTTCCCTGGGCGAACTTAGCGTCTCACTCGAAGGCTTGGTCAACCGAGTGCGTCCATCGGTGGTGCAGATCTTTTCCACCGGATACGTGGCGGCTGATGAATCCGATACCGGCAACACCGCGGCGGTGCTCTCCAGGCAACGTAGCACGGGATCGGGAATCATTCTTTCCGACGACGGATTCATTGTCACCAACGCCCATGTAGTGCAAGGGGCCAGGCGCATCCAGGTAAGGATTTCGGCGGTCCGGGCTGGCCGCACGCCGACATTTGAACCGGAAGTGAAACTTCTGGATGCGAAGCTAGTTGGCATGGATCGCGAGATGGACGTAGCCGTGATCAAGATCGATCGCGCCGGCCTTCCCCATCTGCCGTTCGGCAATTCAGATGCCGTACGGCAAGGCGAGCTAGTAATGGCCTTTGGAACCCCGAGAGGACTGGAGGGATCGGTCAGCATGGGGATTGTGAGTTCCACCTCACGCGAACTTCATCCGGACGATTTTCTAGCCTATATCCAGACGGATGCCCCGATCAATCCGGGCAATAGCGGCGGTCCGCTGATTGATTCGCAAGGCCGCGTGGTGGGCATCAATACGTTCATCCTGTCTCAATCCGGAGGAAGCGAGGGGCTGGGATTCGCGATCCCTAGCAATATCGTCAGCACTATCTACACCCAGCTGCGAAAAGAAGGACACGTACATCGCGGCAGGATTGGCATTTCCGTGCAGACCATCAGCCCGGCCATCGCCGAAGGCCTCGGTCTGTCACGGGATTGGGGCGCCCTGGTGGGCGACGTAACGCCGGACGGACCAGCGGACAAGGCGGGCGTGAAGGTCGGCGATATCGTGCTCACCGCGAATGGGAGAACGATGCGCAACGCACGGCAACTGGAGGCGTACATTTACCGTTCGCCGATGAAACAGAAAATTACGCTGCAGGTGCTGCGGGGCCAGGATCAGCTGAGCATCGATGTGCCGGTGACCGACAGCGTGGACGATCCCCAGCGCTTTGCCGACATGGTGAACCCGGAAGATAATCTGGTGCCGAGGCTGGGAATTCTGGCGATTGGGATCGACAAGAATCTGGCGGCCATGCTGCCCGGCCTGCGCAACGACTATGGCGTGGTGGTAGCGGCCGGATCGAGCGCAACCGATCTCACCACTGGAACCGGATTGCAGCCGGGAGACGTCATTTATTCCGTGAACAAGGCTCCTGTGGCGACGGTGGAGGCGTTGAGAAAAAAAGTGGATGAGTTCAAGCCAGGCGACGAAGTGGCCATGCAAATCGAACGGTCTGGACGGCTTATGTACGTTTCCATTGAGATCGAATGAGGCTGATCGGTGGGCCGGCTTTAGCGCTGTGGGCGGCCAGCGGCTTTAGCTGGGCGCAAACGCCCGCCCCTACCGCTTACACCCTGGAAAACCTGACGGTGGAAGGCAACCACGCCTATTCCTCTAAGCGGATTCTTGCCGTCGCGGGCCTTCGCATTGGACAGAAGGCCGGCAAATCCGAATTCGATGCGGCGCGCGAGAAGCTGGAGGCCACGGGTGTGTTCGACCAGGTCAGCTATCGTTTCGCGCCATCCAAAGACAATCAGGGCTACGACGCAACCTATGAGGTTTCTGAAGTCGGCCAGCTTTATCCCATCCGGTTTGCTGAGTTACCCGCCACCGATGCCGAGCTTCGCACGTGGTTGAAGCAGAAGGACCCGCTGTTTGAAGACCGGATTCCCGCGACGAAACCCATAGTGGATCGTTATGTGGGTTGGATTTCTGAATATCTGGCAGGGAAAAATTTTCACCAGCCGCTCGCGGGCAAATTGAGCGCGGATGGAGGCGAGGAACTGGCGGTTCTGTTCCGCACGGCCAAGGGGCCGCCGTCGATCGCGCACATTATCTTCACCAACACCGGCGAAGTTCCGGCTGGAACCTTGCAGAACGTGATGTATGGGGTCGCGGTCGGAGTTCTGTACTCCGAGCCGCGAGTCCGCCAGTTAATGGATAATTCCATTCGGCCCATTTATGAGGCGCACGGGTTGGTGCGGGTGGCATTTCCGAAAATCGAAACCATGCCTGCCAAGGACGTCGACGGCATTTCGGTGACGGTGCAGGTGACACCGGGGCCCGCGTATCAGTTGGAACACGTGAGTTACACCGGCGCCGATTTCTCGCGATCGGAGTGGAACAGTCTCTCGAAGCTGAAAACCAACCAGACGGTGAATTTTGACGACGTGAAAGCCGCACAGGAGCGAATTCGCGCCAACCTGCGCCGCGCGGGGCACTTAGATGCAAGTTCGCAGATCCAGCGCGACATCAACGATACCGATCACACGATTGCGATCGAATTTCAAATCGATCCGGGGCCGCTCTACACGCTCGGTAAGCTGGATATCGCTGGCCTGGATATTGAAAGCGAGCCAACCATCCGCAAGATGTGGGGCTTAACGCCGGGGCGTCCGTTCAATCCGGAGTATCCCGATCATTTCCTGGCGCGGGTGAAGGATGGCGGCGTCTTCGACAATCTTAAGAAGACACGGGCGGAAACCCAGATCAACGCGAGCAATCACACGGTGGATGTGACGCTGTACTTCAACAAATGACGATCCCCACGCCGGATCCGCTGCTGGCTGTTTGGCTACGATGCGTTCCCATGTCCAAGCGACTGCAACGGCTATGGCGATGACGATTCCCATGTCAATTAATAGGGGGCCTGGCATGAGCAACCGCAATCCACCGAATCCGCCCTCTATCCAAAACTTGAGCGGCGTGCCAATTTCTACGGTGAAGTCAGCCCCGGGACGGTGCAGTTCTCGATAGTAGCCAACATAAACCGCGGCGGAATATAGCAAAAGACTTCCGAACACGCTAACGGCGTACCTAGCGGTCTGCGACATCCCTTGTTACCTTCATCCATTAGTGTCACACGCCAGCGCTCGCTGCGTGTCCGGCTGGTATTCTATAGGGAAGTGTCGTCGCCGTTTAACTTCCATCTGGAGCAATACGAAGGTCCGTTGGATCTGCTGCTCGACCTGATCCGCAAGCAACAGATCAACATCTACGACATTCCCATTGCCTCCATCACGCAGCAGTACCTGGAATACATGAAGCGCGCCATCGAACTGGACATCGAGCTGAGCTCCGAGTTCGTCTACATGGCCGCCACTCTGATTCACATCAAATCGCGCATGCTGCTGCCCAAGGATCCGGAGCTGGATAAAATCTCTCCTGAGGACGATCCGCGCCAGGAGTTGGTGGATCGGCTGGTCGAACATGAGCGCTTTAAGAATGCGGCGGAAATGCTGCAGCAGAAGCGCATGGTGGAAGACGTGTCGTGGTCGAACCCGCAGATGGCCCAGTTTCTAGCCGCGAACGAAGAGCCGGAACTGGCGGTGTCACTATTCGACCTGGTGAAGACGCTGCAAACCGTACTGGATCGCGCCAAGAACCGGCCGGTTTACGAAGTCGGGAAAGAAGACGTCAGCATCCCCGACATGATCCGTTATCTGGAAAGCGTATTCGGCGAACTTCGGACCGGCGAGTCGCTTCCGGCCGCCGAGCTATTCGAGAGACAAGGCAGCCGCCGCGCCATGATCTGCCTGTTCCTGGCTATGCTCGAACTGGTCCGCCGGCACGCGCTGATGTTAACCCAAAAGGACGCCTTCGGTGAAATTGGATTGAAGAAGCAGCGCGCGTTTGACGAAGTGCTCGGCCAATCGCTGGTGGCTATCGAAGAAGAGTACAGTTAAACCGAGGAATACAGCTAAAGCCGAATGGAACACACAGAAGTGCAATTGGACCCCGAGACCGACTTGCTCCCGGGAGTGGCAACCTCAAGTATCGAGCTGCCCGACGAACAGCTCCGGGCTATAGTCGAAGCCGTGATCTATGTCACCGATGAGCCGCTCTCGGCGGACCAGATCGCGACCGCCCTGCAACAGCCCGCCGCGCGAATCGGCCAGGTGCTCGAAGACCTGACCGCCGAATATAACAAACCCGAGCATGGCCTCACGATTCGCGAAGTGGCCGGCGGATACAAAATGTCCACCAAGCCGGAGCATCATGAAGCGATTCGGGCGTTCGTCAAGAACCTCAAGCCGCCATTGAAGCTATCGCTGGCCGCTCTGGAAACTCTAGCGTTGATCGCTTACAAACAGCCCATCACCGCGCCTGAGGTAATGGAGGTTCGTGGCGTGCAAGGCGCGGGCGTGATTAAAACGCTGATCGATCGTAAGCTCATCGCGACCGCGGGCCGGAAGAGCGTCCTTGGCAAGCCGATCCTGTATAAAACGACGAAAGAATTCCTGGTGCAGTTCGGTTTGAAAGACCTGAGCGAGTTGCCGACGCTGAAGGAATTTGAGGAGCTGGGGCGGTTATCCATGGGCGATGAAGAGCCTCAAGTGGAATCGCCTGCCGCGGGAGCGGAGACCGCCGCTGACGAAGCCTCCGCCGAGCAGGCGGAATCGTCTGTGACTGAGTAGGTGCGGCCGTAAAGATGCCTGCCGAACGGTTACAGAAGTTACTCGCGCATGCCGGTATCGCCAGCCGCCGCCGCGCCGAGCAATTGATTATCGAAGGCCGCGTGATGGTAAATGGCGCGGTAATTACGGAGCTTGGGACCAAGGCCGATCCCGAGCGCGACCACATCAAAGTTGATGGCAAGCGAGTAGGCGCGCCGGAGCGCCTGGTGTACTTGGCCATGAATAAACCCAAAGACTACATGTCGACCGTAATGGATCCCGAGGGCCGTCCGACGGTGATGCAACTCCTGCGCGGCGTCAAGGCGCGCGTCTATCCAGTGGGGCGCTTGGATTATGCAAGCGAAGGGCTGCTGCTGCTCACCAATGACGGCGAACTTGCCAAGCGCATCACGGCGGCCTCGAGCCATGTGACGAAGATTTACATGGTTAAGACCAACGGGCAACTGGCGCTCGATCAGGAGGAGAAATTCCGCGAAGGCGTTCCGCTCAGTGGCAAGAAGACTGCCCCCGCCGGCTTGAAGCTGATCCGGCGCGCGGAGAACCCGTGGTACGAAGTACGATTAATTGAGGGACGGCAAAATCAGATTCGTCTCATGTTCAAGCATTTTGGACGTTTGGTGGAAAAGCTGAAGCGCGTGAAGATCGGTTTCCTGGAGCTGGGCTCATTGCAACCCGGAAAGTTCCGCCACTTGACGGCTGCCGAGGTGGCGCGTTTCCACAAACTGCTGAGCATGGAACCTGAGAATGGGGAGGAAAGCTAGGCGATGGCTGGAATCCCCGATCTGCTGCGCCAGAGCCGAGTGATTGCCGTGGTCGGGCTTTCGAGCAAACGGTCCCGCCCATCGTATGGCGTCGCCGAATATATGCAGCAGCAGGGATACCGGATCATTCCAGTGAATCCGAACGAGTCGCAGGTGTTGGGCGAAAAATCGTACGCGCGGCTTGAGGATATTCCCGAACACGTGGATATCGTCGACATTTTCCGTCGCTCAGAGCTGGTGGCGCCAGTGGTGGAATCGGCCATTCGCATTGGAGCCACCGCGGTGTGGATGCAGGAAGGCGTAGTCGATCAGGTCTCGGGGCGCAAAGCGAAAGCTGCGGGACTTGCCGTCGTCATCGACCGCTGCATCTTAAAAGAGCATCAGCGATATTTGCGATAGCGCTGCAGAAACCGGACTACTTCTTCACCTGCATGTGAGGAGCGTCCTGATTATTCTCAATGCACTCGTACTCTTCGACGCGCGTGTTGGGCGGGCGGCGCAATAACGCTCCCGTTGTCCACGGCTTCGTTAGCACTTTAGGATCGGTCACCGTCGCGACGTAGGTGATGGTGTCGTCACTGTTGAGCGTGAAGCGCTCCTCCACGTGCAGATCCTCGCTGTGAAAACTGCCGGTTCCACTCAGCCAGGTCTTGTCGTTAAAGCCGGTAGCGTCCACCACCAAGGTGTCGCCGTCCCAGCGCGCCACCGAATCGCCCATCCAGGTGGGGACCAGATCGGTAGGATGCTGGAGTTTGTCGTTGATCGGGATGATGCGAAAGGCATGGAACGATTCGTAGGTGATGACCACCTCTTTCGGCGTTTCGACGATCTGAAAAGGCATAGGCATCGATGTGATGCGCGGAACGCCCGGCAGCAGACAGCGTAGCGTTGGATCATCGGCGGCGGTGAACGTCTTGGTCTTCGTTTCAGCCCAGGACTGATAAGGTAGCGGCTCGCGCTTGGGTGGCGGGTTTACTGGCGGAGGAGCTGCCGGTGCTTTCGACAGGCCAGGTTCGCCATAAAGGCTGACGCCTCCGCCCTGCCAGACACCCGAAAGATCGGGCTTGCCGTCGGCGGTACGGGGAATCGGCTTGGTGGCGGCAAGAGCAAGAGACGCCGAGACGGTTGCGACAACGATTGTGAGGCGCGCTGAACGGATGGTCATGTCAGGCCTTTATTTGTAGTCGGCAGGTGGCCCGTTCCCGGCGGCAGGCCCGGCAAACTTCTTGGTCCCACCCGGAAATGTCACTCCCCTGCCCGCCACGCGATTGGCGCTGTCTTTGGCGGGATAAGCAGTGATGGTGACCGTGTCGCCCACCTTCAAGTCGTCGCGCGTGAATCCAGTCCGCTTCAGAGTGTTTGGAGGATATCCCTCCACGGCCCAATTGACCACGTTGCCGCTCGCGTCCTTCACATCGATATAGAAGTAGATGTGCGGATTGGTCCATTCCACCTTGGTGATCACACCAGTCAGAGTGACTTCTTTGCTCTCGTACTCCGCGGCAAAGGAGTGATGCGCGAGCACCGGAATAGCGGACAGGATCAAACCAGCGTACGCCGCCAGCAACGTACGGAGTTTTGGCATCTTCATGGAAACCTCCAGCTTCGACAATTTCCGTACCAGTATTGCATAATCCGCTGAAATTAGGCTCCGGCCGGTTGCAAGCGGGTGCGCGACTAGAGAGTAG
>PKZC01000147.1 GCA_003132905.1 Bryobacterales bacterium | reverse complement strand
GGAGTGCACACCCGATCTATTGATAACCCGCACCTATGTTGACGGCTTGCCGGGGCACGATGCGGCGATGTATCTGCGCACGAAATGCTTGACAATGAAGGTTCTAATTCTCGGCGGTCTTCTTGATGACGAGCGGCTTCAATCTCGCGAAGCTCTCCAAGGATTTGATGTCTTCCCTAAGCCCTATGCCCCTGCGAAGCTGATCCAAGAAGTGAAGGACGTCTTGAGTAAGCCACGCGGTTGAACGGCGGGCCTGTGGTGTTTCAGGCAGGGGCCGGGCGCTTCGAGCGCTCGGTCAATCGCTGCTACTCGGCTAGGGCATCCGGGGCTGTGAAGTTTTTCGGTCGAGACGGTCGTTCGGGAGCGCTGCCGCGGGCGCAGCGTTAAACGGGAGGTGGGCATGCAGTCGACTTGGCGGGACCAGCCGGACCCGGTGCAGCAGCAACGTGTCGTCCAACGGCAATTAGCGCTCGATTTCTTCGACTCCTCCCTTGAGTGGCGACGTGTCTTTGCGGAGACCTGGGGCACTTTCCTGTTGGTGCTGGTCGCTGCCGGTGGCGGCGTCGTTGCCGCGATGAGCGGCGGCAGGGTCACCTTGGGCATGATGGTGGTGGCGCCGGGGATCATGGTGATGGCGATCATCTACTTTATGGGCGCAGTGAGCGGAGCGCATTTGAATCCGGCGGTCACACTGGCGTTCGCGGTGCGGCGCAACTTCCCTTGGAAGAGAGTCCCGGGCTACATCATGGGACAAGTGATCGGAGGCACCGGTGCGGCTGTTTTCCTTCGCGCCATGTTCGGGACAGTTGGGGCGCTGGGTGCGACGCTGCCAGGTAGAGGCGTAACGAACTGGAAAGCTCTGGCGATGGAAGTGGTGCTGACGACCGGGCTGGTGAACACGGTCCTGGGCACGGCGTCCGGAGCGCGGAACACCGGAACAAACGGTGCCATCGCCGTAGGCGGCTACATCGCACTGGCAGGACTTTGGGCGGCTCCGGTTACTGGCGCTTCGATGAACCCGGTGCGTTCGCTTGCGCCGGACCTGGTGCGCGGTGACATCCACACGACTTGGATCTACCTCGTCGGACCCATGGTGGGCGCCCTGATCGGAGTGGCCTTCGAGTGGATTCTCAAAGGGAAGCCCACAGCGGCCGGCGGGATCGCGGCACAGGGCACGCTTGGCGTCGACGATCGGTCAGGGCCCAATACGTGAGTGAAGTGAAGGAGCGCTCGGCGCACTCCCGTTCAGAGCCTCGGATAGAGATAAAAAGGAAGGAATCGAAAAATGCATACGACCGCCGTGAAGAAAGGAGACGCCTGATGGCCGCCTCCCGTTCGGACGCCCTGGTGCTCTTTGGTGTAACGGGCGATCTAGCCCACAAGATGATCTTCCCGGCGCTCTATGCGATGGTCAAGCGAGGCGACCTCAACGTTCCGGTGATCGGCGTCGCGCTCCCCAAGTGGAGTCTGGAGCGTCTGCACAAACGCGTGGCGGACAGCATCAAGCGATCGGGAGGCATCGACAACAAGCACGCATTCCGGCAACTTCTGTCCCTGTTTCAGTACGTGAGCGGGGACTATAAAGACCCGAACACGTTCGCTGCGATAAAGACCGCGCTCGATAAGGCTCGGCGTCCAGCGCACTACCTTGCGATCCCGCCACCGCTCTTTGAGACGGTGATCAAGGAACTCGGCGCCGCGAAATTGGCCGAGCACGCGCGAGTCATCGTGGAAAAGCCGTTCGGACGTGACCTGGCCTCCGCGAAGGAGCTCAACGAAGTGGCGCGGTCCGTATTCCCGGAAGACTCCATCTTCCGCATCGACCACTACCTCGGGAAAGAGGCGATCATGAACATCCTCTATTTTCGCTTCGCCAATTCGTTCCTGGAACCGATCTGGAATCGCAATTACGTGTCCAGCGTCCAGATAACCCTATCCGAAGATTTCGGAGTGGAAGACCGTGGACCTTTTTATGAAAGCGCGGGCTGTTTGCGGGACGTGATCGAGAACCACCTCTTCCAGCTTGTCGCGCTACTTGCCATGGAGCCGCCCTCCGATAGAGACTTCGGAGCCGTGCATAGGGAGAAAGACAACGTCTTTCGAGCCATGCGCCCTTTGACGCGCGACGACTTGGTGCGCGGCCAATACGCGGGCTACCGGAAGGAGCCGGGGGTGGCGAAACACTCCGACGTCGAGACTTTTTGCGCCATTCGGCTCTTCATCGATTCCTGGCGCTGGGCGGGAGTGCCGTGGTACCTGCGCTCGGGAAAATACCTGGCCGATACCGCTACCGAGATCGTGGTGGAGTTGAAAGCGCCGCCGCAGAGGCTTTTCGCCGACTCAGCGCCCCAGACCGGCCGGACCAACTACGTGCGTTTCCGGCTCTCCCCAAACTCGGCCATCGCGCTCGCCGCTCGCGTCAAGCTTCCAGGAAAGGAATTCGTCGGCGAGCAGCGAGAGCTCTACTTGCTTGAAGAGCAACCGGGAGAGGAAGCGCCCTACGAACGGCTTTTGGGCGACGCCATGGCGGGCGATGGAGCGCTCTTCACTCGTGAGGACGCGGTGGAGGCCGCTTGGGCGGTAGTGGATCCAGTGCTGAAAACGCATCATCGGGTTCGCCCCTACAGGCGCCTTAGTTGGGGGCCGAAAGAGGCTGACACGATCATCGCTTCAGATGGCGGTTGGCACAACCCCGGACCCAAGGAGGCGTCCGAATGAATGCCCAGCGTTTGTTTTGCGCCTCTTCGTCCTCTTGCGATGAAATTGTCAAGCATGCTGCCGTGCCATACGCGGATAGGCCGCACTCTCTGCTCCCAGCCGACCCCACTCCCGGTTTTGTCTCAATGTAGCGAGGTTTCGAGAGATCAGGTTGTAATTTGCAGCGCAGATAGGTCCCGGTATCCGAGCGATTCGGCAGTGGCCCCGGGAAATCGTTTTTCGTTAGTCGTGGAAGTCGTGCCGCACTCCCGGTTACATGTCTACGCACCCGGCGCGGAGGCATCAGGCTATCGAGTCATTTCACTTACAATTCAGCCAAATGCACAGGTCCGCGTGCTTCCCATGCAATATCCGGCATCGGAGATTTACTTTTTCAAACTACTCAACGAGCGTATTCCAGTGTTCCAGAAGCCGTTTCGCCTAATTCAAGAACTGGTGCTCGACGGCACGCCTGCGGGTCAAAAGGCAATGCGTGGGAAACGCGATTTGACCCTCACCGGCACGCTCCAATATCAAGCGTGCGATGAAAGGATTTGCTACAACCCCGTCTCGGTCCCTCTCTCGTGGAAGCTAAGCCTGCGTCAAGTGATTCGCGAGCGTCCGACGGTAGCGCGTTAGGGCGACGCTTAAAAAAGTCGGCCCGCAATGGCCTCTCGGTGTCTCCGTGGACGCAGCGGGCATCTTTTCGTGATACGATTCCACAATCATGTCCGACGTGGTTTACCGGTCGTATGTACGCATTGAGCGCGTGAAGGGACCTGTGCGCAGAGCGTATCTTCCGGCGGAACAGGAGCCGGTAATATTTGGAGTGCATGGCGCCGTGGCAGAGCACTACAAGGTTCCGCCAGCGGTCCTGGAACCGCACGCCACTACCTTGGATTACATTGTCGCCGCCGCGGCGGGTTGACTGACCGGAACCTTCGGAGGCGCGCTGGAGGCGCGTCACATAGATGCATCCAATGAGCGATTGGTGTCTGAAGCGGTTGGCGAAGTTGAGCTAGAAGACAACGTGCTCGTGATCCGCCGTATCCACGTCATTCTGAAACTGAAAGCCGAGGAGTCATACAGGGAGACTGCAAACCGTGTCCATGGTTTCTTTGCCGACCGGTGTCCGGTGTATCGCACGCTGAAACCTGCGATCGCGATGACTACGGAGCTGGCATTCGAGGCACTAACGGCATAAGTTTCATCTCGAACGCCCAGACAGCGCGGAATGGGTTATTTCTTCGGTGCTGGAATCACAAACGGTTCGATGGTCAGCGGCAGCTCGAATGGAATCGTCTGTGGCGCACTCGATCCGGTCGTCTATAC
>PKZC01000416.1 GCA_003132905.1 Bryobacterales bacterium | reverse complement strand
CTGTTTTGAGTTGCGCGGCTTCAGCCCGGTCAATCTCGGCCTTCGCGGCGTCTACGTCGGCTTTCGCCTGCGTCAATCCGGCGTTGGCAACGTTGAGCTGTGCGTTCGCCTGGTCAACGACTGCCTGGAAAGGACGGGGGTCAACCTCGAAGAGAAGATCTCCCATCTTGACGAGAGATCCCTCTCGGTAATCTTGCGCCAGTAGATATCCGGTGACCTTGGAATGAATCTCCGCATCGATAAAGCCGACAGTTGTTCCGATCCATTGCGAGTACACGGGCACATCTTGGCGGATTGGCGTCCCGACCGTGACCTCGGTGAGGAGCGGCGGTGCCGGCTTTCGACAACTACAAAGACTTAGCGTTATGATTGCTAGCGCAAGGCGAGACCGTGTTTGTACGCGTCGAAGCAGACGATAGTTTCGTGGTGAACCTAACCGGAATGATGCAGCAAAGAGACTTGGCGGCAATGACTTACGGCCGGTTGTTTCCACCAAGGGGCCCGCTTTCGGAGCAATGTCTAACATGAGTCTCCCGAGCGCAAACAACACCGGAGTTTGGTTCGCGGCATCCGCAAGGACCGGCGGCTGCTCTCGTTTTGGGACAAAGCGGGGATTTGATCAAGATCTGGAACAGCGGGTAAGGTGGTCAAGATTAGTATCCCCTGTGATTATTCAAGAAACGCGCCTCCGAGGCCATTTCTATTATGTATCGAGACCGCATCGTTTCCTCTGAACAAGGCTAGGTCTTTCTCCCGTGGAAGCGTAAGCACTCTCCTCTCAAACGCAGCAAACGCACGAGGAGGACCAATCTTTACTGAATTGAGATGCTCCCGGGAATGGCCCCTGGGATGCACCTTTGCCACCACTGGGAAGGTTGGGCAAACTTCCCGGGCGGTAGTGCTGATTGCCGCTGGCTCTGTTTGAGGAGTTTTCCTTGTGACCATAGCTGGTCGTGTGACCATATGTCGTCGCCAGCCTCGGGTGTCCCTCAGAGCGCCGGTGCACGCCTGAAAAGCACATGCTGCGACCACTGCCGTCAGAAGCAATAAGTATCAGCGAGCGCTACGGTCCAGGAAGAGAACTTGGGAGACCACCGAATGGTCGATCCCACTCCCCAGCAAGCTCTGCGTCGTTCATCAATTTGAGTCTTCCGAGTTGATCGGCAGCCACTGCTCTGTCTCTTCGTGCGAATCCCTCTCGCGTCCGGTTACCAGCTGCTTATTTGCGGACCAGCGCTCGACCATCTCCGCAGCCCGGCTCGAACCCCCACTCTGTCTGGACGCCTTTGCGTTCGAGTACGGACAAGACACGGCCGGGTTCCCCCAGATCACTCCAGCCGAGACCGGTGGCCCGAAGCACGGCGAGGTCGTTCGGCCGCACGGCTAGGACATCGTGAGAAAAGCTGGTGGCGCCAATACCCGAATAAAGTTCGCACAATGCCGCTCTCTCGCACGCAGTAAACAACGACGATCGAATGGATTCGAACGCTTCGACCAGACTTGGCAGCGCACTCCGGATGAGTTTCAGAAAAGCGCGAACATAGCCCACCATAACGAAGCTGTTCCACAGACAACCGCGCTCCATCAAGTCCGAAGCAACCGTCTGACTCGGTTTTTCCCAGAAGCGGCTGACACGGTAAACGGTGTCTGGCGCAGGGGATCCCAAGGGGATGCCGGGTTCGATCCAACCGTACTCCACCTCCGGAGTCTCGGGTGGAATGCCCAGCAGGACAACCATCTCGGGCCGCGACGTAGCGGCGGCATAAGCTGAACCGATATGGCCAATGAAAGCTTCATCGTCGGAGAAGTGATGATCCGAGGGAAAGAAGGCCACGACAGCTTCCGGGTCCATTTCGTAAAGCCGCAGCAGACTGTAGAGAATTGCGGGTGCGGTACCCTGGTTGGAAGGCTGGATCAGCAATCTTGAAGATGGAAGGCCCGCTATCTCATCTGCGTAGAAAGGCTCGTGTGCCCTTGTCAACATCAACAAAGTCCGCCACGGCTGAATCAATCTGGAGATCCGGCGTTGCGTCTGCTGCAAGAGTGTTTCGTCACCCAGGACGGCGCAAAACTGCTTGGGTCGATCATCGCCGGCGATTCTTCGCGTAAGCGGGAGCAACCGCTTTCCATCGCCTCCCGCTAGAATCAACCCCCAGCGGTGGCTGCTCGAATCGTTTCCATTGACTTTCATTGAGCCTGATCCTCTGTTTGCGGCCCACACCCCGCTCTTCGCGCTTAGGGGCGGAGAACCGCTGCCAAAATGCACTTCCGGCAACAATCCTGACGACGCTCAATGTTCTGCACTTTCGGTCGGTTCCGAGGAACACGGATCGGAGAAACCCGCAAGGCTATCCGTAGAGAAAGCTAGGGTCATGGTTGAAATTTATCGCAAAGAATGTCAAAACGCCGTCAAAAAATGGGGTGCTCGACAACGGCCCCCGTGATGGATCCGTGTTTTGACGGCGTGTTAACATTTCTCGCTTCATACTTGGCTCGGTTGTAAGCGGCCTGCGCTCGGGTCACTAATGTGCGGGAGAGGGGAGGAGATTTTCCCTGACATCCGGCTGGGGCTTGTCGGCGCCATGGCCGGAGGCTGGTTGTACTGTACGTTCGGACCCACCGGTGTAAGCGGACTCAACCTCTTTAGCCTCTTCGCGGCTGTTATCGGCTCGTTGGTCTTTCTGCCTACTTATTACGCCTTCAGACGGTCTTAGTCTCACCTGTCTGCGCAGGCAAAGGATCTGGCTGAAAGTTGACCGAGCCTAAATCAACGGACGATGTTTTCTCGTGAGTCCAGTCAAAGGCGAGGATTTCGGAAGATCTAACGGTGGGCCTTGGCTGCCGGTCTTTGTTTTGACGGCGCTTTGACATTCTCGGCTTCATACTGAGCTTGGGTTGTTGATCAGATCGCGAAGCGATAGGCAGCGTGGATTGTCGACGCTACCGCCCACATCAATGACATTTCCGCTTAGCTACATATCGGCGAGCAGAACGGAGTGATACAACCATGATCGAGAAACCACCAAATGTCGAACCGGCAAGGCCGCTTGCGGACGGAAAGCCTAATGGCAACGGAAGTCACCACGTCATCCGGGAAACACCGCCGAGGGTAGGGCCAAGGGTGAGGCGCCCGGCGGAACACCGGAATTGGGCCAGGCGAAGGCGCAGTTCGACAATGCCCAGAAGGCCATGCAGCAGGGGAATTGGGGAGACTTCGGCAAGTCGATGGACGCACTCAAGCGCTTGCTGAACGGACCGCCGCCAATCGGGACTCACCAATGAGGAATCTCACAACGGGGATCCAAGGCGGGCGCAGCCTAGCGAAGCGGCAATCCAAGTAACTCAAGGAGATTGAATATCTATGTCAAAACACCATAATTCGAAGTTGGAACCAGAGATCGCCAGCGAGGCGGTGCCCACCATGCACTTGATCGACGCGCCCGCGGAACTTCACGGTTCCGCCGCGCAGGGTGACGGCGGAGACGTTGAAACCGCCCGGCTGGCGTATTCATATTGGGAAGCTCGTGGCTGCACGAACGGTTCAGCAGAGGAGGACTGGGTCCGGGCTGAGCAGGAACTGAAAGCTCTACGGCTGTGATCCAAGATCAGCGGATGATTTCAATGGAGACGGCATGAAGATAGTTATTCTGTCCGCTACAACGACGGTCCTGATCCTTTTGGGCGCCGCGTGCAGCAAGAACAGCAAAGGCTCCGATAGCACGGCGGCGAAGGCTCCTGTTGTGGGCGCCGGTCAGGACAGTTCCAAACCGGAGATCGGTCCCAAGACCCCAGAAGACTGGATCCTTGTCCAAGATAAGGACTATATTCCGGTAATCGACGACGTGAGCAGAAAGCTGCAATCCGCGCGCAAAGCTTTCATGATGAAAGACCCGGCCGCCGCGGCCACCGAGGTTCGTGCCACCGCCGATCTCCTGTCCAAGGAGACCCCGGGTGCGTCTCGGGGATTAAAGGAAAACATCGACGTGGCCATGAAGCAATTAAATGCATTGGCCTCTGATCTGGACAGCAAAAAGACGGTCGGAGCGAAGCGGTTCGATGCTGTGATCGCAATGGCCCACCGCGCCGATCTCGAATCCGACTGGCTGGTGGTGGACGAGTCGTCCTGGTATCCCTACATTGGGGAGCCGGACCGGCATTTCCAAAACGCGCACAAAGCGCTTCTCGCAAAGGACTACGAGAAGGCGGCGGAAGAGATCCGCAAGGGCGAAGCCTTCGTGAAGTTGGAGGCCGGCCGCGCGAGCGGGGACGTCAAACATTCACTGGACTCTGCGGCGCAAGAACTGGAAAAGCTGGCCGTCGATACGACGGACAACCGGAGGGAGAAAAGTGTCGTCGAGGCGGATCAGAGCTTTGGGCGCGCAGACCGCGCTCTAGCGCAATCGCACCAAGTTAAAGCCAAAGAGAGTTGGGCGAAGAAGGAGACCGCCAAAGCGGGCTATGAGATGAAAGCCGCGGCACTCAATCTGGAGCAGTCTGCCGGATGGGCTGGCGGTGAAGCCAAGACGGGCGTTTCCGCTGTCGTCAGAGATACAAGGATGTTGGCCGGAAAGCTCACCGAGGAGAGTGGACACGCCGTGGGAGAAGTGGACAAGGGCATTGATGACCTGGGTAAAGCGATATCGAGTCTTGGCCACAAGACTTAGCCCGGAAGATGATCGGAGCGCACTGGCTTCGGCGACCAGCAGACCGGAATGCGAAAATACAAGAAAAACAATCGAGAAAGAAAGGAACTTAAGTCATGTCTGAAACGAACTCGGTGGTAGCAATTTATCACACCCACTCCCAAGCAGAAGAAGCGGTCAAGGAACTGCAGAAGTCTGGGTTTGACATGAAGAAAATGTCCATCGTCGGCAAGGATTATCATACCGACGAGCACGTCGTCGGATACTATAACACCGGCGACCGCATGAAGTATTGGGGCAAACTGGGTGCCTTCTGGGGTGGAATCTGGGGGATGTTATTCGGAGCCGCTTTCTTCGTCATTCCAGGCATCGGGCCGATATTGGTGGCCGGTCCATTGGTCGCCTGGATCATCGGTGCGCTGGAAGGCGCGGTTGTGGTGGGCGGATTGAGCGCGCTCGGCGCGGGGCTGTTCAGTATTGGCATCCCCAAGGACAGCGTCGTGAAATACGAGACAGCGCTTAAGTCCGACAAGTTCCTCCTTCTGGCTCATGGCACAGCGGACGAGGTGGCCAAGGCCAGGGATATCCTGCAGACAACGCACCCAATGGAGGTTGCTGTACACGCGGCGCAACGCGAGCAACTCGCCGGGGTCAGCGGCAGCTAGTCATGCTGTAGAGGCTGGAGGCAGGGTCCAACCTGGCGCAATCGCATTAGCTAATGAAGATTACCAATTTTTGCGACGCGCTGGCTCTGAAAGGGACGTATGTGCTGACCGGCATATCCCGGTCGGCGACCAGCCGCTCCAAATTTCCGCAGCCGAGTTGATCCGGCAGTTGGTGTTGGAGAATCAGGTTATGCTGCGCAGCCTGAATGTCGCGCGCGCATATTTCCGAATGGCGGCGGACGATCTGGCCCAGGCCCACCTTCGCTGGGGCGCTCAAATTCAAGGTCCGATCACAAATCGCTATTCGCCGGATCAGTTTGCCGGGGTAAAAGATCAGCATCAGCCCGACGCAATCAAGGAAGTCATCGAATGAGCGTAACTGGGCCGCATCAGATGTTCGGCAGCAAATCGAAATATTCATCGTCTTCGTTCGTGCCGCCCTCTCCCTTGCCCACCTGTTTTTCGGATTCGATAAATTCGATCCGTTCGATCCACTTGACCATTTTGTAGCCCAGTTGATTTTCTACCCTTAGCCGCAGTGGAGCACCATATACGGCTGGAAGCGGGGCTCCGTTCATTTCCAAAGCAAGCAGACATTCCGGCTTCAGAACGTTCTCCAGGCTCTGCGTATCGTAGTACCCGCCTCCATAAAGAGATCCACCAAAGGAAAAGAAGGCAACTGCTTTTGCGGACGGCTTCGGTCTGACCAAGTCGATAAGGTTTTTCATGGGAACTCCGGTCCACTGCGCTATTCCCGACCAACCCTGGATGCAATGGTGCATCGTAATGAACTCGGCTTTGCCGAGGCCTTCCAGTTCCGAGATCGAAAGCTCTACTGGTTTCTCGACCAGACCGCCGATCTTCAACTTATAGTCATGGAAGCCAGTAGCGGCCAGGTGTTTCCAATCCTCGCGTTCCGGCATCTTGCCGTTCGGCCAAAAGTAAGGCGAGATCTGGTCCTTCGTATATCGTTGGCTCGGTGCAAGCCGGTTCAGCGTGGACAGACGTAAGGGTTGTGACAACGCCTTTTGGACATGTTGCAAGGCGCGGGGAAAGTTCCACGAAACATAATGTGCCGCTATCCAGGAAGCGATAACCACGGCGATGCCGACAAAGCCGAGGATCATCCCGAGACGGCTTTGATCGTCGGTCCCAAGGACGATGTGATTCATATTTCGTGCAAAGCCAGTTAATGCCACGAGCGTGACATGAGCAACGATGAACGCCACGTAACCCGTCATCAGGAGGAAGTGAATGGACCGGGACGACTGCCTTCCACCAAACATCCGCGGGAACCATGCAAAACGATTCACAAGCGCCGGGGACATTGAGATCCCGGTCAGAATAGACAGGGGCCCGAACACGAAGACCATAGCGAAATAGACAAGCTGCTGAAGCGCGTTGTATCCGTAGAACCCGTTGGGTTCTGGGGGAAAGTGGAAATTCGCATAGTCGACGAATGTGCTCCAGGCCTGCGTCAGCACCACCGAAGAAGTGGGCACAAGCCTTCTCCATTGTTCCGTTGCAAGAAGCAACGTGATAAAAATGACGCCGGTCACTATAAATCCGTAGACGTCGATGAAGTGCCAGGAGCGCGCCACTCCCACGGTATGGCGATAGCCCGGCAATGCCAACGCGGGCGAAATGTAACGTGCATCGTCCTTTGCCGTCCACACCCGGTCGGTTGGAACCTTTAAGGGCGTGAATCGAACCCACTCGGTTCCGGGCGTGCAACCGTCATTGAAATACAGCCGCGGATGATCGAAAAGAATGGAAAGACCACTGCGGATCAGCATCATCAAGAAGAGAAAGTTAAAGAAATGACAGTAGCGCACCCACAGTGGAANNCAAACGAAATCACAGCTTCTCCTCGATGACGCCTCTAACCCGCGATTCCTCTGATCAGGGTGATACGGATGATGCCCCTTTTTTCGTGACCCGTCGTGCTGGAAGATCTCATGCTGACGAACGGTGTCACGGTCCGTGCTTATCAGCTCGCGAAAAGCGATGGTGGACAGGACGGTTAATCCGCTAAGGACGAGGAACGCATAGTGGATGCCGTGAATCATTTCTGTGCGTTCGAATGAAAGCGATCGGAATGAAGAATGCGGTGGCCAGCGACGCCGTGCCATGAGACTCCTGCGCTCTTCTTCAGCCACAACCTCCACGTTCTTCCTCATCGATTCACATCCGCCAGCGCGTAGTCCACAGCGCCAAGTACCGGTAACACGTCAGAGATCATCCGGCCGCGAACGAGCTGCATCAGCATCTGCATGTGTGCGAACGATGGCGTCCGAAGGCGAATGCGGTAGGGTGTGATCCCGCCGTCACTCACCAGGTAGTAGCCGCTATTTCCCTCGGGTGCTTCGACCGCCCCGAGCGCCTCGCCCGCCGGAATCACCGGTTGTTCCTTGAGCGGCGGGCATGCCAGAGGTTGTGCCGATCTATACTGGCCCTCGGGCATGTTGTTCACGCACTGTTCGATGATACGCAGGCTCTGGTGCATTTCCTCGACGCGCACGACGCTGCGGTCGTAGCAATCTCCATGCTGGCCGATGGGGATGTCGAACTCGAACTGCTCATAACCGGAATACGGGTGCTTCTTGCGGCAGTCCCACTCCAAGCCGCAGGCGCGCAGGTTGGGACCTGTAACGCCCCACTCGATCGCCTCCTCGGTGGTGAAGGCCCCCACTCCTTGGGTGCGTGTTTTAAAGGTTTTGTTCCGCAGCAATTCCTTGTCATACTCGATCAATCGCAATGGCAGGTATTTCAAAAAATCGCGGACCAAGGCGTCCCAGCCTTTTGGCAAGTCCTTTGCTACGCCTCCGATGCAGAACAAGTTGGGATGCATGCGCGCTCCACAAACCGCCTCGGCGATGAAGAAAGCAGCTTCGCGTTCACGGGATGTAGAGAAGACCGGCGATAGCTGGCCGAGATCCCGGGCGAATGTTTGATACCAGACCAGGTGGCTAATGATCCGAAACAACTCGGCCAGCATCACCCGAATTACCTTTGCCCGCTGCGGCACTTCGATCTGGCCCAGTTTTTCCACGGCCATCAGATAAGCCATCTTGCTCACGACGCCATCGAGACAATCGATCTGGCCGGTGTAGGGGATGTAGGTGTGCCACGACTGCCGCTCCCCCATCTTCTCGGCGCCGCGGTGATGAAAGCCGATTTCGGGCACGGCATCTACGATTTTCTCGCCATCTAGTTGCAAAGCTACCCGCAACACTCCGTGCGTTCCAGTATGCCGCGAGCCGACGTTCAGGAACATGAAATCCATCCCGTCGCGGCCCGGCCGTGTGTCCCAATCTTCGGGCCGAAAGCGTAGCCCTTCCGACTCTGCTTCCTCCTTCTCGTCGAGCGGCCGTAACGGACCCATTTCGGTGGCTCGCTCTGGATAGTCTTTCAAAAGCGGATGTCCGACCCACGCCTTTGGCATCAGAATGCGTTCCAGATGAGGATGGCCGTGGAACCGGATCCCAAACATGTCCCACACTTCCCGTTCGTACCAATTCGCTGCCGGCCAAAGGTCGGTAGCCGTATCAATGGGCGGCTGACCGCTCTTAAGAGGCACTTTGATGCGGAGGTACTCGTTTCGGCCAAACGACAGGAGGTGGTACACGATTGTGAAATCGCTTGTCGGCTGCCCCTTGCGGTGCGCTCGCATACGCTCGTCGATGGCGGTGAGGTCGTACAGCATTCGGTAAGGCTGGTCGACTTCGTCCTTCACGAAGCGGAGAGCATCGTGAGCGTTCTGCCGTGCGATCCAGCAGGTCTGGATTCCGTCCTCGGTGTGTTGCAGCTTGAGTGCATTCTCGCCAAGCTTCCATCGCAACTGGTCAACGATAGTCGTGGGCCCAACCATTGTCTTCAGACTGCGTCATTACTTTTGAGCACCGCGGGGCGCAGCCGTTCCACAGGTTGAGATCCCGCCACGAACGTGGCTGATCGTCCTGGGTTTGCCGTCATTTGGTACGCGCTTATTTCTTCGGGCCAGGAGGAAAATGATCGAACATCTTCTGCACGCCCTTGTCGAGAGTCTTAATGTTCTTATCGGACTTGTCAGAAAGAGTGTCACTTGACGATCCTCGCCAGATGAGTTTCTTAGTGTTTGCGTCGAACAGATCGACAACGAGAGTGCCGATCTTGTAGTTTTCGGTTGTTGTAGTCGCATCTCCAAATCCGCCTCCCCAGCGCCAGCCTCCTCCGAAGCCGTCGTAATACGTATTGAGGGTTTGGTGATTCTGAGTCATCTCCATTGCTACGATTGAGACATTGCCGCCCGATTCCACTGACATCCAACCCTTCGCCGTCAGGTCAGCATTGACAGCTTCTTTGATCCGGTTGACCCATAGCTGGTCTTGTGTTTCGACCTTCTCCCAGGAGTACGTTTTGTATTGACTAAAATCTGCGCTGCGGTCGTAGTCGGTCTTGACCTGCTGTGCGAATGATACTGTCGCAGAGAGAAGTATAATTCCAACGGAAGCGAGCATCGTACGTTGCACGTTCATGAGGTTTCTCCTTCAATGGTTCTTTAGGGGCTGGTTCAAAATACGGCGGATCGCCCAGCGCAGCCTCTCATTACAAATAGTTCAATCGCCATGTTCCAGCGATTCCGGCCACTTCTGCGATCCGCCCGGCCGCGTCCTCGTCCTTCACGGCTCTCCGAACATGGCCAACAAGTTCACTGTAGGGGAATGGTCGTCAAAACGGTGTCAAAAATGAGTCAGAGCGAAGAGTTTGTGTGCCTCCCGTTGGATGGCCGTTAAATTTGCACAGTCGCTCGAAATCGACGTTAGCGCCATGAATTTCGTAGCTTAGGGATTCTTGATGGATGTTTTGACACCGTTTTGACGACCATTCCCCTACAGTGAAGTCGTAGGCGCATTTGAGATAGCTGGGCGGCGCATGACTTTGTTTGCCCCGCGGCGCATCCAAATCACAGGAGGTTACTGTTGGCCGCTTCCCATTCTGACGCGCTGGTGGTGTTCGGTGTCACAGGAGATCTCGCCCATAAAATGATCTTCCCTGCACTCTATGCGATGGTGAAGCGAGGAGACCTCAAGGTTCCGGTAATCGGCGTCGCCCTCCCCAAATGGAGTCTGGAGCGTCTGCACAAACGCGTGACGGACAGCATTAAGGGATCAGGGGGGATCGACAACGGGCGCGCACTCAACCATCTTCTATCTCTGTTGAAGTATGTGAGCGGGGATTATCAAGACCCGAACACGTTCACGGCGATAAAGAGCGCGCTGGATAAAGCTCGCCATCCGGCCTACTACCTCGCGATCCCGCCCTCGCTCTTCGAGACGGTGATCAAAGGACTGGGCGCTGCGAACTTGGCCGGGCATGCGCGCGTCATTGTCGAAAAGCCCTTCGGACGTGACTTGGCCTCGGCGAAGGAACTTAACCAGGCGGCGCGGACGGTGTTCCCGGAAGACTCGATCTTCCGCATCGACCACTTCCTCGGGAAAGAGGCGATCATGAATATCCTCTATTTCCGGTTCGCCAATTCGTTCCTGGAGCNNTCTATTTTCGCTTCGCGAATTCATTTCTGGAGCCGATCTGGAACCGCAACTGCGTGGCTAGCGTCCAGATAACCCTATCCGAGGGTTTTGGGGTGGAGGATCGCGGGGCGTTTTACGAAAGTGCCGGCTGTTTGCGGGACGTGGTCGAGAATCACCTCTTCCAGGTTGTCGCGCTACTTGCGATGGAGCCCCCCGTCTGGAAGGGACTTTGGAGCCGTGCACACCGAGAAAGCCAAGGTCTTTCAAGCCATGCGGCCTCTGCAGCGCGACGACTTGGTGCGTGGCCAGTACGCCGGCTACCGGAAGGAGCCAGGGGTTGCGAAGAATTCCGATGTCGAGACCTTTTGTGCTCTTCGGCTTTTCATCGACTCGTGGCGCTGGGCGGGAGTACCGTGGTATCTGCGCTCCGGTAAATACCTGCCAGATACCGCCACCGAGGTCCTGGTGGAATTGAAAGCGCCGCCACAGGCGCTTTTCGCCGACTCAGCGCCAGCGATTGGCCGGACCAACTACGTGCGCTTTCGCCTATCCCCCAGCGCGGCCATCGCCCTGGCCGCTCGCGTCAAGCTCGCAGGAAAAGAATTCGTTGGGGAGCAGCGAGAGCTCTATCTGCTCGAGGAGCAGCCAGGAGAGGAAGCTCCCTACGAGCGGCTTCTAGGCGACGCCATGATCGGCGATGGGGCGCTCTTCACCCGTGAGGACGCAGTCGAGGCCGCTTGGGCGGTAGTCGATCCAGTCCTGAAAACACATCATCGGGTTCGCCCTTACAGGCGGCATAGCTGGGGACCGAAGGAGGCTAACACGATCATCGCCTCAGACGGTGGTTGGCACAATCCCATACCCAAGGGCGTATCCGAATGAGGCGCCTGCCCTGATCGCATCCGGCCGGCTCGCGAGTAACAACGCGCGCCTCCGGGCGAGTTCGTGATGCGATATTTTGCTTCTTAGATGGGTTCTGAATTCAAGAAGGAAGTTATGCACTCCGCGACCTCCCAGCCACAGATCATTCAGTGGCTTCTAGACAGCGGTCTGGAACAGCTTAAACTGCTGTTCCGGGCGATTGTCTTCCAGCCTGCCGAGCCCATCCTTATCGCGGACAATGACCGCAACTATCGGGACGCCAGTTGCGGTGCGGGTAAATTTTTCGGACTTCCACGAAACAAAATCATCGGCCGCAGAATTGACGACTGTGCGGAACCCAGCTTCAGGCCCCAAATCGACCAACTCTGGCGGGCCTTTTTGCAACAAGGCGAACAGCGGGGGACGTTCCGGTTGGTAGGTTCCGATGGGAGCGTGCGAGAGGTTGAATACACCGCCAAGGGAAACGCGCTGCCCGAGCGTCACGTACTGGCGCTGCGTGACCTATCCAAGAGGCTGCCCTCGGCCGGTGACGATCCAACCTGGGCACGCGACTATGCGCTCTACCTGTTCGATACTGACGGTCGGGTTGTTGCCTGGTATTCCGGAGCAGAGCGCATTTATGGGTACCAGGGTAAAGAGATCATCGGTCAATCTCACGGCTGTCCGGCTATAACTTGAACAGATCCAACTGGTTGGAGATATCGGGCAAATCTTCTTGGGAGTCGGATGGCTGAAGTGCCTGTAAAATGGCCGTTTTCTCAAAAAGGGTAATGCTGAGAATCTGTAGAATCTGGTAGAGGCTGGCGTCAAGTGCGAGCTGATTCCGAACGATGGCGACCAGCACGTAAACCGACACGGCAATCCAGATTTGAGTCTTCA
>PKZC01000026.1 GCA_003132905.1 Bryobacterales bacterium | reverse complement strand
AAGCGCGCCGGCAAGGCGTTTCCGGTGCTGGGGGTGATTTAGCCCTCCGAGCGAGCGGCGGCCTCACTTTCCCTCTCCCCTTGTGGGCTTTGCACAAGAACCCTCAATTTAGCACCTGTTTTTGTGCAGGCGAAGTTTCTGCCCAAAAAACCGCGCTGATGCCGAGTTCATAGGATTCCTGAATAAGGCAGCAAATGTTGTGGCAGAGGATTTTGCAGAGAACCTCATTGACCATCGCCACATCAGTCTTGCTGCGGACGTGATCGCGGAACTTGGCCTTGATCATCGAGAAGGTGGATTCAACGTTGCTGCGCTTGTGGTAGTGCTGCAAGAATTGATCGCGGTTGAAATTGTAATAGTGGAACATTTTCTGCCAAAGGCCAGCGCCGCGTCCAGTGTGGGTACTTTTGAAGGCGATGTAGGGCGTCGCACCATGATACTGGACGGCCTTGTAATTTTTCAGGCTGCCGTAGCCCTTGTCAGCCGACACCTCATTGAGCGTGAAATTCTCCGCCGTCGCGTCAACCAGCGCCGGGAGCAATTTCGTGTCGCTGGCGTTCTTGTCCTTGATTTCGACGGCGGTCACGATGTTGGTCCGCACGCCGCACATCAAATGGACCTTAACCCATTCGTGTTCTTGGCGAACCGCACCGTATTTGTGATCGAACCAGCGATGAGACCGCGACGTGGTGAATCCCGACGAGTCGCAGGCGAAATCCACCTCGACTGCCTTTAGCGGCAGGCTGCTTTCGGTGATCAACTGCCGAAGGATCGGCGTGAGCGCCGGATTTTCCAGATAGTTGAAGATCGAATTGAAGTGGGGAGTCTTTTGAATGTAGCCCTTCACTTGGGCTTCCCTGAGATCGGTCATGAAGCGGCGACCTGAAACGGTCGAATAAATCTTGAACACGGCGGAGAACAGCGCGTCTTGCATCCGCAAGCGCGGGCGACCGCATTTCGCCTGCGGAGGCTCGGTAATGCCGCTGCACAGATCGCGAAGCAATTCCTGAAACTTCGCTTTCTCATGTGTCTGAGCGGCGTTGTATGCGCGCCAGTCCTGCCGATACACTCGCTGCACCGTTTTCTGCACCGTCATCGTTTCGGTGACGGTAGTTGAGCCGTCCGCGTTCTTTTCCCGGCGCAGCACATATTCGACGGCGAACAAGTGCTTGCACTTATGGCCGCCGTCAGCGTGATCGGGGCAGGAGCAATGCGGCGCTTCATCGTCTGGAATAACCGTGTAGCGCCCTTTGCCGGATTGAGACGGCACCAGCCACGCCGTACCTTTCCGCTCGATTTTGGACACGGCAGCGATTTCCAATCCCCGTTGCTGCCGAGACTCACCGTACATATCCAGCATGACGAACTCTCCCCTATCTGGGAGTATCATATCATAAATGGGAGACTTGTAAAGAGGAAAATATCGTTTATGATAGATATTGTTCAAATGCGGGAGAATGCTTATGGCGACAAAACTCCCTTCTTGGGAAGAGCGGGCCAAACGGCTCCTAAAGGCCGAGTTGGCGAGGGCCGGCGTCGGATATCGGGAATTGGCCGAGCGGCTCAAAAAGCACGGCATGAAAGAGACAGAGGCATCTATCGCGAATAAGATCAGCAGGGGGACGTTTTCGGCCACGTTTTTGCTAGCGTCGCTTATTGCAGTAGATGCGCAGATCGTAAGACTAGAGGATATTTGATCGACGGTTTGGCAACGACGGATCATTTTCTTAACTCGCCGAGGTGCATATCGCTTGGATATAAAAACAATGGAGCTATTGCTGGTGAGTTCTCACGTTTATTTTCGCCGCCAAAAAATATTATCGACCCACCGTTTTCACCCCAAACATTTTTCTTTTTTAGAATGGCCACGCCATCAGTCTCATCTTTCCACCAT
This sequence comes from Bryobacterales bacterium, assembly GCA_003132905.1. The sequence goes on along the minus strand of PKZC01000026.1, from coordinate 1,761 downwards.
TCTCCCTGCAATTGAACGCGATCCGGCAACAATCTTATTTGAAGAACAATCCGCCCGGTTTCGTCTTTAACTTCCAGTGTATCGCCGTTGTAATTTCGGTCCCATGTTTGCGGTGGGGGCGCAACCTTCCACTCGTTACGCTCTAATTCCGCTATAAGGTTTCCTTTTCTGTTTCTAATTTTGGTAGAGACTTTTAATTTGCCGTCGATTGATTCAATTAGAAATTCATCCTCATTCCAAAACTTAAATAGCGGAGTTCCTTCCAGTCCCATAAAATTGAGAATGGAACCGGAATCTCCGATCTCCATCTTACGGTTTGCGATGCCTCCCTGAACTGAAAAAATCCTTTCGATTTTTGGTTCAAGCTTTCCCGCATATTTTGGAGACGGGCGCAGCGCAATACTTTCCTTATCGTCAACCCAATTAAATATCTTTGGTATAGCGATAGCCAAAAATGCCAGAATTGCAGCCCCTAGTGCAAAATGCCAATACGCGTCAGCGTGCCTATAAAGTATCCAGATAGTTACCACAAACACGTCGAGAGCCGCCAAGGCGATACTTATTCGCACAACTAAAAACTCGCCCGGTGTTGATGCGCCCATGACGATCAGCACCACCGAAACGAGAACTGGTAAGACAACGCCAATAAGCGCAGCGACAATTGGTGCCATGAATGATCTCCCTCTACGGATCGTACCCCGGAAAGGGGTTCCCGTAGAACGGGAAAGAGGGTATTTTTTGAACTGCTATCAGCGGTTGCTAGTGATATTCCATATAGGAAAAGAGCCAATCCGAGAGCACACCGAAGGACCCAACCTTGTCTCAGACTCGCAATGGCATAGGCAAACCCAAGAACTCCGATGATAAATCCAAATGTAAATTTGGTTTGCGCGGCGTTTGGGAGGGCGTAAAGGGCTGCCTTCACAATATTTTTGCGCCATTCGCCAGAATTACGGACGTTGGACTTTTTACCGCTGTTCTCGCTGTTGTTGCCTTTCTCCAATGGCAGACGTTCGAAAAAACCGATGACACCTTGTGGGCCAATCAAAGACCTTGGCTCAAAGCAGAAGTTAGCGTTGCAAGCGTTCAAATGACTGAATGGGGTGGACATAAAGGAGTTTTTATTAATCTCAAATTCCTTTTGCAAAATTACGGGCATTCCCCGGCTACCAATCTCAGAATTTCTCCGGTCATTGTCGAGCATCCGGGCAACACCAGACGCCACGAACTCGATTTGCCTCAGGAATTGGCCTGCAAGGACGCAGCAACCCAAGCTGACAAAAGTCCCATTGAGGGAGATGTTATCTTTCCTGGCGATGTTACCGGGATAGAGAGAAATCAGGGTCTTCCGTCGATCTACGACACCAAAGACCGGGTACTGTTCTCGCNNTGGGTGTATTGATTATTCTTACGGGGACCACCGCCACGGCCAAACTGGCTATCGGATTCTTCTCGGGCAGGACGTTGGAGGACAGATATTCGGAGTTCCTTTCAAAGAGGGCGTTCCTCAAAAAGATTATGTGCCGCCGCCCGATCTCCTTGCTAACGGCTTTCCCGCTCAGGCTCCTAAGATCGCTAAACTGTCCCCAAGCGAATTTATCTTCCGCCCGGACCCTGAAGGAAATTACGCAAAATAGAAAAACGGCCAAAAGCACCGCGCAGCCACGCCCAAACCACGGCTCGACTTTTTGTGCAGTCGACCGGGTTTTTGTGCAGGATGGTGTTGTTGGGCAAAGCCCCCCTTGTGGGAGAGGGTGGCGA
>PKZC01000222.1 GCA_003132905.1 Bryobacterales bacterium | reverse complement strand
TGGCATTCTATCCGCGCTTCGGGTATCTGGCGCCGCTCGTCGCCCTCAACATCGTGCATGTGTGCGGTATTGCCGCGGCGTATCAATGGGCTGGGTGGCGGCTGCTTGCGGGGCGAGCATGAGCCGTTTCGCTCCGCTTATTCGCGTCGGCTAATCAATCCGGTAGCACCATGAATTTGATCGCCATGAGGTCAAGGTTGAGAGCCGCAGTCCGAATCTTCGGATCGAGGAAATACGTTGGCTATGGGCCGATGAAGTATTCCGCGAAAAAAAATGCGCTGATAAAAATATTTTTGCGCGATGCGCCCATTATAGAAACAGGCACCTATCTGGGGACACAAGCCGCGGCTTTGCTAAGTTGGGGTATGAGGTGCATACGATCGAGATATCGCGCAAGCTGAGTGACGCGGTATTTCCAATGCTGAAGGAGATGGGAGTCAATTGCTATTCTGGGGATTCTGCAATCTTGCTTCCTCAAATCATTCAAAGAATATTTGGCAGCGGTACGAATGAAGCAAATTCTGGCTGGATGGGCATTGGAGCGGCGGAATAACGGCAAGAGCCGATGATTATGAAACACCTATCATCAAAGAGCTTAATTCGATTGCAACGTTTCTCCCGCAATTCAAATCGGCTGTTATTGCAATCGATGATGTCAGATGCTTCGGCAATGACCNNGAAATATTCAGTGACCTTTAGAAGCTAGGCGCATAAAGGCGCATACCAAAATCTTGAACTACCGCTGAGCTTTTGTCGGTTGAGTTTTCGCGCCGCCATTCTCGGCTTGCGATGCAGCGAGGATAGCACCAAGGCGAATGCCGGGTCGTTCGATAATCCGATACGTGATGGCGGACGACACAATCGTAAGCCCGATCACGGCAAGCGACCACGATAGTTGTCCGGCAGCGGTTGGCGCTTCCCATCGTAATAATTCGATCCAAAAAAAATGCCAGAAATACGCACTATAGCTGATTACACCCAAACCAATTACAGCACGATTCGTTAGTGCGGACATCTTTCCCGCCGCCATCGCGTTCGCAATCAACGCGAAGGCGATGCAATANNATTGCGGGCGAAAGACGAATGTCGCAAGCAGGAATGACAACCCAGCAACCGCACCGAGGCTTGTCGATCGCTTAATCCATTCGTGATGTGCGGCAAAGTAAACGCAGAAACCAATCATGAAGCAAGGAAACTGAGTCGTGATCGAAACAAATGCAAAGGTGTTCCGCTCCGTCGCGGCATCGACGCCCATCGCTGCTGCGTAGGCAACGAGACAGGGCCACGCGAGTGCGGCAACAATTGTAGCAGCGCCGGCGGCGATAAGGGACTTTTCCAAACTATCGATGCGCGCGGCAAGAAAAGGAAAGGCCCCATAGAAAAGAATCTCGCAGCCTATTGACCACGAACCGGGCACCGCTGCATTTTGCCAATCGGGCGTTGCCCAATGCAGAAACAAAGTGGCCGAGATAATTTGACTAAGGGAAATATGTTCTGCGTGCGTCAGCGTTGATAGCCAGAAGAAAGCGGGAATCGCGAGCCAAAACATCGGCGCGATGCGGAATAGGCGTCGCGTATAGAATCCGCGCGCGTTGTCCTTTCGGCTATGCCACGAATGTAGAAGCGCAAGCGCGCTCGCCATGAAAAACAATTGAACGCCGCGCGCGCCATTGGCCACGCCGGCGATATGCACACCAAAGACGCCAATGATCGCGTAGCCGCGCAAAGCGTCGATCCATGCTAATCGCTTCACGTCTCCGAACCTGGCACGGTTTGCTGCACTATATGTCGAGATGCTGATATAAAGATCATCAGCCTACCATGGGTCGCGCTATATGCCAAACTTTTCTCGGAATACACTTATGGTTGGCGTACGCGGGCTTGCATCCCGCAAACTTTGCGTTGCTCGAGGACTTTCATGAATCAAATTGACTCCCAATCGCAGGAATCCGTCGAATCATTCGGCTGGGAATGGACCGAGCGGACGGTCACCGACAGCACGCGCACGGCCTATCACCGGCTGTTCAGGGACATTGGGCTTTGGCACGATCATCACGACGGCAAGGTCGTGGCGGATGTCTGTTCGGGAAACGGGCGCCACGTCTGGGCGCTGAGCCAGCTCACGAAGGCCAAAGAGATTATTTCGGTCGAGCTGTCTCTTCCTGCGGCCGACTATCAACGGCGAAAATTTGCTGATGACCCGCGGATCGAAACAGTTCAGGGCGATGCGGCGCAGGTCGTCTTCGCCGCGGATTTCATTTATCTCGTTGGCGCCATTCAACACACCGCGGAGCCGCTGAAAGTTCTCAAACGCTTGGTCGATAACCTCAACGACCGTGGTGAACTCTTGGTCACTTTCTATATGGTGACGCCGGCAACCATAATACTGGAACCAGTCCGGCAGGTGCTGAAGCGCTTGCCGAACGAGGTGTTATGGTCCATGGCCGTGCTGTTCGCGCCGATATTCATGGCCCGCAAGTCGGGCCGGGAGGCCGGGTTTCGAAACGCCCGCTTCAATGCTTACGATTGGTTCGGCAGCCACCACTATCAGCGATATTTTGTGTCCCGCGAGATCGAACAGATGTTCGCCGCCATCGGTATTTCGCCCGATAACGTCCTGCGTGTCGGGAAAGGCGTGTACAAAGTCAGGAAAGGTGAAGGCCCAGCGCTGGACGATGAAAAATACGCATTTGGCGCGGATGCCTAGGCGAGCGTGCGCCGGTATTTGGCCGAAATATGTTTTTCTACATGCCGCCAAATGGCCACGAATTATGTCCCATTGCGCGCATAGCCCACGACCCTTGGAGTAAAAGTTGGTGAGAATACTGATACGCCTTAAAGCCTTGCTAGATCGAGGCATCGATTTGAGACATCGATTACGGCGAGGCGCGCTAGGTGATTTTTATCGCCATCGTGGAGGGGCCTTATTGGTCGAAAACTTCGCGTTGAGCTCTGCCGATTGGATCGTCGACGCGGGCGGATTTCGCGGCGAGTGGACGGATGAAATGCTCTGCCGCTACGGCGCAAAGGTCGTCATCTTTGAACCCAATCCTCCTTATGCGGCGCGGCTGCGCAATCGCTATAATGCGAATGATCGCGTTGAGGTTATTGAAGCGGCCTTAAGTGACCAGACGGGATGCATGGCCCTGAACCTTTGCGATGAAGGCTCCACTCTGATGGGCCCGGCATCGGCCTCCGCGAGGATTGAAGTTCGATTGGTTGACGTTCACCAATTTATCGACGAGCGCTTTTCAACTGGACTCGGATGTTTGAAATTGAATGTCGAAGGTGCGGAGTTCGAAATTCTGGAGAAATTGCTGTCAACGGGAAAAGTTGGCGGTATCCGGTTCATTCTTGTGCAATTTCATAAGGGACCGTTGAATTGCGTGCAAAGACGAGAGCAAATTCAGATCCGACTTGGTGAGACCCATAATAAAATTTTTGATTTTCCATTTGTTTGGGAATTGTGGCGCGAGAAAACTAACCTCTAGAAGTGCTCCTATGAAAATCCTCTGCCTATTCGGGCGCTATGCTTACGGAGACGCGCCGCGGGGCGAAGGCTACGAGCATGCCAATTTCCTGCCTGCATTTGCGGCGCTGGGGCACCAGGTCGAACTGTTCGATTCCTTCGATCGTGGCCAGTACCGCGATTTCGCCGACCTCAACCTCCGCTTGATCGAGCATATTCAAGCCTTTCAACCCGACGTCATTTTCTGTGTCCTCATGAGTTACGAAGTTTGGCTGGAAACTCTCGACTTGATCAGGAGCAGAACCCCTGCCGCAGTCGTCAACTGGGGCACCGACGATTCGTGGAAATTCTGGCAGTTCACACGCTATCTGGCCAAGCACGTCGATCTCCATGTGACGACGCATGCCCCCGTCTTGGCAGAAGCTAAGAAATTAAGAATTGACAACATGATCGTGTCCCAATGGGCGGTGGCCTCGTCCCGCTTGGCGGAGCCGCTGCCCTCAAGCGCATGTGAATACGACGTGAGTTTTGTTGGGGCGGCTTACGGGAACCGGCGGGCGCGCGTGCAGGCGATGGCGCGCAGGGGCATAGACGTGACGTGTTTCGGCCATGGCTGGGAGCGCGGGCCGGTCGACTCACGCGATGTCGACCGGATTTATCGATCGTCGCGGGTGTCGCTGAATTTCGCCGATTCTGGCCTCCAATTGTCCGGAAGCAGCATTGCGCGCAGCCGGCAGATCAAAGCGCGGACATTCGAAGTGCCCGGCGCCGGCGGTTTTCTCTTGAGCGAGGAGAGCGAGAGCCTCGCGCAGTATTTCCGTATCGGTACGGAGATGATCACGTATCGTGACGATGACGAGGCGGCGGAGAAGATCCGCTATTTCCTGAATCATCCCGACGAGCGCGACGCCATAGCGCAGGCGGGACACCAACGGGTTCGGCGCGAGCACCTGTACGAGGCGCGGTTTGCGCCGATTCTGCAGCGAGCGCTGGAGATCGCCGGCGAACGGCACAAGCAACCGTGGGCGCTCAAATCCGATCTGCTCCTGAAGCTTGTGGAGCGGCATCGCGGAGGGATCGCCTTGCGCCGCGTCCTCGATACATTGCGGGGCGCAGGCGGTGAATTCGCCCATCGCAGGCTTTTCTGGCGCGCACTGCGGCGGCTGGCATATGAGTTCTCCTGGCGCGTGTGTGGCGACCGAACGTTTCGAGCAGCGGGCTTTCCAGGACGTTTTTTTTACCGCGAAAGTTGACCTACTATTTGCGCTGGCGATCAGTCAAAATACTCAGAGGCAATGTCACTTGGGTGATCTCTCTCCAGTTCCAATTGTGTCGATAATCATGTCGATGCGCGATAGCGCGGCCACCTTGAACTCCGCGATTCGGTCTATCATTTGGCAAACATTGACCGACTGGGAGCTTGTCCTCATTGACGATGGATCACGTGACGATAGCGCGGCGCGCGCGGCCACATTTGGCGATCCGCGCATTCGGATTATTCGACACGAGGAGTCAAGAGGGTTGGCGTGTCGATTAAATGAGGCAGTCCGTCTTGCCCGCGGAGAGTTTATCGCCCGCATGGACGCAGATGACATCAGCTATCCGCAGCGTCTCGCCGCGCAGGTTGCTTTATTGCGGTCAGAGTCGAGCCTGGACGTGGTTGCTTGCAAGGCGCTCGTCTTTAGGGGAGATGGCGACCCTGTGGGAATATTCCCGGTAGCCATTGATCACGCCGGCATCACCTCTCGCCCGCTATCAGGATTTCGCTTTCCTCATCCGACCTGGTGCGGAAGGGCAGCGTGGTTCCGGAAACACCGATACAACGAGCGTATGTTCAAGGCACAAGATCAGGAATTGTTGCTGCGCACGGCCGCGACCAGCCGTTTTGCCAGCGTCGATGCTGTCCTGCTCGGATATCGGCAGCAGGATTTGGACCTTGGAAAAAGCATCAAGGGCCGGGCGCTATTTTCTCGTGCGATATGGACGGAGGGAAGAAAGTCTGGTCAATACGCTCACGCCATGTCGGCGATATTGGCGCAAGTCGCGAAATGTGCCGTGGACGCCGTAGCGATTGGCCTCGACTTGCAAAATCTGTTGATCAAACGAAGATATTTTCCAGTGCCGGCGGAAGAGATTGTCCAGTGGCGGAGCGTATGGGCCGCCATGACGGCTGGACGCGAACATTAGATAGCGGGTGGCACCATTGTCGGTGCATCACTTTAGAATCTTGACCACGCAAAAAAGACTACGCTGCCTAAATATTAATCGGCGGATTATGACCGGTTTTTGTTGAACCTAAATTGAGAGGGGCGCTCCGAAAAGTCAGAGGCAGCGATCTCTTCGACGTGAGATCATGTCCTTCTTGCGCTTCGTCAACGGTGACTTTGTGCATTGAAACGTTTGGCGGCAACTTGCCAGGCGGTGGCCATAGCGGTTCACGGCCTGGCCGGCAGAGCACTGGGGTCAGCTTTGTCGGACGAACCGCCGCCATCAATCGGCCTTTGAGGTATTCGCTTCGACTTTTGGCGTTGACCTCGCATGGCTCTCTTCCCAAAGCGAAGGGCCAACAGACCAAAGCCAACCGTTATCGAAAAATTCCGTTATGTGCGCTCCGGGGGGCCCCGCATATCGATTGGCCGCCTCAATAAAACCTCCCATTAAAATGGAGAGACCCCAGTAAAATCGGGGGTAGAGGGGAAAAATTGAGTGCGAGTCTGCCACTTAAGTCGATTCTGCAAATTCTGAGCAAGAGCTCTTGCGCCGGCAAGCGGTACCCCGAAAAATTCCGCAATCACAGGTAACATAAACTTCAATTGAATTATCTTAGCGCCTGATCCACTGCAGCAATGACTTGCTCCGATGACAACTCATCGAGGCATCGGCTGTAACTATCGAGCCGCCGTTCGCAGCCTTCGAGTTGGCACGGCATGCAGGGCAGCGCGTTCTGCACCAGCCAGACATTGCCGCGGCGTTGAATGACGCCGGCCGCCGCCCAGTTTTCGTCCATGCCGCCGACCGGCCACGGGCCCCAAAGCCGCGGATCGGTCGGNNGGCCACGGACCCCAGAGTCGCGGATCGGTCGGCCCGTACAGTGCGACGGTCGGGCAGCCTGACGCGGCCGCCAAATGCGTCACCGAGGTATCCGGCCCGATATAGACGCGCGCGTTCGATAGCAATCCCGCGAGCTGCCCCCAGTCCAGCTGCCCGTCGATCCGGGTAACGGGCGTGCCACTCCAAACATCATCGAGGTATTGGCGCTC
>PKZC01000267.1:1605-15711 GCA_003132905.1 Bryobacterales bacterium | reverse complement strand
CCTTCTTCATGGCGTCGGCGATAATGCCTCCGATGGTTTCATCGCTGTTGGCCGAAATACTACCAACCTGAGCGATCATGTCGCCGGAAACGGGCTTCGACATCTTCTGAACCGCTTCCACGGCAATCTTGACGGCTTTGTCGATGCCGCGCTTCATGGCCATTGGATTCACGCCGGATGTTACCGCTTTGACGCCCTCTCGATAAATGATTTGGGCCAGGACTGTCGCCGTGGTGGTGCCGTCGCNNACGTTGCGGCCCTTGGGGCCCAGGGTGACCTTTACCGCGTCAGCCAATTGGTTCACTCCGCGCAGGATGGCCTGGCGCGAGTGGTCTGCATAAATGATTTGTTTTGCCATTTGATTTAGCTCGCTTTCTTCGCAGCCACGGGCTGCTGATCCAAGACCGCGAGGATTTCGTCCTCGCGCATAATCATGTACTCGGTCCCTTCGATGGTGATGTCATTTCCGGAGTATTTTCCGAAAAGGATGCGGTCGCCAACTTGAACATCCAGCGCCACCAGATTGCCGTCTTCCAGGCGCTTGCCCTTTCCGATGGCCATCACTTCACCCTCCTGGGGTTTTTCTTTGGCGGAATCGGGAATATAGAGTCCGCCTCGCAGGGCATCTCCCTTTTCTTCAACTCGCTTGATTACAACGCGGTCATACAACGGACGAATTTTCATAGGTTCAGGCCTCCCGGCCCTGATTTGTTAGAGTGAGGCTGCTTAAGAGAGTCGCTTTCAAATGGCTCGAATCTCTCGATATTCCGGTTCCCACATCGCGTCCCCCACCTGTTGCACGATGTCCTTAAACTTCACGCGCGCCAGACCATCCTGGACCGCGGCTTCGGCCACCGCCACCGCCACGGTCAGGGAAACGATCCGCAAGTCGTCGACATGGGGCAGCAGCGACGCGCCCGACAGTCGTACCGCAACCAGGCTTGAGACCGCATTCGCCGCCGCGGCGAACATGTTATCGCTGATGCGGCTTGATCTTGAGACAATAGCGCCCAAACAGAGGCCGGGATATAACATCGCGTTGTTCACCTGGCCGATGACATAGGTGACTCCGCGGTAGGTTACGGGCTGGAATGGACTGCCCGTGGCGATCAAAGCGCGGCCTTCGGTCCAAGCGATGAGGTCGGCCGGCGTGGCTTCCGCCATGGGCGCCGGATTGGAAAGGGGAAAAATGATGGGACGGTCGCAATGCTTCGCCATGTTCCGGACAATGGCTTCGGTGAAAGCGCCGCCGGCCGTCGAAACACCGATCAGCATGGTGGGCCGCGCTTGGCTTATTACTTCGGCCAAGGCACAGGTTCCATCCGGGTTGCGCTTCCAGCGCTTCACCTCGGCCGCCGGGCGCGCATAGGGCGCTTGATAATCACGCACCCGCTCACCCATGTCGTCGATCAGCAGGCCGGCTTCGTCCACCAACCAGAAGCGCGCGGTTGCATCTTCCCTGGAAAGGCCTTCCCGCATCATCGCGTCGCGGATCTGATCGGCAATTCCCAAACCTGCGGTTCCGGCGCCAAGAATCACGACGCGTTGGTTCCGCATGGGAGACCCACACACGCGCACAGCGGAAACCACGGCCGCCAGGGTGATGGCTCCAGTGCCCTGCATGTCGTCGTTAAAGGTGCACATCCGGCCGCGGTATTTCTCGAGGATGCGGCGTCCGTTGCCTGGCGAGAAGTCCTCCCATTGCAGCAGCGCGTTGGGGAAAAGCTTGCTCGCGGTCTCGACATAGGCATCGATGAAAGCGTCGTAGCGCTCGCCCCGGACACGGGCATGCCGGTTCCCGACGTACATGGGATCCTTGAGCAGGCTTTCGCGGTTGGTGCCGACATCCAGCATCACCGGAATTACACGCGTGGGATCGATGCCGCCTGCCGCCGTATAGATCGCCAGCTTGCCGATTGAGATTTCGATGCCGCCCACGCCCCAATCGCCAAGCCCCAGGATTTGCTCGGCATCGGTGGCCAGGATCAAATCAATGTCTTCGGGCCCGGCTTCCCGGTTCTCGAACGCCTCTTCGATCGCTTCCGGATGGTCGATCGAGAGATAGACGCCTCTCGGACGCCGGCACTCATGGTGATATTGCTGCATCGCCATTCCCACCGTCAGGTCGTTGACGATCGGTATCATCTCGCGCAAATGCCCTGCCAGCAATCGGTAGAACAAAACCTCATTGCGGTCGTGCAGCGCGGTTAAATAGATGTTCTTATTGAGAGGATCGGGAAGGCGTTGGTATTGAGCGTAGGCCGCCTTCACTTGCGCCTCCAGCGTGCTGATTACCGGAGGCAGCAGGCCGGTGAGACCCAGTTCTTTGCGCTCCTCCGCGGTGAAGGCCGTGCCTTTATTCAGCAATGGCGTGGTGAGTACCGCCATGCCCCGCGCCTTGGTTTTATAACAGTCTTCCCCTTCTAACTCCGCACCCTGCGCCCGTGCTGCCAATATGGGGATGACTCTCTGTCGCATCTTAATATTCCTGCTTCCGCGGATCTCGTTTTCTCTAGCACGCCCCGGCCCGTTACCGGCACACCGGGGTGGCGCATCCAAAAGTCAAACTACTATGCGCGCGTGCGGACCAATCTGAGACTGAAGGCTGCGCCTAACGCGAGCAGTCCAAACAACCCGATTAGCGGCATCGGGCTGGCCGTTTTCGGCAACTCAGCGGTTACTGGCGCCTCATTCTGCGCTACCAGCACTTCGGCGGGCGGCGCGGTCACCACTTCGGTAATCTGCAGATCTTCTCCCGTAGGCCTCACTGCCAGAACCGGAGCCTGCTTCAGTGCCACAACCAGCGGTTCGTCCGGGGATGTGATGGGAGCCGTGACCTCGGGCGTAATCTCAACCGGGGTGTAAAGAACCGGAAAGTGGGTCACCTTGGCTAGCTCCAGCGCCTTGGCCTTTGGATACACGAACTCGTCTCCAAAGTTCTTACCGGGATAGAACCATGCCCGCAGCACATCCGGCTGGCCGGGCGGCGTCTCTCGAAACGTCAGCACGGTTTTGCTGGTTGCCTTCAACCGATAGTTCGGGACGGCCAGGATGGTGGCGTAGATCATCGTTTCGTCCTGGTTGAAGATTTGGACGATATGGCGGTCCGACTTCGAGTCCAGCACTTTGAAAACATAGGTGCCGGGAGGCAGCACGGCCCATCCCTGCATATGGATACCGGGGGTCTCCACGGGCTGGCTAAATGTGACCACCGTCTTGCGGTTCCAGTCGTCGGCTTTCACGCTGGGAGAGAACGCTATAGCGATGACCGCCGCACAAAGCACGGTCGGTACTGCTTTTAACAGATTCATTCCTATTTCTTCTTCCGATTCAAAATTTGTGAGCGGTTCCCACGTGCTGAACAAAAGCACTCGTACCTCCGTCGGGCATAGCTGCATTTCGGCCAGCAATAACAGTAGGGGAGGCGCAGGCAGAAGAGCGTTTCCTTCCAAGGGAATGACCGCATAGTGTCAGATGACCAAATGAGGTCGAAGGTTTGCGGCCGAGCGGGCCCTCGGACATAATACTTCCATCGCCAGAGCCCGACGGGGTTAACGTGCCTAGCGCAAGCTGGGGTGAGATGATGAGGCAGTTCCGAATACTGAGCGGGCTATTATTGGGTGCGGCCCTGCTTGTTCCCGTAACAGTATCTGCCCAGGATCACGACAGACGGAGCAGCACCAGGAATATCGTGAGTTCCATACAGTGAAGCCGGTACATCATTGAAGTTCGTTAGGCGATCCGCCAATCACTTCAGATAGCGTGGGCGGCCGTTCAACAAGGTGGTCACCCCATCTGGCGTGCGGCTTGGACTTCTGAGAGTGCGGAATTCGTGGCGGTCAAACGAGGCTGCAAAGTGCGCTACCCCGTGACGCAGCACTCGACCAACCGCAACCAGTTGAAGAGGAATCGTTCCATCCAGCTTGGAAGGCCATTCAATACTCATCTCCACCAGCGCTCCTATTACGACGGGGTGATGGGAGGCCACGAAAACTCCTCCACTACTCACATTGACAGCCAACCCGGCGCCTGAAAACGGGGCCCCGGCCACAGAGGATTGGAAGCGAACTCTCAGATCGAGTGGATAACGGAACCTTAACCGGCGCTCGTCCAGAATGGGGCCGCTCGAAACTGTCTTGCTGAAATGTACTTCCGGGAAGGAGAGAACTTTGGCGAATGAATCCATCGAAATTGGCAACCAGCTAAGCCGAGACCGGCTGCGCCTTCGCATGCAGCGCGCGGCTCACCGTTGCGATCAAATCGGCGGGCCGAAAAGGCTTCGGCACGCATTCCAGGCCCGGCCAATCGCACCCGGCGTCTCCGGACATAAGCAGAACCGGCAGATTGGAATCCATGCTGAGGACGCGATGGGCCAGCTCCAGACCATTGATATTGGGCATCCTCACGTCGGTAAGCAGCAACACAATGCTCGATTGATGCTCCTGGTAGAAACGGATTCCCTCTTCGCCGTCGGCGGCGGTGATAACGGCGTATCCGGCGATCTCCAAGAACTTCTTCGCAAACCCACGAATGTCGAGGTTGTCATCCACTACCAAAATGGTTCGGCGCTGCCTCTCGTCAGTCATGGCTGCGACTCCTGGGGTGACGCTTGAGTAACTTCAAACGGGGAGTTAATGAAGTATCGGGGATTTACCCTAGTTCCGTCTGTTCACAATTGCTCAACTGAAGAAATCGATGGCAGACCGGATTGCCGAGGTGAGCGCTTTTGAACAGACTGTCGCTGGGCATACGTGTTACGTTGAGCGTCGAGGTTCTTTGTTTATCGGCCGGCGAACATTCTCTTCAAGGAGGTCATTTCATGGGTTCTCCAGCGGTGTCTGACGTTTCTGTCCCTTTGGAATCAGTGATCCACACCCATGAATTGAATCGCCGACAGCCACGGCAGCCAGATTTTGCGGCGGTCATTAGCGCTCTGGTGAGCTTGGCTCGGACTATGGCAGATTCGCCGGAGCGTACTCTCCAGCAACTGGTAGAAGCAGCGCTCACCCTGTGCCATGCGCATTCAGCTGGGATTAGTTTGCTGGAGGACGAAAACGGCCGCAAGATCTTTCGCTGGCACGGAGTTGCGGGCGAGTATGCGCCGCATCTATGGGGCACAACCCCACGCGATTTCAGCCCGTGCGGCACCGTACTGGATACGAACCAGATACAACTGATGTCGCATCTGGACCGTCACTTCAGATATTTTGCCGACGTCAAGCCAAGCATCGCGGAGGCCTTGCTCGTCCCTTTTCACGTCGGCGGGGAAGCAGTGGGCACCCTCTGGGTTATCTCCCATGACGAGAGCCGGCAGTTCGATCGTGAAGATGCCAGGGTGTTGACCACCTTGGGGGAATTCGCGGCAGCCGCATATCAGACTCTGTCCCGATTGATTGCTTTGAAGGGGATTGTCGCTACCATTCGAGAACCTTTGCTGGTGCTGGACGAGACGTTCCGAATCAAAATGGCAAGCCGATCGTTCTATGAGACCTTTCGAGTTACACCCGCTCTTACGGAAGGACGCCTGCTCTACGAGATTGGAGACGGGCAATGGGATATTCCGGAGTTGCGTGTACTGCTCGATGACGTGTTGTCCAAAGACAAGGCAGTCGAGAATTTTGAGGTAAGACACGATTTTCCGGCGCTGGGGCGGCTGACGATGTCGTTGAGCGCTCGCAGACTGCGGCGCGAAGGAAATCCGACGGCCCTTATCCTGCTGGCCCTGGAAGACGTCACGGCGAGAAAGCAAATCGAGGAAGAGCTGTTACGTTCCAACGAAGATGCGCAGCGTTTTGCGTACGTAGCCGCGCATGATCTTCGCGCCCCTCTGAATTCGGCCATGATGCTTCTACAATTGCTGCAGCAGAAAACGGAAGCAAAGCTGCGCGACGACGAAAGTCAAATATTGGCGCTGGCTACAGCCAATCTTCAACGGCTGCAAGCCTTGATGAGCGACATGCTGGCGTACGCGCAAGTAGGGGGAGCGGGAAAGAGAACCGCAGTATCGTTGCGAGAGCCGCTGCAAATGGCGTTAAGCAACCTTCAAAAAGACATTGAGGAGACCGGCGCCCAGGTAAACTTCGGGCTTTTGCCCACCCTAAGGACGGATCGCTACCAACTGACGCTGGTGTTTCAGAATCTGATCAGTAACGCCATCAAATTCCGTTCCGACCAGCCGCCCTGTCTGCAGATTGGCGCCAAGAAGGAGAAGGGGGAATGGACTGTGTTCATCGGCGATAACGGTCAAGGCTTCGACCCCCAATATGCGGAACAGATTTTCCTGCCGTTCAAACGATTGCATGGCCCCGATACGCCGGGCAGCGGCATCGGCCTAGCCACGTGCAAGCGTATTGTCGAGCGGCTGGGCGGCCGTATCTGGGCAGAAGCGGCACAGGGAGAGGGTGCGACGTTTTATTTCACTCTGCCCGCCAATAGCTCCGTTCCGGCATCGGCCGTTAGTCGTGCAGGATGATGTTGAGCAGCGAGCTATGCACTTCCAGACCGCTATCGTATAGGCCGCTGTACTGGATGAATCCTAGCTTTCGGAACCGGTTCATGAAAAAGCTGACTCGCGAGCGAGTGGTGCCGACAATCTCGGCTAGCGTCTCCTGGCTGATTTTGGGTATCACCAGCGACGGCTTGCCTTCCTTCCCGAAGTTGGCCAACAGCAGGAGCACTCGAGCCAGGCGCTTTTCACTGGAATTAAAGAGCTGATCCACCAGATCCTCCTCAATCCGAATGTTGCGGGACAGCATGTGGTGGAGCAGGAGTTCGGAAAAGGCCGGTTGCTCGTGAAGCAGGCGGATGGCGCCCGCCTTTTCTATCCGCAGGATCGAACACTCCAGCATGGTGGTGGCGCTGGCCATACGCAAAGACTGGCCGGCCAGGCATCCCTCGCCAAAGAAGTCACCGGCACCCAAAATGGCAACCACGGCTTCTTTGCCTTGTTGGGAGACGACCGTGAGCTTGATCTTGCCCTTCTGGATGTAGAAGATGGCATCGGCCGGAGCCCCTTGCAGGAAGACCTGCTGATTCTTGGCGTAATCGGCCAGCGTCCTGCCTTTGCCGGACTCGGCTAGAAAAACTTCAAGATCAAACTTTTTGTCGTTCGCCTTCATATGGAAACCGGACGGAAACCGTTAGCGCCCGATTCGAAAACTGCTCACGTCTCCCCAAAGTCCCGCGGACTTCAATACGAAAACTCCAACCGCAACCACCACCACGACATTGAGAATGGTCTTGATGCTGGACGCCATCGGGATAAAGCGATTCACCAGCCACAGCGCTACACCCACCAAAATCAACGCAAAAACTAAGTTTATCAACGGCATTCGGATGCTCCTCAAGGTAAAGAACAGGCAATTCACTGCCCAACGTGCCCTAGGATGTTTTCCGCTAAGGACCACGCAACTTGCTGAGACGGGTGAACAATGCCCTTGACCACGGAGCGTCGCATGACCAAATGCGATCAATCATTTTGCTGTCATTGCGTGGATCGATGGTAGAATGAAGCCTACCGCCTATCTCGGCTCTCCGCTGTTTAAGAGACTTTCAAACACTAGTCTTTTAGAGACCCGGTTTCCTGGATCGACGGGGGCGAAGGAGACTCGATGCACTCCGCAGCCTCGGAGCAAGAAACCAGTAGCTGGCTGGTGAACGATGGCCTGAAAGAACTGGAGCTGTTGCTCCGGGCCGTCCTCTCTCATCAATCCGAACCCATTGTGATCGCAGACGACGACCGTTGCTGTGTGGACGCAAGTTCGGGCGCCTGCAAGCTGCTCGGGATTTCGAGCGACAAGATGATCGGTCGTTCGATCGACGATCTCGCCTTGGTGGGCAAGCTTTCCGTCCCCGCACTGAACGAAGTGCTACCTGGGCGTCACGTTTGGGGCCTGAGCGAGAAAGCCAGCGACGCAGAGGCCGCCGATTATGCATTTTTGTGTCTCGATCCGGACGGCAAAATAATCGCCTGGAACGCGGGCGCACAGCGCACGTACGGCTACACAAGTGAAGAAATCATCGGTCAACCGGCAAGCTGCCTCCATCTGGATAACGAGGAGCCGCGCGTGGATTTTCAGGGCGAATTGAAAAGGACCGCTGCCGAGGGTCATCTTGGAATTGAGGGATGGCATAAGAGAAAGGACGGGGCACGCTTCTGGGCGAATACGCTGACATCGGCTCTGAGAGACCAGAATTTGGAGCTGCAGGGCTTTGCGAGCGTGGTGCGGGATTTTACTACGCGCCATCGCAGAGAAGAATCAATCCTCAGCAAGCGGGCCGGCTCGCCCTTGATTCCGGCTGAATCGACCGTCGCAGGCATCGTATCCGGCGAATTTGACCGCATTCTCGAGGCGAACGATGTATTTCTCAACATGCTGGGATACAGCCGGGAGGACGTAATCGCCGGTCTGCACTGGGCCGATATCGTTGCGCCGGAGTACCTTCCGTTGCAGGAACACGCTCACGAAGAGAGCCTGCTGCATGGAGCGTGCACGCCATTTGAAATGGAATACGTTCGCAAGGATGAGACGCGCGTGCGAGTTCTGGTGGCAAGCGCCGCGTTACCCCCGTTTCCCTTTCGATGGATTACGTTCGTGCAGAACCTGACCGAGCGCGAGCGAGCCGAAAAGATTACCAACGAACCCGGCGCTTCGCAGGAATACGAGGAGATTGTCGGCACCAGTGCGGCGTTAAAGCGCGTGATGGGGCAGGTGGAAATCGTAGCGCCTACCGACGCCACAGTGTTGGTGTTGGGCGAAACCGGCACCGGCAAGGAACTGGTGGCACGCGCCATCCACAAGATGAGTGGCCGCCGGAACCGTCCTTTTATCACGCTGAACTGCGCTGCCATCCCCACCGGGCTTTTGGAAAGCGAGCTGTTCGGTTATGAAAGAGGGGCGTTCACCGGCGCCTTGACGCAAAAGATCGGGCGCTTCGAGCGAGCGCATCAGGGAACTTTGTTCTTGGATGAAGTGGGAGACATCCCCTTGGAGCTTCAGCCGAAATTGCTGCGAGCTTTACAGGAGAAGGAATTCGAAAGATTGGGCGGCACGCGCACCATTCCTATCGATGTCCGGCTGTTGGCTGCCACCAATCGCAACCTCACCCAGATGATGGGAGACAAGCTTTTCCGCAGCGATCTTTATTACCGGTTGAAGGTTTTTCCCATCACCATACCCCCCTTGCGCGAACATCGCGAAGACATTCCCGTGCTGGTCCGGCACTTCACCCAAACCTACGCCGGCAAGATGAATAAGCAGATCGATAAAATTCCCGCAGAGACCATGCAGGCGCTGGTTGCGTGGCCCTGGCCGGGGAATGTGCGGGAGCTGGAGAATTTCATCGAACGGTCGGTCATTCTGTCGCCCGGGTCCACCCTGCGCGCGCCTTTGGCGGAGATACGCGCCGATGCGGTCGAAGTGCCTACGGGCGCGTCGCTCGCCGAAGTGGAGCGGGATCACATCATTCGGGTTCTGCGGGAATCCAATGGAGTGGTCAGCGCCGCGGCCACGCGTCTGGGATTGCCACGCACCACGTTGAACGCCATGATGCGCAAGCTGGAGATCTCGCGCAAGGATCTTTAGTCCCCATGTGGGGTGAGCATGGCGGGCTCCTCAGATCCCTTGGAGTCCAAATGGCGCGTCACATGCTCTTAGCACCCGCAGAGGAGTTACGAGCATGAACTGGGATCAAATCGAAGGCAAGTGGAAGCAAGTTACCGGGTCGGCGCGAGAGCGCTGGGGAAAGCTCACCGATGACGACTGGCAAACCATAGCCGGCAAAAAGGACCAGTTAGTCGGGCGAATTCAGGAGCGATACGGAATCGCCAAGGCGGAAGCCGAGAAACAGGCGGACGAGTGGTCGCGCGCCTTGGAACAATCCAAGGCCGATGAGAACCCGGCTGTCCGGCTATAGCCGTCCGGTGCAGCCCCCGCGAGTTCCATAGGCGCGATATTTCACAAGAAAGAAGGCACCACCATGTTGATACTGATCATTGTTTTGTTGCTGCTATTTGGCGGCGGCGGAGGATACTACGGCCACAGCCGTTGGGGAGTGGGAGGTGGAGCTGGAATAGGATTGGGAACCATCGTCATAATTCTCCTGATTGCATACCTGCTGGGAGGGTTCCGCTAAAGCGCGAGTAGTTGGCTGGCAACATGCACCGTTGGAACCGAGATCGAGAGCAGACTTTGGCCCTTGCGCCGTTGCTGTCGCAGCTTCCGAGTCGGCTAAGCGGCTAAATGAGGCCGCTGACGTGTTTACCGAGGTGATGTCGGCGCCGGATAAAGGCATCCCAGCAGAATTGCTTGAGAACGCTCACTGCATCGTAATTGTTCCGGCGCTCAAGACGGCTGCTTTTGTGGTTGGCGCCAAGTACGGCAAAGGGTACCTTTCTTGCCGGAGTAAGAACGGCACCGGATGGTCGGCGCCTGGTACGGTCCGCATCGAAGGCGGCAGCTTCGGTTTCCAAATCGGCGGATCTGAGTAAGTTCACACGCACCGCGACGGCGCAGACCGATGCCCAGCTGCACGCAGAAATTCTGTCCTGGTCCAGGTCGCAAGGCTTGTTTGCCGGAGTGGCACTGGAAGGCGCCACGCTGCGGCAGGACTTGGACGATAACGCCAAGCTTTATGGCGGCCAAAAACTGGAGAATCGCGAGATCGTGACGCAACATACGCGCGCGCCCCGGTCGGCGGCCAAATTACTGGCTTTGCTGAACAAATACTCGAGACACGAGCACGTGGAAACAACCTCCACTCGTTAGAAGTCTTTCGAAGACATATTGAGCCGCGGTGATACACACCACGGCTCTTATTTTTTGCTGACCACACTTGGTCACCTGACCGTATATGGTTATCCTCGACAAGCATCATTGGAGGCCTTCCGGGCGCCTGGCGAACAACTGCAACGGATGGCCGGCAATGTGGGTTTGGCCGCGCTCGTGCACATCTGAAGCGCGTCGCTAAAAGGATCGAGGGTTCAGAAAGATGAAGTTTACAAGTTTATTCCTGGCGGTGTGCGGACTCGCACTGGCCCAGCTGGCTTTGGCCCAAGCGCCACAGGCTCCCAATCCAACTCAACAACCCATTGAAAACGGCGCGACGACGCCGATCTATCGCATTACCGTTGTAGCCAGGACTACAAAAGCCATCAACTACAACCATCGCAGCGGATCCACCCGAATTGGGTTCCGGGGGACTGCGTTGATGCCGGAAGCTCGCGGCGAGGCGAAGGTGGAGAGCAAACAAGGCGTCATTAAGATCGACGCGGACATGGAAAAGCTTGGCCCCGCCACACAGTTCGGGCCCGAGTATCTGACCTATGTCATGTGGGCTATCACTCCGGAAGGGCGCGCGACGAATGTCGGGGAAGTTCTCCTCAACAACAGCGGTAAAACGAAATTGGACGCGACCACCGAGCTCCAATNNACGTGGTGGTGATGGAGAATTTCGTCAGGAAAGATACCGTCGGGACCATCGAAGAAGTAGACGCGAAATACGAACTGCTGCAAAGAGGGCAATACGTATTGAATGTGAAGCCGGGCGATATTCGCTCCAGAGAGCTCAACTCGAAAGTGCCTTTAGAGCTTTACGAAGCGCGTAACGCGGTACAAATCGCCCGCTGGACGGGCGCCGAGCAGTATGCTGGCGACACATTCCACAAGGCTGTGGTGGGTTTAGAGAACGCCGAAGGCTATTTGATTGGCAAAGCCGGCAAGAAGCCGATAGGCACCGTGGCGCGCGAAGCCGTCCAAATGGCGGAGGACGCCCGTATCATCACCGTTAAGAAGATCGAAGAAGAAACTTTAGCCAACGAGCGCAAAGCGGGAGCGGATCGCGAAGCCCGCGCTGAGGGCGACCGTTCGGCAGCGTTGTCGGAAGCCGATCGAGTCAAGCGAGAAGCGGAGCAGGCGCGACTGAGCGCATTGGAGAGTGCAGCGCGCTTAAAGCGGGAAAACGACGCGCAAACAGCTTCGGCACAGACTGAAGCGGATCGCCTGAAACGCGAGAACGACGCCAAGGCGCTGGCCACGCAGGTTGCCACGCAAGCCGAAGCGGATCGTCTGAAACAGGAAAATGACGCGAAGCTCGTCGCGGCCAACACCGAAACCGATCGCCTGAAACAAGAGAACGACGCGCAGAGGATCGCTGCCCAGGCCGAAATGGACCGCGCGGCCAAAGAGAAGGCGCAGGCTGAGGCCGAGCGGACGCAACTGCGGGCCCAACTGCTGCTGCAATTCAACACGATTCTTGAAACGAGGGATACGGCGCGCGGCCTGATCGTCAATATGTCTGACGTTTTGTTCGACACGGCCAAGCATACGCTGCGGCCGGCAGCTCGCGAAAAACTCGCCAAAGTTGCTGGCATCATCTCGGGCCATCCGGGATTGAGGCTGGCGGTGGAAGGCTATACCGACAGCGTCGGCAGTGACGAATATAATCAGAAGCTTTCGGAAGATCGTGGCACCTCGGTGCGCGATTACCTGACGAAAGAGGGCGTAGCAGGCACTTCGGTAACTTCCCAAGGCTTTGGGAAGAGCCAGCCGGTGGCTTCGAATAATACAGCTGCGGGACGCCAGCAGAATCGCCGCGTGGAACTGGTGGTTTCGGGAGAAATCATTGGCGAGCAAATCGGGCAGGCCGTAGCAGTTCGATGACACGCAGCGTGCGTTTGACTAATAACTCGGGGCCTCAGGGCCCCGGCGGAATGGCGTTGGCGGGGTTGTTGCTGACGCCGGTCGCGGCTGCGGCGGGGGCCCTGGCTGCGTGGCGGTTTGGGATGGATGCAGGTTGGACTGGCGCGTTCTTCATCGCCCATGGGCTGCTCTCGCATTGGCAGGTGTGGTGTGCATTCGCGATCAGCGTCGAAGCCTGTGCGTGGAGCTTGAGACCAGGCGCGGCGGCGCGAATAGGAGCGTTGGTCGCTCGCTGGACCGGGCCGCTCAACTGAACCACGTTTACAAAGGGAAACCCGCATGTTGATTCAGGTCGGCTATGAATTAGCCTTCAACTGTTCGCAAGAGACGCCGATGATCCTCATGCTGAACATCCATTATTCGCGCGCTTCGGACGTCGTGACACACGATCTTCTCACCGCCGATCCACCCACGCGGATAAAAGCGTATCGCGATGGTTTCGGAAACTGGTGCAGCCGTCTCGTGGCGCCCATCGGCAGAATTCGACTGAAAGGGACGGGAATGGTCAGGGACTCGGCGCAACCGGACGTGGCTGTGCCCCAGGCCCGCCAACTCGCCCTACAGGATTTGCCCGAAGAGTCGCTGGTTTTTCTGCTGGGCAGCAGGTATTGCGAGACCGATCTGTTGTCGGAGGCAGCCTGGTCTCGATTCGGCCAGTCGACGCCCGGATGGCCGCGCGTGCAGGCCATTTGCGATTTTGTCCATAACCATATCGCCTTCAATTATCAGAACGCCCGCCCCACACGGACCGCTTGGGAGACCTTCAACGAAGGGACTGGCGTCTGCCGGGACTTCGCGCACCTGGCCATCGCGCTGTGCCGCGCGATGAATATCCCGGCGCGTTATTGCACCGGATACCTGGGCGACATGGGAACTCCACCGCCCTACGGCGTGATGGACTTTGCGGCCTGGTTTGAAGTTTATCTGGAAGGAGGTTGGCACACCTTCGATGCGCGAAACAATGTCCCCAGGATCGGACGAGTGCTCATCGCGCGAGGCCGCGACGCAGCCGACGTTGCCATAGCGACCATGTTTGGCCCAAATACTCTGGAGAGTTTCCAAGTCTGGACGGACGAAATCATGGAAAGCGTGCGATCGGTTTGACCGCCCGCTTCGAGCTCATACTTTTTGCCGCTGCGGGGCGCGTTGAAAGGATACCGGATGCAACAAACCTCTAAAGTTCGCAAGATAGCTTTCGTAGGAAACCACTTGCCGCGCAAATGCGGCATCGCTACGTTTACAACCGACCTGCTGGCGGCAGTCCAAGCCGCTCATCCGTCCAGCCAATGTTTCGCGGTGGCTGTCAACGACATCAAAGGCGGTTATGAATATCCCGAAGTGGTTCATTTCGAGATTGAGGAACAGGACTTATCGTCCTATTTGCGGGCCGCCGACTTCCTCAATATCA
>PKZC01000267.1:0-1581 GCA_003132905.1 Bryobacterales bacterium | reverse complement strand
TCATGCAGGAACTCATCTCGCTCTCAGCTCGCCTGGTTGTCATGACCGAGCGGGGCCGGCAGATGCTACAGGATGTTTATCACGCCCCACCGGCCAAGATCGATCTGATCGCTCATGGCATTCCCGACATGGGATTTGTGGATCCCACCTACTTCAAAGACCAATTCGGCGTGGAAGGTAAAGTGGTGTTGCTCACCTTTGGGCTGCTTTCGCCAAACAAGGGCATCGAATATGTGCTCAACGCGCTGCCGGAAATTGTGGCGGAGTTTCCCGACGTGGTTTACATCGTCCTGGGCGCCACCCATCCNNATGTGCTCAACGCCCTGCCGCACATTCTAGCGGAGTTTCCCGACGTTGTTTATATTGTGCTGGGCGCCACCCATCCCAACGAACTGCGCGAGCATGGCGAAGCCTACCGCGTCAGTCTGGAAATACTGGCCAAGAAAAACAAGGTTGAGAAGAACGTCATCTTCTACAACGATTTCGTGGAGCTGGAGAATCTGAAGGAATTTATCGGCGCCGCCGACCTTTACATAACGCCCTATCTCAATGAGGCGCAGATCACATCGGGCACGCTGGCATATACATTTGGCGCGGGCAAAGCAGTTGTTTCCACGCCCTATTGGCACGCGGCCGAGCTGTTGGCCGACGATCGCGGCATCCTGGTCCCGTTTGCCGACGCCGCGTCGATCGCACGGGAAGTAGTGGGACTGCTGCGCGACGACACGCGCCGCCATGCCATGCGCAAGAATGCCTATCGGATAGGGCGCGAGATGATCTGGAGCAACGTGGCCCAGCTCTATATGCGTTCGTTCGAGTTGTCGCGTCTGCAAGGGGCGGCGCTCTCAACCAAGTCGCTGGTCGCCAAGACGCTGGACCAGAGACCAAGGGAGCTGCCGGAGTTGAAGTTGGATCATCTTTCCCGCATGACCGATTCCACTGGAGTTTTCCAGCATGCCATTTTCGGAGTGCCGAACTTTTCCGAGGGCTATTGCACCGACGACAATGCCCGCGCATTTATTCTGGCCGTGCTGCTGGACGAATTAGGCGAAGAGCCCGAACGGCTGCGTGGCATGGCGACCACTTGCGCTGCGTTTCTTCATCACGCTTTCGACTCTCAAACCAAGCGCTTCCACAATCACATGAGTTTCGACCGCCATTGGCTGGATGCCCAAGGATCGGAGGACTCCCAAGGCCGTGCTCTGTGGGCCCTCGGCGTTGCAGTGGGGCGATCCCCGTTCAGGAGCTTCCAGATGATGGCGGGACAATTGTTCGCCAATGCATTGCCGGCACTGACGGAGTTCACCTCGCCTCGCGCTTGGGCTTTCGGCTTGATCGGTATCCATGAATACCTGGGGCGATTGAGCGGGGACAGTTTCGTCAATCAAACGCGCGACGCGCTCACCAATCGGCTCATGGAACTTCTGGGGAAAAATGCAAAACCTGATTGGTGCTGGTTTGAAGAAGAGCTGTCGTATGACAATGCCAAACTGGCTCATGCCTTGATTCTGAGCGGCCGCGCGACAGGCAACGCGCTGGTCTTCTAGGGAGGATTACACACATTACGCTGGCTGAACGAAC
>PKZC01000039.1 GCA_003132905.1 Bryobacterales bacterium | reverse complement strand
AACCAACTCCGCGACGGCACGACGCCACCGCCGCGTCGCAAATCACGGTACCATCCGGCAGATGGGGGGCTAGTCGCCAAAAGCGCGAGCCGGCCGTGCGGCGCCGGCCTGCCTTGCTTTGGTCCACAGACATGGTCCACACTGCGCCGACACGACCGCCGCGGCTGGACAAGAAAACGCTGCAGGCCAAGGGTTTTTGATCGGCGACGCGAGTCTGGTTCGCACTCCAGGTTTTCTAAGCTCACAATACGCTAAAGCTAGACCGCCTCCTCACGCACGTGTCAGAAGCGTTTACCGCAATCATGAGCGCGACCAGCCGCGACAAGGCCGCCCCATTGAAATCGGCCACTACGGATGACTGTTGCTCATTCGACCTGCTTGCCC
This sequence comes from Bryobacterales bacterium, assembly GCA_003132905.1. Next base: position 4,811 of record PKZC01000039.1, on the reverse strand, counting down.
AGCTTTGTCGACGAAATACGCGGCGCCCCACCTCTCCAACGCTACCCCCCTCTAACCGGCCACCGCGCAACTGTTTCGAACAACCGCTTGACGACCGACGAGACCGGCGTAATCCGCGATCGGCAACGGCCGCCATATGAGATAACCCTGCACCTCATCGCAACCTTCCTGCACGAGGAACCCATGCTGGGCTTCGTTCTCGACGCCTTCCGCGAGGATCGTCAGCTCGAGGCTTCTGCCGAGACCGATGACTGCACGCACGATCGTTTTGGAATGGTAGTTACTTTCCAAGTCGCAAATGAAGTCGCGATCGATCTTGATCTTGTCGCAAGGGAAAGACTGCAAATATGACAAGGAAGAATATCACAGTCCGATGTCCGCAATGCCTCCGATAGCTACCGAATTTTGCGGCGCAGCGANNGCTTCAGCAAGTTCAGTGAGAGGCCGCCCGATGTCCGATTTGGTTTAAAAGCGGACTTAGCGCCCTCTAATTGCGATGTCCAATTTACCCCCGATAGCGACCAAATTTTGCGGCGCAGCGAAATGACGCTATGTGCACAAAAGGCGACATGGTGCTTATGGTTTGAAATAATAAAAGAAGCTGCCAATTAGGACGGCCTACTTCGGTCTTGGCACTATTGTTGATGTGTCTAACGCAATCCTCAAACGAAAGCCCAAATCTGCGATTTCGCGTGAATGCTAACGCGCACCATGGGAAACTGCGCGGGGGGTTCTTTTAAACAGCAGTATCTGCATGGCACCGGCAATGGTATTCATTGAAGCTTACTCCCGGGATCGGTTGAATATGTCCGCATTGACGTATCTATGGCTGGCGGCGGCTTGCTGTACAACTTTGGCCTTTCTGCCCCAGGTCATAGAAACTTGGAAAACGAAATCGACCGCTGACTTATCGTTGGCCATGTTTTTACTTTTGGTCGCGGGCGTCTTGCTGTGGCTAACGTACGGACTAATTCCAGAGGACATCCCGCTGATCGTCGCGAATGACTTTTCACTGCTTCTATGCGCGGTCATTCTTGCTTTCAAAATTAGATACGGATGAATATCGATGCCGGAGCGTAACATTGCTGAAATTCTATCGATCGAGCCTAAATCGATCACTGTCGCTGACGTTGGTGCAGCCTTTTATGGACAGAAGCCCATCTATCAACCGGTTCTCGGTGCCTCCCTGGCGCGTTTGTTTGCATTTGACGCCGACGCCAAGTTCGCTACCGAACTGCGGGCGCTCTACCCTGACGCAACAGTATTTCAAATTGCTATCGCCGATGGTGCCGAGCACGTACTGAATATCTGTCCGGCTGGCATGACGTCGCTGCTCAAGCCAGATCCTGACGCGTTTGCTTTCTTCAATCTCTTTTCGGAGTGGGGCAAGGTCGAAAGAACTATCCCGCTAAAGACGCAGCGGCTCGACGATGTCACGGACCTACCAGCGATCGATTTTCTGAAAATGGATATTCAAGGCAGCGAGTTGATGGCGCTGCGGGGTGGCCGTGAAAAACTAGCTCAATGCGTTGCGGTGCAGGTCGAAGTCTCGTTTGTTCCGCTGTATAAAGATCAGCCAACATACGGAGAAATAGATTTGGAACTACGCGCGCAAGGTTTCATGCCGCATTGCTTTGCCGAATTGAAACAATGGTCAATCGCTCCCACCATTCGCCAGGGCAATCCACGCCTTCCATTTCATCAGCTTCTGGAGGCCGACATCGTTTACGTCCGTAATATGGTGAAGGCTTCTACTTTATCTAGCGACCAACTCCGCAAATTAGCCGCGGTCGCGCACCTTTGCTACAATTCACCCGATTTGACGGCGCGCTGCATTATCGAGTTGGAAGCACGGCGGGAGATGCCGAGAGGCGCGGTCGCAGAGTATCTTTCGGGCGTGGCCTGAAGGCGGCTTGGGGCAACCAATCAGAGGCAAACTATTGGCCAAGTTGGCCCACGTACAAAAATCATAGCGCCTCGGTCTCTGCAGCGAAATAAACTCACAGCGCAGTTTTGGCGAGGAAGACGTGTCAGAAAACCCGCTCGATAGAGGATTGCAGAAGATAAGCGCGCGCTTGATGAAACTCATTCTGGAGATTGGGGACGGGGCTCGGCACACGCGGCGCCTTGACAACTAGGTCACCTCGGTAAGTGCCAGAGCCTTAACAAATTCAGATCGCAGGGCTTTGAGTCGCTCGGCAGCGATCTTCCCGCCAGTGACAGCCTTCATAATCTCAACAGGCTTTTTGTCATCGCGGCTTGGAACTGGGATTCCCAAATAGTCTTCGTAACATTTATCGAAGATGACGGGTTTGGCTAATGTCTTATAATTCTTGCAGTTGCATACTAAATCATTTTGATGGCTCCATGATGCTCTTTGCCATCGTCCCCATCTAGAATCACACCGTGCGGAATTCCGAATGCCTCTAATAATGCCATGAACCTGTGGATATTGTACTTACCAAAAACGTCGACGACGCATAATCGATTCACCGTGAGATCATGCCATTCGGTTGCAAGCAAGCAATTAAACAGCGCCTTCTCGCTCGCACCCTCAACGAGGAGCACGCGATCTGCAAAAATAGGGAAGCCCGTTCGCTATCGAGCCAGAGCTGATATCTAAACCGCTCCTCCTGAATTGCGACCTCATCGCCAGGATACCCCGGCAGAAATTAAAGCATTTCAAGACCGCGATGAAGCCGATGACGAAAGCGAGCTGGGCATACCTATTGCCGCGGCAGATGACGCAGATTTAGATTCCGCTGGCACAGATAGCCGAACAGACGTTCGATCTCGCCGTTGATCATGATAATGGTGCCGTCGCCGTTGACGGCGATCATGCCGCTGGGCGACGCCTCGACCGCGAGCCGGAAAATCTCCGGCGTCGGCCTGGCGTCAACGGGCATTTCGCTCCGTTCCGCCGCTGGCGGAAGTCATACGCGCGATTCGACGCCGCCGCCGTTCATCACGCTGACCTCGACCTGTTTTGCGGCGCCGTTCGACGGGCGGGCGCGCACTTGGTCGAGCACGAACAGCCGGATGGCGGACGACAGATTGCTCTGTTGGCGGCAGCGGTCGATTTCAGCCACCGTGTTCGACAGGGTTGTATGCTGTCCCAGCGCGATCTCCTTCAGCCCGCTCCAGAATGCATCCTCGAGACTGACACTGGTCTTATGTCCACCGATGACGATGGACCGCTTTACGATCGGCGATTTCATAGGCGTTTCCCTTTTGCAAGGTGATGGCCCAAAATTGACGACTGGCTTTCTGCCGCAATCGATCTACGGGCACACCCCGAATGGACGTTCGACGCAATCATGCAAACGTCTTGCCGGTAATCCTATTTCAGGATCACCGCGGCACTGCGAATTCCGCACTTGAGCCGCATCACGCAGTCTTCGTTCCACGAAGCGCCACGCGATCATGTTTTGGCAGGATGCCGCTAAAATAATAATTTTGTCTGTTCATACTTGCACAATATGAAAATATTTTTGCGGTACTGTGCTGCCACTCCGGTAGCTGCGATCGTATCCAGGCACCACAAGATGGGAATCAGATACCGGCATCATGGTGCGCTGATCCGGGCCGCCGGCAAGAGCGCGCGCCAGCGGCAACGTTCGATACCTGCCATTTGCGTTATGCGTCGCAGCGGTCGACTTTCGCAAGATTGCACTGTTCCTTTTTGAACACCGGCGCGACTAAATCAATTGACTGCATCGAATCTTTCCAGCGCGGGCTTTCCTTAGCGCGTATTTCTCTACCTTCGAAAATTCCGCCGCGCTTCATGCCTCGTTTACACCGGCATGATCTATTCGCCGTGTAAATAATCGATTTTGTTTCGTTCGGGAGATCTCATGAACGCTTATCGGCTGCTGCATGTGGAAGACGAGCCGGACATCCGCGAGGTCGTGGAAATGTCGCTCGCGCTCGATCCCGCTATAGTGCTGAAGAGCTGCGCTAACGGCGCGGACGCTTTGGTGGCCGCCGCCGCCTGGGAACCAGACGTCATCCTGATGGACGTGATGATGCCGGTGATGGACGGCGCGGAGACCCTGACGCATCTGCGCAATGACGCCCGGACCGCCAAGATCCCCGTGGTGTTCATGACCGCGCGCGCGCAAGCCCGCGAGGTTGAGCATTTTCTGTCGCTCGGCGCGGCCGGCGTGATTCCCAAGCCGTTCGATCCGATGACGTTGGCCGCCGCGGTGCGCGCCTTTTTACCCGCACCGCAAGCAGCGCTCACGCAGGCCGGTTGAACAAGTCCCGATTTGAATAGGCTGCCAAGTCGCCGGCCGCCGCCCTCCGCAACGCCTCGAGCTCGGATTTGAGGGTAGCCATCTCCGCCGGCGTAAGCGCGCGCTTGGCTTTCGCCGCGGCGCACATCACGCTTTCCGCCGAGCCAGCGGCCTTGCCGGTCGCAGCAAAGTCGAGCGTCGCGGCGATGCCGCACATTTCGTGCAGCCGGCGATGGGCGGCAATCACGATCTCGATCGTCTCGCCGCCGCCGGCCATTGTCTCCAGCGCGGCGAAGCTGTTGCCGATCTTGCCGTCGAGCGCTGCGGCAAAACGCGCGCGCACACGCGCGAGGCGCTCGGCGAATTCATCCTCAAGCATCACCCGCGGTCCTTCCAAAAGGGCTGGCTGGAGCGGTGCTTTTGCCACGGGGGAAGTTAAAGACTTCCTGTCCGAGCACAGTATTGTTGTACTTGCGGTACAATTATGCGGCTAACACTGTATAAAATGGGTATTGAAGGTAGAATATTATAGTCAAGCTTCGGAAGGACCATGCATAATCCTTGCGCTCCGCCGCT
>PKZC01000244.1 GCA_003132905.1 Bryobacterales bacterium | reverse complement strand
CTATCTGTACGATGTACTAGGGCCGAGGTGAAGGCTTTGTATTTTTGGAAGAGGGCACGAACCACTACGGCCGGGGACGATCAGGCCGCTCGGGGCCTGCGTCTTGCTCTGATAATCGGGTTTGGCGGTATGGCCATAGTCTTTCTCCTTGCGACCATCGATGCGGTCGATTTGCTGAGAGCAATGCGGACTGAAAACAGATTGCTCCGAGACGCGGCGCTCCAGCGTACCAATCATCTGGCGTCCATTCGCACCTCCATCTTGCTCACGCACGCCTACCTGGGAGACTATCTCCTGGATTCGGACCAACCAAGATCGCAGGTCGACCTTGCGGAAATCCGTGATGCTTGGTCTCGCTCATCATCCGATTTAGCAAACTATCGGTCGAGCACCCTGGATGAGGAGGCTCAAGTAAAACGGTTGGAAGATTTGCTGAATCGGCATTGGCAGTACATCAGCCGCGCCATGAGTTCGGCGTCGACCAGAACAGCTCGGAGCCCGTCCTTCTACCATGACGAGATTCTTCCGCTGAGGACCTCCATCGTTGAAATCACTACCCAGTTGCAAGGTATCGACACTAAACAGGCCGCTTCGACGGAAGTCGAGATTCAAAGCGAATTCGAGCACCTGGGCGCCGGGCTGAGCAGGGCGCTCAACCTGGCATTGGGGACGGCCCTTCTGCTTGCCGCTGGGTGTTTGCTCTATATCATCCGGATTGAGGGACAGAACAGCAGCCGGTACCAGGAGGTTCTCAAGGCGCGCGGAGCATTGGAGCAACTGTCGGCAAGGCTCGTGGATGCGCAGGAAACAGAGCGCCGCACCATCTCGCGGGAACTTCACGATCAAGTGGGGCAGACCCTGAACGCACTGCTCGTGGAGGCCGCCAATCTGGCGAAACGGATCCAAGCGGATGACGCGGTCAGTCTACGGTACTTGGACAATATTCGAAAGTTCGCCGATTCGAGCGTCAATTCGATCCGCGATATCGCCCTCCTGCTGCGCCCTTCCATGCTGGACGATCTTGGCCTGATGCCGGCCCTGGAATGGCAAGCACGAGAAGTCTCCCGCCGTAGCGGCGTCAAGATCGCGGTTGCAGCCGACAACGTTTCGGATTCACTGCCTGACGAAATGCGCACCTGTATCTACCGTGTCGCGCAGGAGGCGCTTCAAAATGTGTTCCGTCATTCCGGGGCGAAAAGCGCCGTGGTCACAGTACGCCAAGACGCCGGCTCATTGGTTCTGAGCGTTGAAGACGATGGATCCGGATTCGATCCCGAAAAGACGCGAGGGCTTGGAATGCTGGGGATGGAAGAGCGGGTCAGACAACTCGGAGGGCGGCTCGAGGTCCAGTCCGCGTCCGGAAAGGGTACAGTGCTGAAAGTCACCATCCCGAACGCGGTGGCGGCCGCTACTGAATGATCCCTTTCCTCACAGCGTAGAGGATCATCTCAGGCACTCCGTGCAGGTTCAGCTTTTGGAGTATGTTGCCGCGGTGCGCGTCGACGGTGTGGACGCTCAACTGAAGGAGGTTGGCAACTTCCTTGTTGGTTCTGCCTTCCGCAAGAAGTTGCAGGATCTCGCGTTCGCGTGAAGTCAGAAGATCGTAGCGATCCTCAACTTGCTTGTCTCGTATCTGGCGAACATAATCCTCCAGCAGCATCTTGCTGATCACCGGGCTGAAGAACGATTTTCCGTCGGCAACCGTTCGCACGGCTCGTATCAGATCGGCCTCCGCCGAGTTCTTCAGAATGTACGCCCGCGCCCCGGCTTTCAGGGCCCTCAGGACGTAGCCTTCATCCGAGTGCATGCTGAGAATGACTACTTGTGTCTGGGGTGTCTTGTCGGCGATTTGCTGAGTTGCCTCGATCCCGTTGAGTTGTGGCATACCGATATCGAGAACGGCGACGTCCGGATGTTGTTTCGACACCAGGTCGACGGCTTCCCGCCCGTCGCCAGCCTCCGCTACAACTTTGAAGTCGGGCTGCTGCTCGAGTACCAGACGCAAGCCCGACCGAATGATGGTGTGATCGTCAGCGAGCAGGATGCGAATCTGTCCCAAGTGTTAAGTGCGGCCTCGACCGCCAGGATACTGCATCATCCGAATGGAATGCGAGGATGCCGACATCCGCGAGACCAGCGCAGCCCCTGAACGCAGCCGGTTCAGTCTCTTTTTGACACCGTTTTGACGACGATTCTCCTACAGTGAAGACGTGGGCGCATTGGAAGGCTGGGTCGGGAACCGATCGGTACGGCTGCGTCGGAGTTGGATACGGTCGGCCGCAGTGTGACATATTTTCCTCGCCCGAGCCTCTAACCGCTGGGGGCTGATCCTAGCGCGTGCCGTTCGGCCGTGTGCGGATCCGGTCCTCTGAACGAGAACCCTTTTACGCTGGGGTCGGCCACGGATTACTAAATCTAAGACCGATCGGAAAAACGACATACTCAAATGCGTTTACAAGACAAAGTTGCGATTGTGACGGGTGCAGCAACCGGGATCGGCCAGGCGATCGCCGTTCGCTTTGCACGGGAAGGGGCCGCCGTGGTCGTCGATTACATCGGAAAGCCGGATGTGGCGAGCAAGACTCAGGAGCAGATCGCTGCCTTCGGTGGGAAAAGTGTCGCAGTAGCCGCTGACATCTCGAAGCCCGACCAAGTCCAGAATTTGATCGATGGCGCCGTGAAGGCCTTCGGCAAGCTTGACATTGTCGTCAACAATGCGGGAGTCGAGAAAAAACTCGCGTTCGTGGACTATCCGCTCGAAGAGCTGCAGAAGATTCTGGATATCAACCTGATTGGGCCTTTTCTGGTTTCGCAAGTGTCTGCTCGTCAGATGATTCGGCAGGGACACGGCGGCCGTCTGATCAATATCTCGTCTGTTCATGAGGATCTCCCCATGCCCACGAACGCAGCCTAATGCGTGAGTAAAGGAGGCTTGCGAATGCTAACCAGAACGATCGCTGTCGAGTTAGCGAAAGACAAAATCGCTGTGAACAACATCGGCCCCGGAGCGGTATTTACACCGATCGATGCCGATGTGGAAGCCATGCCTGAAATGGAGAGGGAGCTAATGAGCGAAATTCCGCTGAAGCGTTGGGGCAAGCCGGAGGAGATTGCCGGGTTGGCTGTGTATCTGGCATCGGACGAGGCGGCGTATATTACGGGGTCCACATATTTCATCGATGGCGGGATGTTGCGGCAGTCGGGTAGTTACTGACTCTCATGGGCGCGTTAAAGAAGTTAGCCTACGCAGGAGGCGGTGTCGCGCTTGGCTATCTGGCTGGCAAAGCTTTCGCCGACGGCTCTGAGATCTGGCGGAACAAGGGGCGGGCGAACGGCAAAACCTTCATTATTGTCGGCGCTGGTTTTGCGGGACTTGCCGCGGCATGCGAGCTGGCGCGATTGCTTCCGGACCCGAGCAATGGCGATATTCTTCTCATTGATGAGGACAACTTTCTTCTCTTCACCCCCCTGCTTGCGGAAGCGGCTGGAGGAGAGCTCGATAGCCGCCACATCGTTCACCCGGTGGACCATGTCTCAGCACGTATTCAGTTTATCGAGGGGACGGTCACCAGCATCGACCTCATAAAGAAAACGGTGGATGTGAAGCGGGGCCGAAAGGGAAGCGATCTGACCCCGAAGCAATATCAGGCCGATCACATCGTCATTGCGATTGGATCGGTAACGAACTTCCACGACATTCCCGGTCTGGCGGAAATTGCGATTCCGATGAAGAAGCTGGAAGATGCAGTCGCTGTCTGTGACCGCACCCTGGCGTGTCTGGAGCAAGCGTCCGTCGAAGAGGATCCCGGCAAACGGAAAGAGCTCTTAACTTTCGTCGTTGCTGGCGGCGGCTTCAGTGGAGTGGAGACGACAGCGGCTTTGAACGGCTTACTTCGCGACAGTCTCCGCAAGTACCCGAAAGTCCCGGGCGACGAAATTCGAACCATCCTGATAAATCCAGGTGATCGCCTGCTTACCGAAATCACCCCCCACCTTGCCGCTTACGCGTGTAGCGAGCTCAAAGAGCGGGGAGTAGAGATCAGGATGAAGACCAAGATCTCGGGCGCAGACAAGACTTATGTCGAAGTAGAGGGTGGTGAACGCATACCGGCCCGCACTTTGATCTGGACTGCGGGAGTGAAGCCCAACCCTCTTGTCGAACAGCTTGCGTGTGAGAAGGGCAAGCATGACGGAATCAAAGTCAACACCTGTTGCCAGGTGGTAGGGCACCAGGGAATCTGGGCTCTCGGCGACTGCGCTGAAGTTCCACATGCCAATGGTAAAGGAACATACGCTCCTACCGCCCAGAATGCTACTCGAGAAGGAAAGCTGGTGGCGTGCAACATTGCTGCCACGCTGCGCGGCAGGAAAGCCACTCCTTTCCGGTACAAGCCTGTGGGTGAATTGGCACTGGTCGGAAAGCACGCGGGCGTCGCCAGGATTTATGGGCATAACTTTTCTGGCTTGCTTGCCTGGGCCATGTGGCGTGCAACATACCTGACTAAGATGCCGGGCTCTGGCCAGAAAGCGCGCATCCTAAGCGACTGGCTGCTTGACTTGATCTTTGGTCGCAATCCTGTCGCAATCAGCCCGAGGACGCCAGCCTTGACAAGCGGCAATGACATCTAACGAACGCTACGAAGTGATTATCGTCGGCACGGGCGCAGGCGGCGGAACGCTGGCGTATCACCTGGCGAATGCTGGTAAACGAGTGCTTATTCTCGAACGCGGCCCGTTTCTGCCGGAGGAAAAACTCAACTGGAATACGACTGCTGTCTTTCTCGAAAACCGTTACCACACCAAAGATGTTTGGACTGACAAAGAAGGTCATGATTTGCATCCCGGTACCGGCTACTGGGTGGGCGGCAACACCAAGGTGTACGGCGCGGCTATGTTCCGCTTGCGGGAAGAAGATTTTGGCGTGCTTCATCACAAAGGCGGCATCTCACCCGCGTGGCCGCTGAAGTACGACGTCTTTGAGCCGTACTACACAATGGCCGAAAAGCTCTTCTGCGTGCACGGAAAGCAGGGGATCGATCCAACGGAACCGCGGCGCAGCGCGGAATATCCCTACCCAGCGATCTCAAATGAGCCGCGCATGCAGGAGATTCAGAATGATCTCGATCGCATGGGACTGCGGCCGTTCCCGTGCCCACTGGCATTGAAGTTGAACGAAGTGGATCGGGTGGAAAGCAAATGCATCCGCTGTGACACTTGTGACGGCTATCCGTGCCTGGTGCATGCCAAATCGGACGCCGATATCAACTGCATCCGCCAGATCATGCACCTGCCGAACGTGACCCTGATCACGCAGGCGAAGGTGACGCGCCTGCTAACGAACGCAACGGGTACTTGCGTCGATGCCGTGGAAGTGGAGTTAGACGACTCGGGCAAAAAGACAACATTTTCCGGGGATATCGTAGCCGTTTGTTGCGGGGCCATTAACTCGGCGGCACTGCTGCTTCTGAGCGCCAATGATAAGCATCCCAACGGCCTCGCCAACAGCTCCGATATGGTGGGGCGCCACTTCATGTTCCATCAGGCTGACGCCATTCTGGCGATCGGCCAAGAACCCAACCACTCGTCCTATATGAAGACATTCGCCCTGAATGACTTCTACTTCGGTGACAAAGATTATCCCTATCCCATGGGGAACATCCAACCGATCGGTTCGTTTCATCACGAAATGATGAAGGCGGATGCGCCACCTCTCACGCCTACCTTCGTTTTGGAGCTGATGACTTCACACGCCGTGCCATGGTGGCTCACGACGGAAGATCTGCCCGATCCGAACAACCGTGTACAAATCGTTAATGGTAGGGTTCGGCTGGATTACACTCCAAACAACGTTGAGTCGTTCGAACGGCTCCGCCACAAGTGGATCGATGTTTTGAAGCAGGCCGGCCACGCCGATCACTGGTTCCACCTGCACTCCTATTTCAAGCAGCGGATTCCTTTAGAAGGAGTGGGGCATCAAAACGGAACCTGCCGCTTCGGCACCGATCCAAAACAATCGGTCCTGGACACAAATTGCCGCACCCACGACGTCGACAACCTGTATGTCGTCGACGGGTCGTTCTTCGCGTCCAGCGGCGCGGTTAATCCTTCGCTGACCATCATCGCCAATGCGCTCCGGGTGGGCGATCATTTGCTCGAAAGACTACATTGAACGAACCTGCTTTGAACACACGGGGTGGATCGACTCGTTCTGTTGTGCTGGGCGCCCTGCTGATTGTGCTCGCGTTCGCCTGCGTAGCGGTGATGAGTGCATTCGGCAAGGCGGCGAAGGATGTACCCACCGGTATTCTGGTACTGTTTCAGAACTTCATCAGCCTGCTGCTGTTCACGCCCTGGGCTCTTGGCAAAGGTGTTTCCCAGCTGCGAACAACGCGCACCTGGCTGCATATTCTGCGCGCCGCCGCCGGCCTGCTTTCGCAAGTGTTGATGTTTGTGGCGGTCAAGAAAATGCCGTTGGTGAATGCCGTTCTGCTTAGTAACTCTGCGCCACTGTTCATTCCTCTGGTTACCTGGGCATGGTTGAAGGAACGGATCGGCGGGATGGTTTGGATGAGTCTGTTCGTCGGTTTCGCGGGCGTGATTCTGATCTTGAAGCCTGGTTTGGCGCTGCTATCCGATCCCATTGCGCTCGTTGCCATCAGCGCGGCAGTCTTTTCAGCCCTGGCCCTGGTAGCCGTCAATCGACTCTCGAATACTGAACCTCCCCGTCGAATCCTGTTCTACTATTTCCTCTACTCTTCCGCCGCGGCGGCGCCATTTGCGCTGCTGAAATGGAGGACTCCTACCTATCGAGAATGGTTGTTCCTGGGCGGCATTGGATTGACGATGGCTGTGAGCCAGTTGCTGATTATCCTTGCCTATAAACACGCCACCGCCGGCCGGATCGCCCCTTTTAATTACACCGTCGTCATCTTCTCCGGACTCATCGGCTGGGTCGTCTGGAACAACGCCCCCGATTTGCTGTCGCTGGTCGGCGTTCTACTGGTCACAGCGGGCGGTGTGCTGAGCACCAAATTTGGCGGTCCGAATTCCAGTGGCCATCTTGGATGGCTCGGCTATTGGAATCATGCCCTTCATCACGAGCAAGCTTCATGAGCGTACGGACCATATCAGGCGACAATATCCGGTGCGTGCTCCCATGGCAGGCAATTGTTGGAGAATCTCCCATCTGGCACCCGGAGGAGCAGAGCCTCTATTGGGTCGACATCCAGAATAAACAAATCCATCGCTTCGACCCCTCTAGCGGCCCTAACCAAACCTTCGATCTGCCTGAGATCGTCACCTGCATCGCCCTGCGTGCGACCGGCGGTTTGGTCTTAACGCTCAGGAAGCACTTCGCGACATTTGACCCGGCGACGTTGAAGCTGGAACGGCTAGGAGAAGTGGAAAGCGATCTGCCCGACAATCGCTTTAATGACGGGCAGTGTGATCCGCAGGGCCGTTTTTGGGCCGGAACGATGGATGCCGTGCATTGGTCGGCCCCATCAGGCAATCTGTACCGGCTGGATGCGGACAAAACTGTTTCGCTCATGCAGCCGAATGTCATCTGTTCCAACGGCAGCGGCTGGAGCCCAGACGGACGCAAGATGTACTACACCGAAAGCTTTCGCTACGCGATTCTTGTTTATGATTTCGATGCGTGCACGGGCGCCATTTCGAACCGACTGCCATTTGCAACTCTAGACAGCAACAGCGGCGGTTTTCCGGATGGCATGACGGTGGATGCCGACGGCTTCGTCTGGAGCAACGTGGTGGGTCTGGGGCAAATTCATCGTTACGATCCTCAGGGCAAGCTGGAACGAATCGTTCAGCTGCCCGTGCCACGAGCGACGGACTGCACGTTTGGCGGCCGAGATCTGAAAACCCTTTACGTAACCACTGCCCGCGAAACCATGACGCCGGAACAGTTGGCTGCGGCGCCACTTTCAGGAAGCCTGTTCGCTATCGATTGCGATGTGCGAGGGCTTCCTTCCAATTCGTTTTCCGGCTGATAATCCGAGGAGGATTTGAGCAATGCAGCGGCAAGGTGATAAAAGCAACGAAGCCTTCGGAGCACCAGGCATTGAACCGCGGTGGACCCACGGGAACAAGAATGGCGTCGGGACGGCCTACGCGGCGTCGAGCCGGATATGGTTCACACTGTTTGGCGGTATTGTCACGGAAGTCTATTACCCGACGGTGGACCGCCCGCAGCTACGCGATCTTCAGTACCTGGTCACGGATGGGAAGAGCTTCTTCCATGAAGAGAAACGGGATCTGAAGACCAACGTAGAACGGCTTTCCGCCCACACCCTAGGCTTCCACTGCACTAATTCAGCACTGGATGGGCGCTACTCCATCAGCAAAGATGTGATCACAGATCCGCATTTGCCCTGTCTCCTGCAGCGCACGCGGCTGACCGGCCCGGACGACGCGTTTCTCAGGACACTGAAAATGTACGCGCTCTGTGCCCCGCATCTTCAAGTAGGTGGATATGGCAACACTGGCTATGTTACGACCGCCAATGGATGGCGCATTCTTATGGCCTGCAAGCAAGGAGTGTGGCTCGCGATGACGGCTACAGTCCCCTTTCCCCGAATGTCTTGTGGTTACGTGGGGAAGAGCGATGGGTGGACGGACCTGCACAGCGACTTTCAAATGGATTATCAATTCGATCATGCTATAAACGGCAACATTGCTCTCACCGGCGAATTGGATCTCAGCAAGTCGCGGGAATTTACCCTTGCAACAGCGTTCGGAGCAACGGAGCACCGTGCGATTACCAATCTACTCCAATCCCTGGGCACGCCTTTTGAGGAACATCTCACCCGCTACAAAGAACAATGGGAAGGCGTGGCGGCTCATCGCCGGTCATTGGAGAATTCGTCGTTCGACCAGGGCAACCTGTTCCACAGCAGTTTTAGCCTGTTGCTGGCGCACGAGGATAAATCCTACCCCGGCGCTCTGATTGCCTCCCTTGCCATTCCCTGGGGAGAAGCCAAAGGTGACCAGGATCAGGGCGGATATCACCTGGTATGGACGCGCGACATGGTCAACAGCGTGACTGCGCTCCTGGCTGCCGGCGATACAGCCACCGCTTTGCGAGCGTTGATCTTCCTTGCAGTCTCACAACACGAGGATGGCGGTTTCGCACAAAACTTCTGGGTTACCGGCGAGGCGTATTGGACAGGCATCCAACTGGATGAAGTGGCATTTCCGATCATGCTGGCTTGGCACCTATTTTGCGAGAAGGGACTGGGAGACTTTAATCCGGACGTGCTAGTGCGCAAGGGCGCCGCTTATCTGATCCGCAACGGGCCCGTAACGCAACAGGAGCGGTGGGAAGAAGCAAGCGGCTATTCGCCCTCGACGCTGGCTTCTAATATCGCCGCTCTGATTTGTGCGTCGTTGCTCTTCCGCGACAGGGGCGATACGGCATCGGCGGAGTTTGCGGAGGAATATGCGGACTACCTGGAGTCCCACATCGAAGACTGGACCGTAACCAACCAAGGGTCGATTTGCCCAGGAATTAACCGGCATTACATTCGTATTCTGCCCGAGCAAGTGGGAGACGCGAACCATGCCGAAAATCCGGAATCGCGCACGCTTCAAATCAAGAACATCCCCTACGGTCAACCAAGCGAGTTCCCCGCGAAGGACGTGGTGGATGGCGGTTTTCTGGAACTGGTGCGCTATGGTATCCGTTCAGCGAGTGACCCTGTCATTGTCGATAGCGTTAAGGTAATTGACGCCGTGCTAAAAGTGGAGACGAAGGCCGGTCCGGTATGGCATCGCTACAATCACGATGGCTACGGCCAGCAGGAAAATGGAGGCCCTTTTACTAGCGTCGGTGTCGGCCGGGCGTGGCCACTGCTTACCGGCGAACGAGGTCACTACGAACTAGCGGCCGGTCGAAGCGTTGAGTGTTATCTCCGGGCGATGGAGCAGTTGGCCTCTTCTACTGGGCTGCTGCCGGAACAGGTTTGGGATGAGGCGGACAAGCCAGAGGCTTTCTTGTCTCTAGGCAAGCCGACCGGATCCGCCATGCCACTTATGTGGGCTCACGCTGAGTACATCAAGCTGCTCCGCTCGGCTTCCGATGGCAAAGTTTATGACTCGATCCCCGCAGTGCGCCAGCGCTACCTCGGGGATCGCAAGAATCGCAAACACGTGGAAGTCTGGAAGGCGGACCGGCACGTGCGATTCATGCGCAAGGATTCCATTCTACGTATCCACGGCGCTGAGCGGTTCCGCCTTCGCTGGTCAAGCGATGGTTGGAAATCCCAGAACGATACCGAATCGAGCGTCAATGCTCTGGAGATCGACTTTGTTGACTTGCCAGTCACGGCGTCCTCATTGAAAAATACCAGCATCCGCTTCACTTTCTTTTGGCGAAATAGCAATCGGTGGGAAGGACGGGATTACGATGTTACCGTTCAATAATTATCGGTTCTCCGCCAGCCCCGCCTTTCGGACTAATATCTACCCCGATGCCTAATCGGGTGGGCCGGCGGATGTGGCTTTCGTCGGGATCTTAGGAGCGGCGTCGTTCGGGCCGAGCCTGTGTCCTCGTTGGCTCGGTCTTCGGATCACAATCGGCGCACAAACAGAGATCAATCGGCGGGACTTTTGTTGGGTGTTAGTCATCGGGGCAGCCGCCTTGCGGCCCGGAAAAGCACCATTACGTCTCGGTTGAGGCGCCCCGGCCGAAGCGCCAAGATCGCCGGGTTGCCCGACTATGTCCGCACTGATCCGACCGAGCGGAACAACCGTAGGCACCTACCATCTGACACATTGATCCGTCGCTCAAGTTCCTCACGTGCCGTGTATGCAGGTTGGACCGCTGTACACTCGGTAGAAAAAATGAGGAAGCGCGCCATCAAAGCGAGGGCGCCGTCGAGGTTTGATCCCAAGTTGTTTCTGGCAGAGGCCGGCAAAGGAAGAGCGCGGACTGACTACCAGAAGAACCAGATTATTTTCTCCCAAGGCGACCCGGCAGACGCCGTCTTTTATGTACAGAAAGGCAAGATAAAGCTCACGGTCGTTTCCCGAGAAGGTAAGGAAGCTGTCGTGGCCATTTTAGGCACCGGCGACTTCTTCGGGGAAGGATGCTTGGCCGGTCAGCCCCTCCGAATGGGCAGCGCGATCACGATGTCGGAATGCTCGATCATGCGGCGGGAAAAAGCAGGCGTGATTCGTCTCCTTCACGACCTGCCAGCCTTTTCTGAGCTTTTTCTCCGCCATTTGCTTTCCCGCAACATTCGGATTGAGGNNGAGGAGGATCTGGTGGACCAGCTGTTCAACTCTAGCGCGAAGCGACTGGCGCGGGTTCTCCTGTTGCTGGCCAACTTCGGGAAAGGAGCCAAACCCGAGCCAGCGATTCCGAAGATTAACCAGGAGACACTGGCAGAGATCGTGGGCACAACCCGGTCGCGAGTCAGCTATTTCATGAACCGGTCCCGGAAGCTGGGATTCATCGAGTACAACGGCGGCCTGGAAGTCCACAGTTCGCTGCTCAATGTCATCCTGTACGACTGACGATCATCTCCAGGTCATGACGGGAAGCCGCGCTTAATCCATCCACGCATGTGGGCGATTCTGAGCAGACTGTTCCAAGAAGCAAGCCACGACGCCGAGCGACATGCAATGCGGAGCAATTCTCGCGAAGCTCTTCAGGGTTCCTCAAAACGCACAGGGCTCGGTGAGTGCCACCAAGCAAACCAGGAACGCACCCGGGCCCTCAGTAGCATAAACACGAATTGCAGGGGCCGTTTATTTCTCGAACACCTCTTCAATCTGGCCGACTTTCTTTTGTACTTTGCCGGCGAGCTTCTCGTTTTGACCTTCAGCCGCCAGGTTAGGGCTATTCGTGACCTGCCCCACCTTCTCTTTGGCTTTGCCTTTCATTTCGTGGACCTTGCCTTTGATCTCATCCGTTGTACTCGGTTTCATCTGATTTTCTCCTACGTTCTTTCATTACACGTTGCACCACTAGATCCTGGGCTGCAAACCTCGACACGATGCTTACCGGTGCGCAGCGACCTTGCTAACTACTGGAGAGTCCGCGCTGGCTTCACCAGACGATGAAATATCTTGAGCACCTGTGTGCTTTAGCAAATCTTTCGCGCGAGCGATCTCCTCCGATGTATCGCAGTGGACCGAAAGCAGAACTCCGCCCGCTTTGATGTGTNNTGATCGGACCGGCTGCAATGAAGGGACCGACTCCAGGAATCGCTAGAACGCCGATACCGGCTAGTAACCCAAGAGTTCCGCCAATTACTCCGCCGGTCGTAACGCCGGCCGTCGTACCTTCGGGTGCTTTTGTGCTCTTGTCGTGGGCAAAGTCTTTCGTGCCCTGATTGTCCGGGAGCAGAACCGAAATATCGTCATTCGAGAACCGCGCGGCCAATAGGTCGTCGACAGTCCGTTCCGCTTGCTTTTCGTTCTGGTAAATACCAAATACTGCTGTCTTTTNNCTTGACTGATGATCTTCACGTTGTGCGCGTACACGGAAAGCGACTTGTCGGCCATGATCGAACGCCGGATCTTAGCGGTTATCTTACGATCCCCTGCGTTCATCTTTTGTTGATCCGCTGTTACCGCTCCGCGGCTGCCGTCGCCCTTGTTAACGGCCGTGTTGTCAGGCTTCGTCTGATCGTCACTGGATTGCCCGTTGACGGGGCCCGCCCAGCATGCGCCCAGCAACAGAACGAACGTAATCACGTTTGTTTTAGCGATCGGGAAGAAATACATACACGCTACCTTAAGCATGTGGACGCCCAGTCGGCGAGTCAAAGAAGATTGACTCGCCCGTACGATTGAAATGAACAGCCATCGAGTCGGTCAGAAATACTAGGGCAGCGATTTCTGCGGGATACAGAGTGGTGATGTGACGCTGCAACCACCAGCAGAGGTTGCTCGTTGACGCTCTCCGATGTGGCTCTGGCTTTGACCGTACCCGGTCATGTGACCTTGTCTCGCCGCGAGCGTGAGTGCCTCCAGAGGGCTGTATGGCATACAGCNNGGGTGGGGATATTCTCGTTGGCGCGGGTAGCATCCACGAACCATTTGACGTGTTCCGCAAGGTGGGGCCAGGGCCAAGACGTTTGGCGTCCACTTCTCTACGGCAAGCCATTGCTTTTGGATCACTTCACGCAGGGCTCCGGTCGTTCACTACGAAGCGCTCAGCAGTGAGATCCGCACGGCGGGAGGACAGGGCGTGTGATCCTAAGAAGGCGCTTCTTTAGGAGCCGGGCCACTTGCAATTTTACGTTCGCCATCGCAAGAACGCGCCGACGCCACCGGTGGATTCGAGCAACGTGGCGTCTTCAATGAACGTCACGATTGCGCCGGTCTGCTTGGCTTTGGTAACCAATAGATCGGGCAGGGACGCTTGCCGCGGTTCGTCGCTTTCCGTTGCTCCCTCCGAATCGGGGATTTCCGGCGCAAAAATGGCCTCCACTCCTTCCGGGACGGGATGGCTCCCGTCCAGCGCTCCGCTGATGAGCAGCTCCTCAACTTGCCCGTTGGCTAGGGCTTCGAGCGTCTCGTGCAGCCCGACCACGGCCAATCCGCGAGCGCGATATTGNNTCCACCATGGAGACCATTTCCGGAGGCAGCTGCTCTTGAAGGAGCGGGATCACAACTGAATCTCCGGCCAGGATGATGTGACTTACCTGGTCTTCGCGAACAATCTGCACCAGGCGTTCAATGACTTCTTTGGCGTGCTCCTGGTGCGCGTTTCCGACACGCCGCTGGTAGCGGGCTT
>PKZC01000278.1 GCA_003132905.1 Bryobacterales bacterium | reverse complement strand
TCGTAGGGCGGCAGCGAATCGGTATCCTTTTGATCCGGACGCAGCTCGGCCGAGGGTGGCTTGGTAAACGTGTTCTCCGGAATCGCGTTCCCGTGGCGCTGGTTGGCCACTCGCGCGAGCGAATACACCAGTGTTTTCGGCACGTCGCTGATGACAGCCAGTCCGCCGCACATATCGCCATAGAGCGTGCAATATCCCACGGCCAGTTCGCTCTTGTTGCCGGTGGTCAATAGCAGCGCGCCCCACTTGTTAGAGAGCGCCATCATGGTGACGCCGCGCAGGCGCGATTGCAGGTTCTCTTCCGTCACCCCAATGGCTGTTCCGTCGAACAGCGGCTGCAGCACTTTGAGAAACACGCCGTATTCGTCTGTAATCGGAATTAGCTCGAATCGGATGCCAAGGTGCTGCGCCAAATCGCGCGCGTCGGTGACGCTGTGGCCCGACGAATAAGGGCCGGGCATGCCCACTCCGATTACGTTTTCCTTGCCTACGGCATCTACTGCAATTGCCGCGGTGAGCGCCGAGTCGATACCGCCGCTCAGCGCGATGATCACGCGCTCGAATCCGCACTTGCGAATATAGTCGCGCGTTCCCATGGCCAAGGCCTGATAAACGGCTTCGCATTCGTCCGAATAATTGTCGTGGCGATCGCCCGTCAACTTATCGGTGTCAACCATCACCAGGTCTTCTTCAAACGAGGCTGCGCACGCGATGACTTCGCCTTCCGGATTCATGGCGAAGCTGGTTCCGTCAAAAAGCAGCTGATCGTTCCCGCCCACCTGGTTCACATACACGATCGGGACGCGAAAATGCCGCGCCGTAGCAGCAAAGATTTCGTTCCGCTGCGCACGCTTGCCCATGTGATAGGGCGAAGCATTGATGCTGATCAGAATACGCGCGCCTGCCGATGCCAGCTCTTCCACTGGATCGCGGCTGTATCGCCGGCGCTCCCAATACTGCTTGTCGTTCCAGATGTCTTCACAAATCGTCAGGGCCGATAGGGCGTCCCCTAGCGCGAGCGGCGATTGATGCTCCGCCGGCTGGAAATAGCGCGCCTCGTCGAAGACGTCGTAGGTGGGCAGCAGCATTTTATGCTGGCGGAACGTAATGCGTCCGCCTTCGAGCACGGCAGCGCTGTTGTAAATGGGCAGGCCGGTGGGAGCGCCGGTGCGTGTTACCGTTCCACAAATGATGCTGATGTTCAGCGGCGCGGCGTCGGCGGCCAGCCGCTCCAGATGCTGCTCGGTGCGATCCAGGAAGCTTTCCTTTTCCAGAAGATCGCGCGGCGGATATCCGGTGAGCGAAAGCTCCGGAAAAACTACTACGGTCGCGCCGCCGTCCGCCGCTCGCCGCGCGAATGCAAGGATCCGCTCGGCATTGCCGCAAAGATCGCCGACCGTGCTGTTGGTTTGTGCCAGGGCGATCTTCATGGGGAGAAACCCCATTTTAGCTACTTATCGCCGCCGGCCTCTAGCTTGGTGTTCGGGATGCCTTTGTAGTCGCCCGGAATCTGTGGTGGAAATACATGCACGCGCGATTTGAACCGCCAGCCCTTCGGAGTCTTGACGTAGACATCCTGATATCCGCCCACGTGCCCATCGAAATCGGCGTCGCCGCGCTTGCCCTGATCGCCTGGGTAGACCAAGTACGACTTGCCGGTAGCGCCTTCCGGCGACGCTTCAATTACCAGATTTTCGATAGTGTGCGTTTGATGCGGCTGCTTCACGCGGGCACACGTAGGGCCGCCTGCCGCTTCCACCAGCTTGGCGTGGCCCTTGTATTCTATGCCGTTCAATCCCACAACGAACAGGCCGTCATCGGTGTAGAGGTTGGCATAATCCTCGCCGTGGTTTGAACAATTGTCCAAAGCGAACGCATACCTGTAATTCAACTGCTGGATTTCGATGTAATCCAGCGCCGTGAGTGGCTTCACTTTCGGATCGGCGCCTTGACCACGGCCCAAGGTCAAAACAGCGACCAAAACCAATAGATTCAACCTTCGCATCAAATGCCTCTCCGCCTACGGCTTGCGCCGGAACAAGGATTCGTCCTTCAACAGCTGCTCAAAACGCACGATGTCCTCATTATTTTCGATGCACTCGTATTCGTGCAGACGTTCGCCTGCACGCAGCGAAAGGAACGATGGCGGCGGACTCCAGACCTTTGTAAACGCCTTGGGGTCTTCGATGGTCACTTCATAATTGATGGTGTCGTAATCCACGCGCGTATACCGTTCAATCACGTGCAGCGCTTCGGTGTGCAGCGTCGCGCCACCCACGCCCACCCAGGTTTTATCGTTGAACCCGACCACATCCACCACCAGCGTGTCGCCTTCCCAGTGGGCCACCGAATCGCCCATGAAGGATGGATCGATGTCGTCAGGATGCTTGCGGCCATCGGTAGGAATCACGCGGAAGGCATGAAATGTTTCGTACAGAAACGTGATTTCGTCCTTAGTCTGGATGATCTTGATGGGAAGCGGTTCATTCGTGATACGCGGCACCCCCACCAGCAGGCAACGGGCGCTGGGATCGTCGATGTTTCTTCGATCGCGAATTTCCCTCAGCTTCGGCAGCATCCAATCCTGGTAGGGCGGCACAAAACGGCTGGGCACCACGGCGGCCGGCGCCTTTGCCACCACTGGGTCGTCGGGGCGTGCGGCTTTGGCGTTCTCAGATCCCACGGCGAAGGCCAGACCGCTCGCGCCTCCGCCTTGCCAGACTCCCGACAGGTCGGGCTTTCCGTCAGCGGTACGGGGAACGGGCAGCTTCGCCGGTTTGGCCGTCTCTTGCCCCAACACAATCGAGACAGCGGGCAAACTGAGGATGAGCGAGGCGAGCGCCAAGAAGCTTCGCATCGCATCAGTCTATCGCAATCCGTTAATGTTTAGCTCCTGCGATAGAGTTCACTGCTTGCCAGAAAAACTGAACGTGCTTATACAGGGCTTGCTCGAGAATCCGTTCCTGATCGCTGTGCGGCCCGTAGCCTTTCGGTGCGTCTTCTTCGTCAACCATGGCCCCAATGCCGTAACACTGGACGCCCTTGGCGCGCAGGAACGCCATGTCGGTTGCGCCGGTCTGCATCAGCGGAATGGTGATGACGCCGTAGATGCTCTTGTACGCCGCTTCCACCGCATGATACGCATCTGAATCCAGCTTCGACGGCGCTGCGCCCGGCCGCTGGTTCGCGGTCTCGGGAATCACTTCGATCGATGGATCGTTGATCACCTTGCGCATCGTGTCATAGAACGCCGCGATGTTCTCGTCCGGCAGCGCGCGGATGTCGAGCGTCGCTTCGGCTTCAGATGGAATCACGTTTACCTGATAGCCGCCCTTGATGATGTTGGGCGAAATGGAGGTGTGCAGCATCGAGTAACTGATGGGATCGTGCTCCGCAAGATATTCGCGAACGGCCGGCGCCTTTTGCGAATCGAACAGCCCTTTGAACCGTGCCGCCTCCTCAGGGCTACTCACGGTCGCCATCTTTTCGAAGTAGTAGCGCGTCGTATCGTTGAACCGCATTGGCGGATCCCAGGCCGCGATCGTTTCTACGGCCTTCGCCAGGTGAACCACGGCATTGGTGCGCAGCGGACGCGATCCATGCCCAGCCGGTCCCTTAGCGACCAGGCGCGCGCCTTTCGGCTGCTTTTCTGTCGTCTCCACCAGGGCATATCGCGCTTGGCCGTTCTTTAGCCGCACTCCGCCGCTTTCGGCCAGACAGAACTCGGCGTCGATATCATTCCAGTGTTCGTTTACCAGATACTCGATTCCTGGCCCGGTGGAAGCTTCTTCGCCTGCTTCGGAAACGAAGATCACGTCGCGATCGAGCGGCGTCTTCTGACGCTTCAGCATCAGCATGGTCATCATGGCGGCCAGCAGGTCGCTCTTGTCATCCAGCGTGCCGCGGCCGTAGACGTAGCCGCCCTGGCGGGTGGCACTAAACGGCGGGAAGGTCCATTTGGCGGGATCGACCCGCACCACATCGCTGTGCCCCATAATCAGCAGCGGCTTCTTTGAGCTGTTGCCCTTCAGCCGCGCGATGATGTTGGCGCGCGCCGGATCTTTGGCCACCATCAGCACCGGGATGCCGTCGGCTTCCAGTGTTTTCTTGACGTATTCGGCTACGTGGGTCTCGTTGCCGGGTGGGTCGCTACTGTCGATCTGCACCAGCGCCTGGAAATGGCGCATGGCTTCGTCGTTGACTTTGGACCAGTCAGGAGTTTGAGCGCCCGCAGGCAGCCCAGAAACTAGAAGAGCGAACGCGAAAAAGATTCGCATCCGCTCAGTCTAGCGCAATGAAGCTGGAAAGCTGCTTTTACTTGGTCAGGCCAAACGCCGTTGCCAGCGTCGGGCCGGATTTTCCACGCGGTAACAGACTGGGGCCCGAGGGGATAAAGATCTTCGACATATTCGTGTCTCTATCCACTACCATGCCGAGGAATCCGGACTGCATCTCGTCCCAATTCTGATCGCCCCAATGGATTTCCTTGGTAGCATCCGGATTGTATTTGTTGTTGAGCGAATTGTCGTAATGCGCGATCGCAAGCAGGCGCGTGCCCTTCGGCATCGGCAGCGGCTTCGCTAGTTCGTAGCCGACCTGCCAGTCGAAATTCCATTTGCCCTTGAAGATCTCTTGCGTTTCGCCCGTCGGGTAAATCGCCCGCAGTTCATAATCTTTACCGCGCAGGTGCATATGGGGCTGCACATAGACCAACTCTGCGTTGTCCACGCCTACGGTCACTTCGCTCACCACTTCCTGATTCTCGGCTCCCGGAGGTAGCACAAGATTGAACGCCGCTGGAGTGCCGGGCGACATCCAGTAGCGGCGCTTTGGAGGCGTTTTCGCGAATACCAAGCCAACCTTGGACAGATCGTCCTGTTCGGTTCCAACCGCCGTGTAGTGGATATTGAACACGATGTCGGAGCCTTTCGGAACGAACTTGGCGGCCCCGTCGACGTCGAAGCGCTGCGCGCCCAGGCCGGGATTGTACTTGCCCAGCAGGTCGGTGCCTTCCTTGGCGCCGGTCATTGCTTCCGAACCTTCCTCGTATGCTTCGCCGTACACCGCATTGGACATCCAGGTTGCTCCGGGCGGGGTGACGATGGCCCGCATGTGATGCACCACCTTCGGATTTCCAGCGCGCATTTCAGCGGCTACTACCCACATGTCCTCGGGAAAATTAACATGCACCTTGATGTTCTGGTAGTTGATGGTCCCGGTGGCCTTCACATGGAAGGGCTTCGGCATCTCGATCACCATGTCGGGCTTGATCTGCCAGCCTTCGGGAAAGGTCAGCGGCGATGGCGCATCTTTGGCATCGCCCTCCGGCGCGCCATTGTTCGCCCAGGTGACCAAGGTATTCACGTCGGCGGGGCTCATCGTGCGATCGTTCGCGAAATGGCCGAACTCGGCGAACCACGGCGGCATCTTCTGAGTGACAACGGCCACCTTCATCGCTTTGGCCCAAGGCCGCGCGTCTTTGTAGGTGATCAACGACATCGGCGCTACTTCGCCCGGCCGGTGGCAGCCCTGGCAGTTCTTCTGCAAGATGGGCAGAACGTCCTTGTTAAACGTGGGCGCGCTCGTGCCCGTCCCAGCGATGGCGGATATCCCCATCGCCAAACCAATTACAGAAAACCGCAACATGTAGAACCCTCCTAGCGGGCAAAAGCCACTGTCAGCATTATATTTGAGGTCTGCATGCAACGCAACGGTGGGTGGTGCGCTAAATCTATGTCCCTGGTTTTGATGGGGCTACTTTGACTTTTTGACCCATCTCCATCTCGTCTTCCACTTGGGCCATGATTCGGAATGTGTGCCGCTCTCGCTTCGGCATTCAAGTACGTCTCGATTGACGCAAATCTCCGTCAGTGAGCCTTTAGCGTCCTGGTGAGAACACCCAAGCACTGACCGTATCGCTTCGACGGCATCGGCGTCAGGATACACCGTCCAATCCAATGTCTGTCATTGCTTGCACAATGTTGTTTTCCTGCTCTGGCGTCATAATCCCAAGAGAGTATCAGTTTTGCACTACCGCTACGCCGCTCTTACCTAAGTGAGGGCTGCTGGCTTTTTGTAAACTGCTCTTAGCCGCCTAGCAGCCCGGCCAGGCGACAAGCAGGGAACCCTACCTTGCTGGCGGCGACATCACTCTAGGGGCATCGCAAAGGGAGCGATGGCAGAGATTCATGGAAGCCGTCTAAGCCTGCGGAGTATCGCGTTTGCAGGCGATATACCGCTCAAGGAAGTCAAGCTCACTACCGCTCATAACGAACGGGACTGCGACCTTCATCTCGGTAATGATATTGTCGCCCCAGTATCCCTGCCCTTCGGCTATGGCCTTCGCTTTACTATCAACCCTATTGGCAATTTCCCTCTCGCGTTCGCTGGAAGGTTCCATGGAGTAGCCTACTCAGATTCTTTGTGAGCGCACCTGCTGCACAACCGATCATTGCTCCCGAAGGATTCCAAGTCCCCCTGAGTGCGGATATCCTCATCGCAGAGGCGACACTTCAGCCCTTTGCTCCGAATTGCTTCCTCATCCGCTTCGCGCTTCAAATCTTCCGGCGTTTCAGACATTCCAGCATCATATCAGCAGGGACACAGATTTAGCGTACTAGCCAACGGTGGCACGGGAACCTGACGAGCAGCAAGGGAATACAATGAAGCAATAGCGCCCCAGAAGGAGATGCCATGCCTAAGTTCGTCATAGCGCCCCATATGCGTCTGCAGGAATGGGTAGCGGAAGAGAAGGGCTATTTTGCGGCCGAAGACTTGGATTACGAGTTCCGCGACGAGATCGTCTCTGAGGATGGAAAGCGGCACGATCTGGGCAACAAAGTGGGCGCCTATCAGCTCTACGAAAAAGGCCGCACCACCGATGTGAGCTGCGCCTGTCATTGGACCGTGAATGTGGCAGCCTCAAATGGGCACGGCAAGCTTTATGCCGACGCCTATTCGGTTTCACCCGCCGGGATTTTTGTGCCGCCCGATTCGCCCGTGCGCGAGCCCGCCGATCTGGCAGNNCAAGCTGTCCTTCGCTGATGGCCTGCTCTTCAAACGGATGGAGCTGTTGATCGACGGCAAGGTTCCGGCAGCGTCGTTGTTCAGCGGCCCGTACTATTTTCTTGAACAACTGGGCTTTCGCAAGGTGATCGACACGACGTTTATGATGGCGTCCATGATCTCTGGCGATGCCGATCTGGAGGACGTGCGTAAGTATTTCCGCGCTCTGCGGCGCGCACAGCGCGATATCGACCTTCGGCCGGAGCGCTACACGCATCACTACAAAAAGGAAATGCCGGTTCGGTTCCTCGATCGCATGGATACGCGCCGCTGGGGACCCGGGGAACGCATCGTCTTTGAGCCCTACACTCGCGAAGTATTTGAAGAATCCTTTGAGTGGATCTCCCAACACGCCATTTTTTCGGAAGGGCAGATGGGTGCGGGCAACTATCAGGATGCGGTTGTCACCATTGCGCTGGACGCGATGGCTGGGAACATTCCCTAACTCCGTGCGGGCGCTCTTGCTTTGCTGGTTGGCTGCCCTGGCGATCCCGGCTCTAGCCGCGCCTGTTCCGCAATGGCGGTTGGCACGAAGCCAGCACTTCGAAGTTTACGCGCAGTCCACAGACCAGCGGGCGCAGGCGATCTTGACTTGGTTCGAACAACTTCGCGGGTTTTTTGAGCAGCAGCGCGGACTGAAGGCAAGTTCATCGACGCCGATTCGAGTCATTGTTTTTGCCGCGCCTGAGGAATACCAGCCTTACCGTTTGCGATCCACTTCGGATGCTTATTACGTGGGGGCACCGGGCCGGGACTACATCGTTATGGGCACGGACGATCCAGCCAAGTTTGCCCTCGCCGCACATGAGTACGCGCACTTGGTATTGCGAACGTCTGCCAGCCAGCTGCCGCCGTGGCTAAAGGAAGGCCTGGCTGAATTTTTCGCGACGCTTCAAATCACGGAGCACGGCGCTGAGCTAGGAGGCGCGCTTCCGGGCCGAGTTCGCACGCTACAGCATCGAACCTGGATACCGCTCGCGGATGTGTTCGCGATCTCCGAGGAATCCCAGAAGAATCAAGAACGTAGCGCTGCGGATTTGTTTTATGCCGAAAGCTGGGCTCTCACCGAGATGCTGCTGCTATCGCCTAAGTACGCCCTCGGATTCCAGCAGATTCCGGCAGCGCCCAATTTGGACGCTGACGCGGTCACACGCGATTTGCACGAGTGGATTGATCAGGCTAAGCTCCCCGTCGTCCAGCTTCCAGCCGTGGTCACGCCGCCGGTCCACGTGGAAATTTCCGACGTTCCATCCGCCATTTCGCGGCTCGTCCTGGCCCAGGTTCTGTTGGCGGCAGGTGAGTTCGATCGCGCCGAAGCGCAGTTCAATGCCCTGCCCGATACCGCCGATAGCTCCGCCGCACTCGGTTCGATCGCGCTGCACAAAGGCGATTCCGCGGCCGCGCGGCGCTTGTGGAAAAAAGCCATCGATCAAGGCATCGCCGATGCACAGCTCTGTTACAACTTCGCGATTCTGGCCGACCGAGCGGGTCTCTCGGCGCAAGATATCCGGCCGGTGCTCGAGCGCGCACTTGTCTTACGCCCCAATTTTGACGACGCGCATTACCAGCTAGCCTTGCTCGAGAAAAATGCCGGCCATTATGAAACCGCGCTGGAACAGTTCCGAGCCATGAAGGAGGTCCCGGCAACGCGTGCATACGCTTATTGGCTGGCGCTGGCGGACACATTCAATGAACTGGGGCAGCGCGATGAAGCGCAGGCCGCCGCCGGGCATGCCAGCGAGCACGCTTCCACCACAGCGGAGCACGCCCGCGCAGCTCAGGAAACTTACATCGCTCAAACCGACCCCGGCGTGCAGTTCGCGCGCGACGCCTCAGGGAAATTGCAACTGGTGACCACGCGGATGCCGCATCGGCAACCCGATTGGAACCCGTTCATTGAACCAGGCGACGAGATCCATCGCGTCCAAGGCACCCTGCGCGAGATCGATTGTGGCGCGTTGACTACCATTCGCATCGAAGCGGCAGGGAAATTGATGACGCTCGTCATTCCCGATTTGAAGCACGTGCAAGTGCGCCACTCGCCGCCCGACTTTGTATGCGGCCCTCAATCGGCAACGCCGGTGATTGTCGATTATGCGCAGACCGCCACGCAGGGCATCGTGCGAGGCATCGATTTCAATCCAACAAGCGCTCCCTGACCGCGTTGTATTCGCAACCAATCAGAGCGATCACCGCCAGCAGGTACATCCACACCAGTAGCGCGATCACCGCGCCAATGCTTCCGTACAGCACGTTGTAGCGGGCGATGTGTCGCACATAAAGAGCGAAGACCGACGTGGCTAGCAACCACAGAACTGTCGCAAGAATCGCGCCGGGCCATACGCTGCGGAATTTCATGGGCCGGTTGGGGCCCACGTAGAACATCAACCCGGTGACCAAAACGGTGGCCCCTAAAGCGACAACATATCGAAGCAGGCCGAAGGCCAGCAGCACGGAGGTCCGCAAGTCCTCTTCGGGTGTAACCAGCATCCATTGCTCAATGCGCGCGCCGAAAACGATGAGCACGGATGAGCCTATGGCGGGCAGGGCGACGATGAACACCAGCACAATCGCGACGCCACGTTGTTTCAGGAAAGGACGGCCAGATGGCAACCGGTAGGCCGCCTGAAAACCCTCCATGAGCGTCATCATTGCGCCCGACGCCGCCCAGGTAGAAAGTAGGGTGGCCGTTAAGATCAGCCAGCCTGACCGTTCGTCCCGGGCCGTAAATTGCGACCGTACCAGGTCTTCGGTGCCGGGCGGGATTACCTGGAACAACAGTTTCGAAAAAACCCGCGCCACGGCACCGGCATTAACGCTGGCCAATATGGCGGCCAAAGTTGCCAGCACCGGGAAGAACGCCAGCAAGGACGAGTATGCAGCCCCCTTGGCGACGCCAAAGCAATTGTCCTCGTACGCGGAGATACTGGCCTGGTGGAATAAGCCCCAGAAGCGCTGTACTGGACCGGGGCGCTCCAGGTAGAGGCTAGGCGAAGCGGGAGTCATGGCCACCCTCGATTCTAATCCGCCAGGCGTTACAGAGGAAGCGATCCTAGGCCGTCACCGGCACCACGGTCGCGGGCTGAAAGCGCTCGATCTCGCCGATCTCGTCCTTGCTCAGCCGAAACTCCGCGGCGCCAATCACGCCATCCACCTGCTTGGCCGACCGCATTCCCACAATCGCGCCCGTCACGGCCGGATGCCGCAGCGTCCATGCAATTGCCACTTCTCCGGCCGTTCTACCATGCCGCCTGCCGATGGTTGCCAGCAATCCCGCCAGTTCCAAGTGCCGCGAAAGCAGCGGCTCCTTGAAGTTGGGCGTCCGTTTGCGGAAATCGTCTTCCGGCATCGCGGCCACGCGCTCCCGAGTCATCGCTCCGGTGAGCAGACCCGACTTCATGGGCGAATACACAATCACGCCGATATTGTTGGCCTGTGTGTAAGGTAGGATTTCCTTCTCGATCTCTGGCGAAATAATAGAATACGGCGGCTGCAGCGATGTGATGGGCGCAATTGCTTGCGCACGCTTCATCTGGTCTACGTTAAAGTTGGACACGCCGATGTGCCGCACTTTGCCTTCCTGTTGGAGCTTGGCCATCATGCTCCAGGCCGCCTCAATCAGGTTATCGGGCTCAGGCCAGTGGATCTGGTAAAGATCGATCACATCCAACTTCAGCCGGCTCAGGCTCTGTTCCACTTCTTTGCGGATAGACTCCGGTTCAATGGTCCGGCGGTTCTCGCGCTTCTCATTCCATACGATGCCGCACTTGGTGAAAACCAGTGGCTTTTTGGGTCGCCCCGCCAGCGCCCGCGCCACTACTTCTTCGGAGTGGCCCAAGCCATAGATGGCCGCCGTATCGATCCAGTTAATGCCTTTGTCCAAAGCCGCGTGAATGGCCTCCACCGACTCTTTGTCGTCCTGAGCGCCCCACGCAAACTGCCATCCGCCGCCGCCCATGGCCCACGCACCCACGCCGATGGGAGTGATTTCCAGATCGCTAGCGCCTAGTTTTCTCGTTTGCATTTCTTTATCTTGGCAGCTTTTGCCGGCCGGTTCAGGCGCCGCAGGCGTTTTCGTTGCGGTGGCCCGCCCAGCGCTCGATGATGCCGCAGACGGCTGCAGAGAATGCTTCCATGTCGGTGGGCTTCTGCACAAACTCTCTCGCGCCCAGTGCCATTACCCGCGCTTGCTCCGCATCGTTGAGAGATGAACTAAAGACAACCACCGGGACTTTCTGCGCCTTCCATCGCTCCAGTAAGACCGAGCCTGAAATACGCGGGATATTGAGATCCAGAATATCAAGCCAGGCTGGAAGTCGGAATCGCTCAATATCGTCAGGGCCTCCTGGCCATCGCGCACGATATGGAGGTTCACGGGAACGGAGGCGTCGGCCAAGATCTGACGGATTAACACCGCGTCACCCGCGTTGTCCTCCACCAAGAGAATCTCCATTTTTTCCATATGGCTGCCTGGTTCTGGGACTCCTTATAGCCCATTCCGTTACGCTTTTCCTCCCAGAGAATTCCCCGTGGATGACCCACTACTCTAGGTCTGTCGAAAAACCCCTTAATTACGCCTCTGTTAGCGCTAGCCTCGGGCATTCTAGTCGCCCGGATGGTTCCCTTCCCTCTAACTGACTTCCTCTGGGCTCTTCCGTTACTTTGTGGCCTAACGTGCCTGGCTTGCGTGCAATGCCCCCGGATCTTGCTGTTGTGCCGGTCACTGGTATTCCTGTTCCTCGGCGCATTTCTTGCCGTCATCCACCAGCCCGGCAGCCCTCCCGCGCTCGATGCGGGCGCTCACGAAACAGTGGTCCTGGATGGCTGCGTAGTCTCGCCGTCCGCATTTTCCGAAGGCCGGGACCAGTTTGTTCTGGAACTCGCTCCCAACGCTCGTGTCCGAGTTTCCATTGCGCTTCGCGACCACGAGATCCCGCCGGACTTGCGCTATGGGCAACTCGCGGAACTGGAGGCTCGAGTGCGCCGCATCCGCAATTTTCAGAATCCGGGCGAATTCGATTACGAAGCTTTCTCCGCGCGCAGCCATATTTTCTGGACGGCCTCGGCTACGGGCGCTGCCTCCGTTAAGGTAAAACCGGGCCGCTGCGGATCGCGCTTCCTGGCCGCTGTGTTCATCTTGCGCACTGGCGCGCTACGCCGCATCGAACGCCTTTATGCGGGCAACCCGTATGCCACTGGCATGATGGAGGCCACGCTCATCGGCGAATCCAGCCGCATGGAGCGCCTGTGGACCGATCATTTTCGCCGCACCGGCACTTACCACATGCTCGTTATCGATGGCCTGCACATCACGATACTTGCGGCCTTCCTGCTGTTTCTTCTGCGGCTGTGTTTTCTGCCCGAAATCACCGCACTGGCCTTCACGGCTTCTGCTGCGTGGATTTATGCTTTGGTGTCCGGGTGGAACGCGCCTGCTATTCGCGCCGCGGCCGGATTCACCCTGTATGTCGTCGCGCGCTATTTTTATCGCCGGGGACGCCTATTAAATCTGCTGGCGGCTATTGCCATCGCGTACTTGATCTACGATCCCAGCCAGCTATTCGAGGCCGGTTTTCAACTCTCGTTCCTTTCAGTAGCAGCCATCGGTTTGCTGGGCGCGCCGATATTGGACGCCACCTCTAAGATTTACTCCCGTGGCCTGACGGGAATCACCCAGCGGAGTCGCGCGCCTCGGCTTCCGCCCCGCGCGGCGCAGTTTCGATTAGAGCTGCGCTTGTTGGCTGAAATGGCCAGCTATTGGATCCGGCTTCCTCGCCCGTGGTGGGAGCATGCCCTCGCGTTCGCCGCGCGAATCTTTTTCTTCGCCTACGAACTCGCAGTGATATCCGCCGTCATTCAAATCGGTCTCGCGCTACCGATGGCGATTTACTTTCACCGCATCTCGCTCACCGGCATCTCCGCCAACATCTTAGTGGTTCCGCTGCTGGCACTGGTGGTGCCGTTGGGCTTCGTCGCGCTTCTTAGCATGTGGCATTTGCCCGCGGCAATCGCCGGATGGCTGCTCAGTGCCAGTGAGCATATCGCCGAGTGGCACACCCATTTCGAACCGCACTGGCGTGTTCTTAGCCCACCCCTCTGGCTGGCCATTTCTTTCACCGCCACGCTTGTCCTGCTGGCGTTTATCATGCGGCGCTGGCCTCGCTGGTCGGGGGCGATGCTGGCCTTCGTGCTCCTTCTGTTCGGGTTGATCTTCTGGCATCCCTTCCCGCCGGCAATTCATCCAGGCCAGCTTGAACTCACCGCCATCGACGTGGGACAGGGCGACAGCCTGCTGATCTGCTTCCCCGATTCCAAGCTCATGCTGATCGACGCCGGCGGCCTGCTTTCGTTCGGCCGTCCAGCTTCCAATGCTCAAGCGGCGGCACGCCTGGATATCGGCGAAGATGTTGTATCGCCTTACCTCTGGAGCCGATCCATCCGCAAGATCGACGTAGTGGCGCTCACGCACGCGCACGACGATCACGCGGGCGGTCTGCCCGCTGTCATCGAGAATTTTCACCCGGATCAGCTTTGGACCGGCGCTACACCGTCCAGCGCGGCCTGGTCCGCCGTACGCAACAAAGCCCGCGCGGAGAACGTCAAAATAGTACCGCTACTGAGCGGACGCAGTTTTAATTTCGGAGGCACTCGCATCGACGTGATCTCGCCTCCCGCCGATTACGTTCCCGGAGCAATACCGATGAATAATGATTCGCTGGGCCTGCGCATCACCTACCGCCAACGCTCGCTGCTTCTCACGGGCGACATGGAAAAGCCCATGGAGCGGCGCGCTCTGGTGGACGGGGAGCCGCTACGCGCCGATATTCTTAAGGTGGGTCACCATGGCAGCAATACTTCCAGCACCGATCCGTTCTTAGACGCCGTTTCCCCCGTCTTCGCTCTCATTTCCGATGGCTTCGAAAACTCCTTCCACCATCCCCATCCTCTGGTGTTGGAACGCCTTGCCGCCCACCGGGCTGGAATTCTTCGAACCGACCGCGATGGGCTGGTTACTATTCGAACCGATGGCCGTCACATTACCGTGGAAACATTTCGGTTGCCGTAATGACGTCAATCCCGATTAAAGTACGGTAATATAGAAGAACCTGAGGTCGAATACGATGGCATCCCCCCGTTGGCTCCTGGGCTTCCTACTGTTGGCTAGCTCGCTCTCTGTAACCCTCTCCGCGCAGTCCGAAGCGGACGTAAATGCAAGCCTCAAAAAGTTCACCGAGGTTTACGAGGCCGTGGAGAGCAATTTCGCCGTCAAGCCGGATGCTGATAATACGGTGTTTAAGGGCGCGATCCCGAACATGCTTCGTACCCTGGACCCTCACTCGAATTTCTTCGATCCCAAAGCCTATGCGCTCATGCGCGAGGGGCAGTCCGGGCACTATTTCGGCGTCGGCATGTATGTCGGCTCGCCCGAAGGCAAAGTGATCGTGATGTACCCGTTCGTGAATTCTCCGGCATTCCGCGCTGGGCTCAGGCCAGCCGACCAGATTATCGCCGTCGACGACAATAATACGGAACACGCCACGGTCTCGCAGGTCTCCGGCATGCTGAAGGGCCCCAAAGGCACTCCGGTAACCATCACCGCGCGGCGCGCCGGACATACCGAGCCGATGCACTTCTCGCTGGTTCGCGATAACGTCCCGCGCGGCAGTGTGAACTACGCCTTCTGGCTGCGCCCGGGCATCGCCTACATGCGCGTGGAAGCTTTTAACGAAACCACCAGCCACGAAGTGGATCAGGCGCTGGCTCGTTTCCCGGAGAGTGCGATCGACGGCTTGGTTCTCGATCTGCGCGATAATCCCGGCGGCCTGGTGCAAGAAGCTGTTAATGTAGCCGACCGGTTCCTTCACAAGGGCCAACTCATCGTTTCGCATCACGGGCGCGCATCGGCCGAGACGAAGTTCATCGCTAAACGGGGCGCGCGCGGGAAAGAATATCCCATTGTGGTTCTCGTCAACCGAGGTACCGCATCCGCCGCCGAGATTCTTACCGGTGCGTTGCAGGATCACGATCGCGCTTGGGTTTTCGGGGAGTCCACTTTCGGCAAGGGCTTGGTGCAGGCGCCGTTCCCCCTCTCCGGCAACAGCGCTCTGCTGTTGACCATCGCGAAATACTACACCCCTAGCGGCCGCCTGATCCAGCGCGATTATGAGCACCAGGGGCTGTTCGAATACTTGAGCCGGGGAAGCGGCAAGATCAATCCCAAGGACATGAAGAAGACCGATAGCGGCCGTATCGTTTACGGTGGCGACGGTATCACGCCCGATGAAAAATACCAAACACCCCACATGACGCCGCTCGAGGCCCAGCTCAGCGAGGAGTTAGTGTTCTTCTTTTACGCCCCGCAATTCTTCGCCGGCCACAATGCTCCTATGACAAAGGAGTGGGCCCCGGACGATGCGGCGGTGGCGGACTTCAGCGCGTTTGCCGTAAAACGAGGAGTGATATTCACGGCCACCGAATTCGATCGCGATCGCGCCTGGATTCGCGATCGCCTGCGCGAAGAACTGTTCATCACGGCCTTCAGCAAGGAAGACTCCGATCGGTTGGCTTTCCAGAACGATCCGGAGGTTATCAAAGGCCTAAGTTCGTTGCCTGCTTCCAAGGCCATGCTCGACCGCGCTCACGAGATCGTCGCCGTCAAAAAGGTGGCCTCCGTAACGCCCCCGGCCCGCGTGCAATAAAGGCCAATTTGCATTGCATGCAAAGCGCCATTACAATGGGTTTCTAGAACCAAAGTTACGAAGGGGCTTCAGGGATGGACCCCCGGTTCGTTGACCGGGATGCTTCAAAAGCGATAGACTTTCCTCTTGGTTCTTGGTCGGTAAATCACGACCCTCCAATTTCAAAAAGACCTTGAGGAGGCTTATTCGGTGTCAGAGAAGATACGGCATATTTTTACGTCGGAATCCGTCAGTGAAGGACATCCCGACAAGATGGCGGACCAGATTTCCGATGCAGTGCTAGACGCTGCGTTGGCGGTTGATCCGATGAGCCGGGTGGCTTGCGAAACGCTAGTCACTACGGGCATTTGCGTGGTGGCGGGCGAAATTACGACCAAGGCCATTCTGGATGTTCCCAAGTTGGCCCGCGAAGTGATTGCAGATATTGGTTTCACGGATGCCAGGATGGGCTTCGATGCCAAGACGTGCGGCATTTTGAATGCAATCCAGACGCAATCACCCGATATCGCCATGGGCGTGGACACCGNNCCGGCGGCGCCGGCGACCAGGGTTTAATGTTCGGTTTTGCGACCGACGAAACGCCCGAGTTGATGCCCCTTCCCATCATGCTGGCGCACAAGCTGGTTCGCCAGCAGAGCGAGATCCGGCGGACGGGCAAGCTTACTTATCTGCGTCCCGATGCCAAGAGCCAGGTCTCGGTTGAGTACGTAGGCAACAAACCGGTCCGCATCGATGCCGTGGTTCTTTCCACCCAGCATGACGACGATGTGACCACCGAACAACTCCGCGCCGATGTGAAGAAGTTCATCATTGACCCGGTGGTTGGCGGGAACCTGGTGGATTCGCAGACCAAGTATCATGTGAACCCCACCGGACGTTTTGTCATCGGCGGGCCGCACGGCGACACCGGTCTGACCGGCCGCAAGATNNGCGGCGGCGCGTTCTCCGGCAAAGATCCGACGAAGGTGGATCGTTCGGCTTGCTACATGGCGCGCTACGTTGCCAAGAATATCGTCGCTTCCGGCCTGGCATCGCGCTGCGAAGTGCAGCTCGCCTACGCCATCGGCGTGGCGGAACCGGTATCCATCATGGTGGATACTTTTGGAACCGGGAAAGTGGACCAAGAGCATCTGGTGGAACTGGTTCGCCAGAACTTCAAACTCACGCCGAAAGCGATGATCGAGACCCTGAAGCTGCGGCGTCCCGTGTATCGCAAGACGTCGTACTACGGCCACTTTGGCCGCACGGAAGAAACCTTTACCTGGGAATTGACCGACAAGGCCGAAGCTCTCAAGGAAGGCGCCAAGCTCGCCGTAGCCGCGAAGTAGTTATTGCCTCCAGCGGGGCTCGGTGTTTCAATAGAGACACGGGCCCCTTATGCCTCGTTTTTCCATTCCTAAATGCTAGTCGAAGGTTGTAAGCACGAAATCGAAATTACCGTTCCCGTGGACGAGATCGCCCGCGAGACCGACCGCGTTGTCGCGGGTATCCAGCAGAAAGCCAAACTGCCGGGTTTTCGTCCTGGCAAAGCGCCCGCCAGCCTGATCCGCACGAAGTTCTCCAAGCAGGTGCGAGACGATGTTCTCGAAAACCTGCTGCCGAAATATTTCAGGCAAACGGTGGAAGCAGAACATCTGGAAGTGGTGGGTCGTCCAAACGTGAAGGACGTACACTTCCACGAAGGCGAGCCACTGCGCTTCAAGGCCGAGTTTGAAGTGGCGCCGGACATCGAGCTGAAAGATTATCGCGGCGTCACGGTGCGCTACAGCGAACCACAAGTCTCCGATGAAGACATCGCGAAACGGCTGGAAGAGATCCGGGAGCAGAAGGCGCAATTCGTGAATGCGGAGCCGCGCACGGCGGTAGATGACGACTACGCGGTGGCTACGCTCGACAGTCTATCGGGCGTCGAGCCAGCCATCCATCAGGATGAAGTGCAGCTGCATGTGGGCGATCCCGATACAATGCCGGGCTTTTCGGAAGCGCTACGCGGCATGTCGCCTGGGGAAGAAAAAGAGTTCGACGTTACCTATCCGGACGACTTCGGCCAAGAGCGGCTGGCTGGAAAAACGGTCCGCTTCCGCGCCAAGCTTACCACCATCCGGACCAAAGAATTGCCGGAGCTGAACGATGAATTCGCGCAGGATCTGGGCGATTATCGGACGCTGACCGATCTGCGCGACGCGGTTCGCAAAGCGATCTTTCAGGAGCGCGAATACGGCGCGCAGCAAAAGGCAAAGGACGAGCTGATCGACAAGCTGATCGAGACGCACGAGTTTCCGGTGCCCGAAGCCTACATCGAGCGGCAAATTGAATCGCAGCTTGAAAACCAATTGCGGGAACTGGCCGAACGCGGCATCGATCCAGCCAAACTCAAGATCGACTGGACCAAGCTCAAAGAAGCACAGCGTCCCAAGGCGTTGCATGATGTGAAGGCGTCGCTCTTGGTGGATAAGGTGGCCGAGCGAGAGGCCATTGCGCCAACCAACGACGAAGTGGATACCGAGGTCCAGCGCATCGCCAAGCAACAGCGCGAGCCGGTGGCCGCTGTGCGCAAGAAGCTGCAAAAAGATGGCGTCCTGAGCCGGATTGCCTATCAGATCCGCAGCAATAAGACCATGAACTTCCTGTTTGAGCACGCGCGCAAAGTGGCTGGCGAGCCTGAACCGGCCGAAGAAAAAGCAGCCGAGTAGCAGAACCGTTCATCTAATTTGAGCGAGTGCGGGATTCCACCAAAGACGTTCCAGTCCATCTGTTGGCGCTGAGCGTTGGCGTCATCGTCGCGAATATTTACTACGTGCAGCCGTTGCTGGCCGCGATGGCGCGCACGTTTTCGGTAGGCGTCAGCATGATCGGCCTGGTAGCGATGCTCA
This sequence comes from Bryobacterales bacterium, assembly GCA_003132905.1. Next base: position 6,409 of record PKZC01000278.1, on the reverse strand, counting down.
CTCAAGTAGGCACCGCCATCGGTATGCTGATCTTCGTTCCGCTGGGAGACAGTCGCGACCGGCGAGCGCTCCTCACGCTGCTTCTCACTGGCGCCTGCGTGGCATTGTGCGGCGTGGCAACGGCTCGGAATCTGATCTGGATCTCAATCGCAAGTTTTGCGGTGGGTGCTTTTGGCGCTGCCGTGCACGTCATCGTGCCTTTAGCCGCGCAGCTTGCTCCCGAAAACAGCCGAGGGCGAGTGCTGGGAACCGTTTTCAGCGGCCTGTTGATCGGCATTCTGCTGGCCCGGACGTTCAGTGGCGTGGTCGCTTCGTTTTTCGGATGGCGATCGGTTTACTTTATCGCGGCGCTGGGAATGCTGGCGCTGATGTTTCTGCTCCGTGCGCGATTGCCGAAACTGCCGCCCCAGAATTCGCTTTCTTGGCCCACGCTCATGCGATCTTTGGTCGATCTGGTTCGCGACCATCCTGAATTGCGGGAGTCCGCCTTCCTGGGCGCGGCGCTGCTGTGCGTGTTCAGTGCGTTTTGGACCACGCTGGTGTTCCTGCTGCAGACTCCGCCATATCATTACGGGTCCTCGGTAGCGGGACTGTTTGGATTGGTCGGAGCGGCCGGTGCACTATGCGCTCCTCTAGTAGGCCGGTTCGCCGATCGCAAAGGACCCCGGTTTACAATTCTCCTCGCGCTCTTGACTACCCTAGCCTCATTTCTTTTGTTGGGAGCGTTCGGGAAAATCATGGTCGGTCTGATCGCGGGCGTTGTGCTGCTCGATGTTGGCGTGCAATCCGGTCACGTCGCCAATCAAACCAGGATTTACGCGTTGGATGCGAACGCGCGCAGCCGGTTAAATACCGTTTACATGTTCTGCTACTTCAGCGGCGGATCGTTTGGCTCGTGGCTGGGAGCGATCTGCTGGGAGTACAAAGGCTGGCTGGCGGTCTGTGCACTCGGAGTCGCGGTATTGACGATCGCGTTGCTTGTGTTCGCACGCAACTTAAGAAGTCAGGGCGCGCTACTTGTCGCCCACCGCTAACAGCGTCTCGAAGTGTGGCGCGTCTTCCTCACTATGCACGATCGACGTCTCGATATTCTTGAACCCGGCTTGTCGCAAGAAACGCGTCACTTCCACTTCGGTAAAGCCGAGCCACAGGTCGGCATAGAGTTCGCGTGCTTCTTCGTAGCTGTGCCGAAGCAGATCCAGCACCACGATGCGGCCGCCGGGTTTCAAAATGCGCATCGCCTCGGCGACCGCGCGCTCCGGATGCTGTGCGTGGTGCAGCGCCTGGCTGAAAAACGCGAGATCTACGGTAGCATCGCGGATGGGCACTTCCTCCAGATCGCCTTTGCGGTATTCGAGATTCTTCACGCCGTGTTTGCGCGCCAGCTCCCGCCCGTACTCCACCATCTTTTCCGAATTGTCGATGGCAATCACTTTCTTCGAGCGGCGCGCGAGTAATTGCGAGAAGGTGCCTTCACCGGCGCCGAGATCGGCAATCACCATCGGCGGCATCAGTGTCAGCAGCGTCTCGGCCAACCCTTGCCAGGATCGGCCCGGAACGTAGTTTCGTCCGAACTTGCCCGCCAGCTCGTCGAAATAGGACCGCATCTTGTCTTNNGGCGAAGCGCGAGCCGCAGGGCCTCGGAATCTTGTTCGGCTTCGGGGATTTCGGCGGCGGCCTGCCGAAGCACACCCAACATTTCTGAAAACCCGTTCGACTGAACTCCATGTTTCAGCCGATAAAGAATACTCTTGCCGTTGCGCCGATCTTCCAGCAGTCCGGCCTGTTTCAGCTGGGCCAGGTGGGTGGAAATGCGGCTTTGTCCCATGCCAAGAATCTCCTGCAATTCGGCCACGGATAGCTCTTCGCGCTCTACTAGCAACAAGATACGGAGGCGGCTGGGGTCGGCCAGGAGTCGCAGGTTCTTGAGGATTGACGCCATCGGACTAGCTGTACTATTATATCAACATATCTAGATTGGTAGATATAAATTCCCGCACGGAGATCGAATGAGCACAGCAACCATCAACAACGTCGCCACCGAATATAAAGTGGCGGACATGAGCCTGGCCGAGTGGGGCCGCAAGGAAATTTCCATCGCCGAGTTTGAGATGCCCGGCTTGATGTCGATCCGGAAGAAATACGCACCGGGCAAGCCGCTCAAGGGCGTCCGCGTCACCGGTTCGCTGCACATGACNNCGCTGGGCGAGCTGCAACATTTTCTCAACGCAAGATCATGCCGCGGCCGCCATTGCCGCCGCTGGAGTACCGGTTTTTGCCTGGAAGGGCGAATCGCTGGAAGAGTATTGGGAATGCACCTATAAAGCGATCAGCCATCCGGATGGCAAGGGTCCCGAGCTGGTGGTAGACGACGGCGGCGATGTCACGCTACTGCTTCACAAAGGCTACGAGCTAGAGAATGGCGACGGTTGGGTAAATTCGCCTTCTTCGGGCCACGAAGAAATGGTGATCAAGAACCTGCTGAAGAAGGTTCACGCAGAGAATCCCAAGCATTGGCACAACATTGTGAAGGATTGGCGCGGCGTGTCTGAAGAGACCACCACGGGCGTCCACCGGCTGTACAAGATGCAGGAACAAGGCAAGCTGCTGGTTCCCGCCATCAACGTGAATGATTCGGTGACGAAGTCGAAGTTCGNNTGGCCGACGGCATCAAGCGCGCCACCGACGTAATGGTCGCGGGCAAGGTCTGCGTCATCTGTGGGTATGGCGACGTGGGCAAGGGTTCGGCGCATTCACTGCGCGGCATGGGAGCGCGCGTGATCGTCACCGAGATCGATCCCATCAACGCGCTGCAAGCGGCGATGGAAGGCTTCGAAGTAACGACGGTGGAAGAGACCCTCGGCCGCGGCGACATCTATGTCACCTGCACCGGCAACCTCGACATCATCACCCTGGAACACATGAAGCACATGAAAGACCAGGCCATCGTCTGCAACATCGGCCACTTCGACAATGAGATCCAGGTGGACGCTCTAAACGGGGCTCCTGGCGTAAAGCGCACCAACATCAAGCCGCAAGTGGACATGTACAATTTCCCCGACGGGCATGCCATCTTCATGCTGGCCGAGGGACGCCTGGTGAACCTGGGATGCGCCACCGGCCATCCGAGCTTTGTGATGAGCAACAGCTTTTCGAACCAGACGCTGGCGCAGCTCGACCTGTGGAAAAACAAAGACACCTACAAAGTGGGCGTCTACACGCTGTCGAAGAAGCTGGACGAGGAAGTGGCCCGGCTGCACCTGGAGAAGATCGGCGTGAAGCTGACCACACTCACCAAGCCGCAGGCGGATTACTTGGGCGTGGCGCTGGAAGGTCCATACAAGCCGGATCATTACAGGTACTAAGTAGCTTCAGTTGGAAAGATAGAGGCCGGTCTCGTTCGCGGGACCGGCTTTTTCGTTATTGTGCGAGGGGAGTAAACACATGCCTGAACGTATCCTTCCGACCGGCGACACGTTCGCTACTTGCCCGCTGGACGGCAAGATCTTAGATTACTACGCAGGTACGTTTGAGGCCGTGTACGTTCTTCTCCATCCCTTCATCAAAGCTGTGACAATTGGGACAGAGACATTTGCGCCGACGACATATCCAAGCCGCACCTCCAAAGTTAAGAACTGTATTCCCGTTTCGTCGGCTGAAGTTGCGAAAAAAACGGGGCTTCCTTCTCTTGCGGCCGTCGATATTGGACTGCGCACGATGATTCTAGGGCTGAAACCGGAGCTGTCAAACCAAGAATATGCTGACCGAATCGAATCGCTTGCTGCATCTGACAAGATCCTTCCACCTCCAGAGGGTTGCTTTTCGGACCTTCTTCACGACAAAGTTCTTTTGTCCCTGCAGGGTCTCGGGTATGAGTGGGTATGGGTCGGCGATGAGTTTGGCACCGAACGAAAACTGCACTGGATAGACGACCTCAAGGGCCAAGATGACGGACCGACCTCCCGACATCGTCACGTAAATGTCTTTACTCAAGACAAGGGGCTTTTGTGGACGATCCATTGGGATAGCCATTTCTCTTTTCTCTGCTCCTCTGAGCGCAATCTTGGGGCGATTCAAGAGCGGTTTGAGGGCTTCTTCTGCGGACCCAATACAGAGGTCTATTGGAGCGTTCCGGGCTAGGCCACGTGTCCCGTCTTTGACCCGTTGCAAGAGTCGGCCCCGCGTGTTACAACCGAAACGCATGGACAAGACCCTTCGCAAGTACACCAGCTTCGAGGAGGCGAAGGCCGACCAATACCGCTATTGGCAAAGCCGGCCCGTGCACGAGCGGATGGAAGAGGTTTCTAGACTAAGCTCAGCGATGTACGCGACAAAGGGCGAGGGAACGGACGCGCCTCGACTGTTGTGCGTATTGGACGCCTACCGCAGTAAATGTTAGCGGTCGGCGGTGTAAAATGCAGGTAGTGAGGCCGTTCCCATGAGCCCAGCCGTCGAAAAGATCCTTGCCGAGATAAACATCCTTACTCCGGCTGAGCAGCGAGAGATCCGGGAGCTTTTGGGCCAAAACCAGACTTCCCCCTCCCGGCCGACTGCTCAGCTGGTTAACGAGATCAAAGGGAAGTATTCATTTGTTGCAACGTCGAGTGAAGACTTTGCAGCCCGAAAACAAGATGAGATCGATCTCGAAGAGCGGCAGGCCCGTCCAAGCCGGATCATTACAGGTACTAGGGTTACTTAACGTAAGGAAACTAGAGGCCAGGCCTGTATCAAAGGCCGGCTTTTTTGTGTCTTTTTGACAGGGGCGGATTTGGAGGCCTTCTGTTATAATGGTGTTTCAGTGAAGTGGGTCGGACGCTGGTAGTGTACAGTCTTAGTCGACGGGAGATTCCCTGTGAAACGTGCTGGTTCTGATGACGCGTTGCGTTGTTCCTTCTGCCACAAAAGTCAGGACGTAGTCGGAAAGCTAATCTCCTCCCCTAACGATTACCCCCGAGCTTACATCTGCGACGAGTGCATCGCCGTATGCAACTCCATCTTAGAGGACGATCGGCACGATCAACCTTATGGGACGCCGCACAAGCTTCCCAAGCCGTTGGAACTAAAAGAATATCTTGACCAATACGTGATTGGTCAGGACGGCACGAAAAAGAAGTTGGCCGTCGCGGTTTATAACCACTACAAGCGCATCCAGATGAACAAGCAGCGCGGCGCGGAAGTGGAACTCTCGAAATCCAATATCCTGTTGATTGGCCCCACCGGTACTGGAAAAACCTTGTTGGCTCAAACTCTGGCACGGATTCTGGATGTTCCCTTCGCCATTGTGGACGCCACCACGCTTACCGAGGCCGGTTATGTCGGCGAGGACGTGGAGAACATCATCCTGCGGCTTCTCCAGAACGCTGACTGGGATGTGCAGCGCTGCCAGACGGGCATCATCTATATCGACGAAATCGATAAGATCGGGCGGAAGGACGAGAATCCGTCCATTACGCGCGATGTCTCGGGCGAGGGCGTGCAGCAGGCGCTGCTCAAAATCCTGGAAGGCACTGTGGCCAACGTGCCACCCCAGGGCGGTCGCAAACATCCCCACCAGGAATTCACGCCGGTTGACACCACCAATATCCTCTTCATCTGCGGCGGGGCGTTCGTCGGTTTGGAGAAGGTGATTTCCAAGCGCGTCGGTACCAAATCGATGGGTTTCGTCCAGCAGGAAGAGCGTCGCCCGGAGGGGGCTCCGCCGCGAACGGCCTCAAACCGGCGCGACGTGGATCTGCTCGACAACGTCCAGCCGGTGGATCTCATCAAATTTGGCTTCATTCCTGAATTTATTGGCCGCATGCCGGTGGTCGCGGTTCTCGAGGATCTGAGCAAGGAAGCTTTGGTTCAAATTCTCACTAAACCCAAGAACGCCATCATTCGCCAGTACCAGAAGCTTTTTGAATTTGAAAATGTTAGACTGAAGTTTAGCGACGACGCCCTGGAAGCCATCGCTGCCCTGGCAATGGAGCGAAAGGTTGGCGCGCGCGGCCTGAGGATGATCCTTGAGGATCTGATGTTGGATCTCATGTATTATCTTCCGTCCTACAAGAAAGTCCGCGAGTTCCTGGTGACCAAGGAGATGGTCATGACGCAGAAGATCAATATGGCCTTGTTGGAAAAGGCTGGCTAAGTCCCCGCTCGCCGCTGGTTTTTTGGTTCGAGCTGTTTTGGTTCAAGTCAGGAGCGAAGGAACCAAGCCACCCTCACAATTCATCCTCATGACTACCGGCCTCCACATGACTACCGATCCCGATATCCTTGCCGACTGCCTGGCTCTAATCTCAGATGCTAACCTCTAAAGACAAATCCGACACGCGACGGCTCCCCATGATGCCCATTCGGGACGTGGTCATCTTCCCCTACATGATGACGCCGTTCGTGGTCGGGCGGGAGTCGAGCGTGCGCGCAT
>PKZC01000460.1 GCA_003132905.1 Bryobacterales bacterium | reverse complement strand
TCGGCGTCCTTCGCCATGCGCTCGACCTCTTCCTTGCTCAGGCCCGAGCTCGAAGTGATGGTGATGCGCGTGTCCTTGCCGGTGGCGTTGTCCTTGGCCGTCACGTTCAGGATGCCGTTGGCGTCGATATCGAACGTCACTTCCACTTGCGGGATCCCGCGCGGAGCCGGAGGAATGCCCACCAGTTGGAACACGCCCAGCATCTTGTTGTCGGCCGCCATGGATCGCTCGCCCTGGTAGACCTTGATCTCAACCGATGTCTGGCTATCGGACGCGGTGGAGAACGTTTCGCTCTTGCGCGTGGGGATGGTGGTGTTGCGCTCGATCAGCCGGGTGAACACGCCGCCCAGCGTCTCGATACCGAGCGACAGCGGAGTGACGTCGAGCAGCAGTACATCTTTCACTTCGCCGCCTAACACGCCGCCCTGAACCGCCGCGCCTACCGCGACCACTTCATCGGGATTGACGCTCTTGTTGGGCTCCTTGGCAAACAGATCGCGCACCTGTTGCTGCACTTTCGGCATGCGCGTTGAACCGCCCACCAGCACCACTTCGTCGATCTGCGCGGGCGTAACGTTGGCGTCTGAGATGGCCTGTTTGCACGGGCCGCTGGCGCGATCCAGAATATCGGCCACCATTTGCTCCAGGCGGGCGCGCGTCAGCTTCACGTTCATGTGCTTGGGACCGCTGGCATCGGCCGTCAGGAACGGCAGATTGATTTCGGTTTCCAGCACATTCGACAGCTCGATCTTGGCCTTTTCGGCAGCTTCTTTTAAGCGCTGCAGGGCCATCTGGTCTTTGGAGACGTCGACGCCGGTCTCCTTCTTAAACTCCTGCACCAGCCAGTCGATAATGCGCTGGTCGACGTTGTCGCCACCCAAGTGCGTGTCACCGTTGGTGGATTTCACTTCCACCACGCCATCGCCCACTTCGAGGATCGAAATGTCGAACGTGCCGCCGCCGAAGTCATAAACAGCGATGGTTTCGTTCTTCTTCTTGTCCAATCCGTAAGCGAGCGCCGCGGCCGTGGGTTCGTTGATGATACGCATCACTTCCAAGCCCGCAATCTGCCCGGCGTCCTTAGTCGCCTGGCGCTGCGAATCGTTGAAGTAGGCCGGGACCGTGATGACGGCCTTGGTGACCTTCTCACCGAGGTACGCTTCGGCCGCTTCTTTCAATTTGGTTAAAATCATCGCGGAAATCTCGGGCGGTGAGTAGCGTTTGCCGTTGATCTCGACGCGAGCGTCGCCGTTTTCCCCGGCGACCACTTTATAAGGAACCAGCTTCATCTCTTCGCTCACTTCGTTGAAGCGGCGGCCCATGAAGCGCTTGATCGAATAAATGGTGTTTTCCGGGTTGGTTACCGATTGGCGTTTGGCTACCGTGCCAACCAGCCGTTCGCCGGCCTTGGTAAAAGCGACGACGGACGGCGTTGTCCGGCCGCCCTCTTGATTCGGAATAACGACGGCTTGGCCGCCTTCCATAACGGACACGACGGAGTTGGTCGTTCCCAAGTCTATGCCTATGATTTTGCTCATTCTTCCCTTAATCCTTCGGCTACGAATCCGGCTTCGTTTTAGCCTGCAACCATTATTAAACTTTAGTGTGTTGTTGTCAAGTAGTCCGACGAACTACTCACGCAGGTCGCCCTTGATGTTCTTCCGTGTTCCGTGCTTCTCGGCTGCTAGGCTCAAACAAATGAGTAGTCCGATCGCCATCCCGCCCAAGGTACCCTTGAACGAATAGAACGCGGTGCCCCATCCCGAATACCGAATTTCCGGATGGGCGACGGCACATAGGCTCAGCATTGCCCATAATATGGCGAACATGCCGAAGAAGGTCTTGGCTTTCTGCCGCCAATCTCGCAGGGTTCGTCCCGGCAACAAGAAGTCCCAAGTAAACCACAACCCGCCCAGGAGGACGAACAAGTACGGAAAGTACCTCATCCCTTCCCTAATCACGCGGAAACCGGCTGGGAACGAAGCTGTTCCAGCCATGCGCCGATGGCCTTGATCTGGTCTCGATCCATGTCATAGACGCCGGTGGAAGGCCGCTCCTGCGCCATGTTGGACGCCTTGGCCCAGGCCTCGGATGCGCCGGTCAGGTCGCCCTGGATGGCCCGGACACTAGCGGCCGAGCGCCAATAATCCGTGGAATCGTCCAACATGGACGCCTGTTCAAACCAGCGTTTTGCTTCATAGCCGTCGCGCCGGTGGAATGCTTCGATGAAGGCGCGGTCAACGGCCAGAGCATGAGCGAATTTACTGCCATGCTGGGACGCCAGGTGAGCCCTTTCCAGCCAGGACACAGGACGCTGCCAATCGCCGCGATCCAGGAAGTGTGCGTAGGCCATGGCGAAGGATCCAGCGGGCTGGGGCAGTTGGGCGGCGAACTCGGCGGCCCGTTCCACCATCGGCGTGGGCCAGTCGCGCGGACGCAGAGGCGTGGTTTGGGAAAGCCCCATGTAGTAATTGGCGCAATGGAAGTCGCACCAGGGTCCGCGTCGGTACATCTGCCACAGGCGCGCGCCGTCGGAATACTGGGCCTCGCTCGCCAGGGGCAGCAGGTTAAAGAGGAAGTCGCCGAATGCCAGGCCAGTGGCTAAAGCCACCGTTCGGCCAAGAGCCGCCGGCCAGGTGGGAGCTGGAATCAGCAGCAGGCAGATCGTCCCGATGGCGCCCAGCAGCGCCGATGCCAGTGGACCTCCGAGCGTCAGCACCATGGCTCGCCCGCGGATGTTCTTCGCCGACGTAGGAACCATGGCGGTGTGACCACCGAACAGTTTGTCGTAGCGCATTTGAACGCGCCAGCGACCACCAAAACGAACCAACCTCACCGGGCCCACAGCGAAACTGGTTAGCCGGAACCCTACAATGTCGCCCAGCAGCAGGTGCCCCAGCTCGTGAAACAAGATGGCGCCGTAGACTGCCGCGGCCAGAGTGATCCAGAACAGGGCTTCGGAGTGGATGGGGTGCATTCCTCGCGCGACCGTCCAGCGACGGATAGAGCTAAGAACAAGAACGCCCCAGGCCAGCTGCGCGATCACAAAGATGGTTCCCGACCATTTGCTCGTGCCATCGCCGGCAATGGGGCGATGCTTCAGATACGTTTTCGGCTCGATGGCTGGGTTGCGGACGAAATAGAAGATTCCGGCGGCGGCCACAATGGTCCCTACGGGAAATAAGACCACGTTGAAGATTGACGCGGCCAGCAACGACCAGCGTCCCAAGGCGTCGCCGTGCTCCATCCGCCATGCGGCAATGGCGTCCAACAGCGATAAGAAGACCAGGAACCAAAACAGCTCCTGAATCGAGTGCCCTCCTAAATGGAAGCGCTGCAAGGATGATCCGAGAACGGTGGACCGCCTAAGCGCATAAAACGCGAGGCTGAGGAATCCAAGAGCTTCCAGCGCAAAGATCAGCCGCAGGGCGTACCGCAGGGCTCGCATTACAGTGAAATCGGCTTCGGACGCCCTTTAGCCACTAAGGTGGCTACCCGAGATCGTCCCTCAATTCGACATGGCCGTCGGACTGAGGTAATCGGCCCGCGCGGATACAATAAAGCCATCCTTATGTCTATCGGCATCCCTATGTCCATTATCGAGCGGATTCGCCTGGGCGATCTCGCGGCGCGGCTGGGTTGCCAGTTGCATGGCAGCCCTGATATCGAGATCACGGGTGTGGCGGGCGTGGAGCGGGCAGGCCCTACGGAACTGACGTTCCTAGCTAATCCAAAGTACGCGCCCAAGGTAAAGGAGACCCACGCGGGGGCGATCTTGGTGAAGCAGCCTCTGGCGCCAAGTGGGGCACAGGCTCAGCCGGCCAGCCTGGTTTCGTCGAACCCCTATCACGATTTTGCCCGGGCCCTGGCTTTGTTTTACCAGCCGCCGCGGACGAAGCCCGGTATCCATCCGCAAGCCTCCGTAGCGGCGACGGCCCAGATCGGCGAGGGAGCATCGATAGGCGCCTTCGCTGTGGTTGGCGAGTACGTGACCATCGGCAAAAACGCCGTGCTGCATCCGCATGTCGTGATTTACGAAGGCGCTGAGATCGGCGACGATTTTTGCGCGCATTCGCATGCCGTGGTTCGCGAGTATTGCCGGATCGGCCATCGAGTGATCTTGCAAAACGGGGTGGTGGTGGGCAGCGACGGATTCGGCTTCGCCAAGACGCGCGAGGGGACGCACTTCAAGATCGTGCAGTCGGGCAAGACGGTGATTGAAGACGATGTGGAGATCCAATCGCTGACGTCGGTCGATCGGGCGACAGTGGGCGAGACGCGTGTGAAGCGCGGGGCCAAGATCGATAGCCTGGTGCAGGTGGGACATGCGTGCGTCGTAGGGGAGGACAACATCATTTGCGCGCAGACCGGCCTGGCCGGTGGATCGGTGCTGGAGAAGAATGTCCTGCTCGCTGGACAAGTGGGAATTTCCGGGCATCTCACCATTCACGATAATGCGGTGATCTACGCGCAGAGCGGAATCGGCGGCGACGTCCCGGAAGGCGCTGTCATGTCGGGTTCGCCCGCGTTTGAAGCTCGCGAATGGCTGCGTGCCATCACCGCATTTCCAAAATTGCCTGAGGTGCTGAAGACAGTGAGACAATTGGAAAAGCGTTTAGAGCGCCTGGAAGGCGCGGCCCCGTCCCAATGATTGCAGACAGCTCCAACAACAGCCACCGGCCGGTGGCATATCTCAACGAGACTTTTCTCGAGAGTCCAGACGCGCGCGGTTTGCGCATTCTCTCGGAATACCTGGAGCCTTTGTCGCACTTTCGCGATGAAAAGATTCAGGACACAATCGTCTTTTTTGGATCGGCCAGGATCAGCGAGGAAGGCCCCCTAGGCCGGTACTATCGCGACGCGCGCACGCTGGCCCGTTTAGTCACCGAATGGACCAGCAAACTGGAATCCACGTCCCATCGCTTTGTGATCTGTTCGGGCGGCGGTCCCGGGATTATGGAAGCGGCCAACCGCGGTGCGTCGGATGCGGGCGGTAAAAACATTGGACTGAACATCGGCTTGCCGTTCGAGCAGCGTCCGAATCCGTTCATCACGCCCGAATTATCGTTTGAGTTCCACTACTTCTTCATGCGCAAATTCTGGTTTGCGTACCTGGCGAAAGCGCTGGTGATTTTCCCGGGTGGATTCGGAACCATGGACGAACTCTTCGAAATCTTGACGCTGGCTCAAACGCAGAAGCTGGAGAGCAAAATCGTAATCGTGCTGTACGGCACAAAATTCTGGCGCGAGGTGTTGAATTTCGAAGCGCTGGTGGAACACGGCACCATCGATCGGGACGATTTGAATCTGTTTCAGTACGCCGACGATCCCGAAACCGCGCTTGGTATCTTGCAGGAGCAGTTGACCAGGTATTTCCTGGAGCCGGAGAAGCCCCTGCCCGAAGCGGCGCCCGAAACTCCCGAGATCGCCAAGTCGCGCGTGTGAAGCATTCCATCCAATCAGTCTGGAAGCGGGCCGGGAAGGTGGAGAAAACTTTCGCCGCGGCCCTGATTCTGTATCTGATCCTGCTCGCCACCTGGCCGGGCAGCGGCTTCGAAACGATCGTCGCATTCGTCACGTTCGTCCTGGGCGCGTGGATCGCGCTGCGCTTGCTGCGGCTGGGGCTGAGGAAGCTCACCTGGAGCCTGCGGAACCGGCTGATGGTGGCGTACCTTTTCATCGCGGTGCTGCCCATTCTGCTGGTGCTGATGCTGGTGGGATTGGGCGCCTATATTTTGGCCGGGCAAGTGGCCGTTTACCTGGTACGGTCTGAATTGGACCGGCGGCTGGTATCGCTTCGATCGGTAGCCCAGGATTTGAGCTTGTCTCAGGCCAACATTCAGCAGGTCGGCGAGACGGATCAGCAGCGCTTTCCCGGTTTGATTTTGTGGGTCAGGCAGAATGGCGTGGCCAAGCGATGGCCGCCCAATGCCGATGTCAGTTTGCCGGCCAGTCTGGCTGCCAATTCCCGGGGATTAGCGCTTCGCAACGACCGTTATTACGCCTGGGCCGACGTCGTCGCAGGCGACCAGCAGGTGCTGGCGTTGGCGCCTTTGTCGCCGCGTTATTTGAGTACGATGATGCCGGCCTTGGGCGATGTTTATTTCACCAGGCTGGGTGCGGGCGATGAAGGGGCGTTGTCGCCGGCCGGTGGCGAGGCGCCTCGAACGGCGCTGTCTCCGCCCGTAAACCAGTTGGACATCCCAGTGCGTTGGGGATCGCTCATGCAGGCCGTGGATTGGGGGCGTCCAGAACGCACGGAGACGGCGCTGCTGGTGGGTTACGCGCGGCTCTCTTCGATTCTTACCACCATTCTGAGCCAAAGCAGCGACGAACTGGGCGGTGCCGTTCTGGTTTTCTTTTATGCTGTGGCCGTGGCGTTTCTGATCGTTGCGGTGGCTGGCTTGGCGATCGGGATTTCTATGTCGCGCAGCATCACTGGCGCGGTCCATTCGTTGTATGAGGGAACCGAGCGAGTGATGCGTGGGGACTTTTCGCATTTGATCGGGGTATCGGGGCGCGATCAGCTGGCCGAACTCAGCGGTTCTTTCAATACCATGACCAAGAATCTGGAGCGATTGCTGGTTGTGGCGAAAGAGAAAGAGCGCATGGAAGCCGAGATCGAGATCGCGCGGGGAGTGCAAGACCAGCTCTATCCAAAGGCTCCGCCGGTGTTCGAGAGCCTGCAAGTGCTGGGATGTTGCCATCCGGCGCGCATGGTATCGGGCGATTACTACGACTACCAGTTGGTGGACGGCAAACTGGCGATTGCCATTGGCGATGTGGCGGGCAAGGGAATTTCTGCCGCGCTATTGATGGCCACCATTCAGGCCGCCATGCGCATGGAACTTCGGGCCTCGGTGGATATGGCGGCCCCTTCGATGAACGGCTTGCGCTTTTCGACGGCACGGATGGTNNGCGTACACCTCACCCGAAAAATACGCCACCTTCTTTTTCGCCATCTTCGATCAGGCTACGGGTCTGCTCACTTATACGAATGCGGGCCATTTGCAGCCGGTTCTGTTTCGCGAGGGTGTGGCAACTCCTCTGGATGTCAATGGCACCGTGGTGGGCGCGTTTCCGTTTTCCACCTACGAAGAGAGCAAGCTGGAGCTGCGCAGCGGAGACTTGCTGGTGTGTTACACCGACGGCATCACCGAGCCGGAGAACGAGTATGGCGAAATGTTCGGGGAAGAGCGCCTGATTGAACTGGTGGCGAAAAATTCAGAGCGCGATGCAGCGCAGATCATCGAGTGCGTGATGGAACGCGTGCGGGAATGGACCGGAGTTCCCGAGTTGTCCGACGATATGACCGTGCTGCTGGCGCGGAAGCTCTGAGGGCTCGCTAGAATACTGACAATGCGCCGCCTCCGCAATTGGCTGATCGTCCTGGGTAGCGGAGTTCTGCTGATCGTCACGGGCGGGACGCTGGGATTCATATGGATCGAGCACTATCCCCCCTTCGACGCGTTCTACATGACGCTGATTACGATCAGCACGGTAGGTTACGAGGAAGTGCATCCGCTTACTTTCCAGGGGCGGATCTTCAATTCGTTTTTGATATTCTTCGGCGTAACCATCATGCTGCTCGCGGTGGGAGGCATGACGCAGGTAATCATCGAGCTGGAGCTCACGCAATATTTCGGGAAACGGCGGACCAGGAAAATGATTGACAAGTTGCAGGACCATATCATCGTCTGCGGTTTCGGACGCGTGGGCCGGGGAGCGGCTCATGAGCTGAAGCGCGCTGGCGTTCCATTCCTCATCGTGGACAAGAGCGAGGATCGCGTAGAGTGGGCCATCCGCGACGGCATGCTCGGGGTATTGGCGGATGCCACCGACGATGAAACTTTGAAACAGGCCGGCGTGCTGCGGGCCAAAGGTTTGATCGCCACACTGCAGAGCGACGCCGACAATCTGTTTGTAATTCTTTCGGCCAAAGCTTTGAAACCGGAGCTGCAGGTTTCGGCACGCGTGGCTTCCGAGCAAAGTGAAAAGAAGATGCGGCTGGCGGGGGCCGATCATGTGTTCGCGCCTTATGACATGACCGGTAATCGCATGGCGCAGGTGATGCTGAAGCCGCACGTCTTCCAGTTCATCGATTTCACGACGAAAGGCATGGGCCTGGACGTCGGCATCGAACAGTTCAGCGTGTCGTCAACGAGCGAGATTGCGTCCAAATCGCTGGCTGAGAGCAAGATTCGCAGCGACCTGGGCGTGATTGTTCTGGCGATCCGCAAGTCGGATGGAAGCATGCACTTCAATCCGCCGGCGGAAGCGGAAATTCAGGGGGGCGATTTTCTGATCGTGATGGGAGAGGCGGCGAACTTGACGAAGCTGGAGCAAGTGCTGGCGGAGGTGCGGACGTGAAGGTATTAACCGCGGCGCAGATGCGTGAGGTGGATCGGCGCACGGCCGAGTTGGGCATTCCGAACATCATTTTGATGGAGAACGCCGGGCAGCGCGTCGTGGAGTTCCTGGAACGCGAGTATGGGCCGCTGGCGAACCACCGGATTGTCGTGGTGTGCGGCAAGGGCAACAACGGCGGTGATGGTTTGGTGGTAGCGCGCCAGCTGTTCACGCGAGTGAAGCCGAAGTGGTTGCGCGTGGTGCTGGGAGCGGAGCCGGATCAGATGCAAGGCGATGCGCTTGAGAATTACCGGATGCTCAAGGCGGTGGGCTGTCTGGTGTGGCCGAAGATCACCGAGGAGATGCGGACCGCGACCCTGGTGGTGGACGCCGTATTGGGAACCGGCGTGGAAGGAGCGGCGAAGGGCAAGCCCGCCGAGTTGATTGAAGCCATTAATAAAGGCTTTTTGTCGGCTGACGTGGTGGCGGTGGATGTTCCTTCAGGCCTGGCAAGCGATTCGGGCGAAGTTGCGGGAGTGGCGGTGAGCGCAAAGCACACTGTCACGTTTACTGCGCCAAAGCCATGCCTGGTGCTTTCGCCCGCGTGCGAGTTGGCGGGTAAGGTGCATGTCGCGCCGATCGGAAGCCCCCCGGAACTTTATCAAGGCGACTCGAACATTTTGCTCTCGTTGTCCGAGCCTGCCGATTTCGCGCCGCTGTTCCGGCCGCGATTGAGCGATTCAAACAAAGGCCTGTATGGCCACGTTCTGGTGATTGCGGGCGGGCGCGGAAAGACGGGCGCTGCTGCGATGGCGGGGATTGCGGCGTTGCGCGCTGGAGCGGGGCTTTCTACGGTGGCCTCGGCGGCGTCGGCGATTTCATCGATTGCATCGTACGCGCCCGAGATTATGACCGAACCGTTGGCGGAGACGGACTCAGGGTCTATCGCGATGCGCGCGCCCGACGATCCGGCGCTGGTGGCAATCACCGAGAAGAAGACCGTGATTGCGATCGGTCCGGGCATGGGACAGGATCCGGAGACGGTGAAGTTCATCCGGCGTTTCGCACAGGAATTGCGCACGCCCATGGTTGTGGATGCAGATGCTTTGAATGCGTTGGCTGGCCAGCGATCGCGATTCGAAGGACCACGCATCTTCACGCCGCACCCGGGCGAGATGTCGCGGCTGACTGGGAAAACGATCGCCGAGATTCAAGCCGATCGCATTGGTACCGCGCGTGCGTTCGCTACCGAGCACGGCGTTTATCTGGTGCTGAAAGGGAACCGTAGCGTGATTGCATTTCCGGATGGCCCGGTGTGGATCAACCCCACGGGATCGCCCGCGATGTCGACGGGAGGCACGGGTGATGTGCTCACCGGACTGATCGCGGGTCTGGTGGCGCAATTCCCCAATCAACTCGAGAACGCGCTGCTCGCGGCGGTGTATCTACATGGACGGGCCGGTGAGTTGGGCGCCGAGCAACTGGGCGAAAAATCTCTGATCGCGACCGACCTGTTCGAGTTCCTGCCCGAGGCGATGCGTGAAATCGCGGACCTATCACACCGAGTCTGAAGACGAGACCATCGCGTTGGGTGAGCGAATCGCGGCGGAGTTGCCGGCTACGGCGGTGGTATTGCTGATCGGAGAACTCGGCGCGGGGAAAACGACGCTTGCAAAAGGCATCGTCAAAGGCCTTGGAGCGGCGACACCCGACGACGTTTCCAGCCCGACGTTTACGCTGATTCATGAATATAGCCCCACTGTCTATCACATAGATCTCTATCGCTTGGACACGGCCGCGCAAGTGGCAACGCTTGGCCTCGATGAAATTTTCGACCGGAGCGCGGTGGTGTTAATCGAATGGGGCGAACGTTTTCCCGAGCTGAT
This sequence comes from Bryobacterales bacterium, assembly GCA_003132905.1. The sequence goes on along the minus strand of PKZC01000460.1, from coordinate 44,694 downwards.
GCCGGACAATCGCATCGAGATTCGGTTAAGATCGACGCAAGAAAATTCGCGGGAAATCGACGTAAGGACGCCCGAGCGCGCGGTACAATGAAAGCAACCCTCCCCCAGTAAGGATCGGAATGAGTTCCGCACGGCCTTTCGTTCATCTGCATTGCCACACCGACTATTCGCTGCTCGACGGCGCTTGTGAAATCGGTCAGTTGATGGATCTGGTTGTCGAGCAGAAGATGCCATCGGTGGCGATGACGGACCACGGTAATCTTTTTGGCGCGGTCGAGTTTTACAACAAGGCCAAAGAGAAGGGCGTTCATCCGGTGATCGGCTGCGAAGTCTACGTCTCGCAGCAGGGTTTGAAGAGCCGCAGCGATACCGATCGCTATAACCATCTGGTGCTGCTGTGCGAGAACCAGGACGGTTATCGCAATCTGCTGAAGCTGGTTTCGACGGCGTTTCTAGAGGGCTTTTACTACAAGCCGCGCATCGATAAAGATCTTCTTGCGCAGCATTCCAAGGGCCTGATCGCGATGTCCGCCTGCCTGCGCGGCGACATCAATGAAACGATCATGGCCAACCGTTACGAGGAAGCCAAGCGTCTGGCGTACGGCTACGCCGACATGTTCGGCAAGGACAATTTCTTCCTCGAGATCCAGGATCACGGCCTGGATCAAGACAAGATCGTGACGCCGGAAGTGCTGCGGCTATCGCAGGAGACGCGCATCCCGCTGGTGGCCACCAACGATTCGCATTACATGCGCAAGGGCGATGCGCGAGCGCACGAAATTTTGCTGTGCATCCAAACCGGCAAGACCATGAGCGATCCCAATCGCATGCGGTTCACGCAGCCGGAGTTTTATCTCAAGACGCGCGACGAGATGCTCGCCATGTTCGGCGAAGTGGAAGAGGCGCTGGATCGCACCTGGGATATCGCTCAGCGCTGCCAGGTGAGTCTGGAAAAGGTCAAGGAGCCGTTTCCGAAATTCGATGTTCCCGTAGAGCATTCCACCGACAGCTATTTCGAATACGTCGCCCGGCAGGGTTTTGAAAAGCGGCGCGGGCGTCTGGAGGCGCTACGTAAAGAAGGCGGATTGAAACACGATCTGCCCGAGTACGCCGAGCGTCTGGATCGTGAGATTCGCATGATCCAGCAGATGAAGTTTTCGGGCTACTTCCTGATTGTCTGGGACTTCATCCGTTTCGCCAAATCGCGCGGGATTCCGGTGGGGCCGGGACGCGGATCGGCCGCCGGCAGCCTGGTTAGTTACGCCATGGAGATCACCGATATCGATCCGCTGGAGTACGGGTTGCTGTTTGAGCGCTTCCTGAATCCAGAGCGTATCAGCATGCCCGATATCGATATCGATTTCCACACCAAGCGCCGTGGCGAAGTGATCCAATACGTCACCGAGAAATACGGGCGCGAGCAAGTGGCGCAGATCATCACGTTCGGCACGCTGGGTGCGCGCACCGCGATCAAGGACGTGGGCCGCGTGCTCGACATCGGCTTCGCGGACGTGGATCGAATCACCAAGCTCATCCCCACCACGCTCAACATCAAGCTGAAGGAAGCCATGCAGCAGGAGCCGGCCATTGAGGAGGCGGCCCGTAAGGATCCACGTTTGAAGGAAGTGCTGGAAGTGGCGTGCAAAGTGGAAGGCATGGCGCGCAACTCCGGGATGCATGCGGCGGGCGTGGTGATTTCGCCTGTGCCGCTCCGCGAACTGGTCCCGCTCTGCAAGACCAGCAAAGACGAAATTGTCACCCAGTACGACATGGTGGGCCTGGAGAAGCTGGCGCTTCTCAAGATGGATTTTCTCGGGCTGACCACGCTCGATATTATTCAGGATGCCGTGGCCCTGATCGAACGCTATCACGGCGTGAAGCTCGATACCGAAAAGCTTCCGCTGGACGACGCCGCCACCTACCAGATTTTTTCCAAAGGTTTTACCAGCGGCGTGTTCCAGTTTGAATCGCCCGGGATGCGCGACATCCTGCGCAAGTATCAGCCCACGCGCATCGAAGATTTGTGCGCGCTCAACGCGCTGTATCGCCCGGGGCCAATCCAGGGCGGCATGGTGGACGATTTTATCGATCGCAAACATGGCCGCAAGCAGGTGACTTACGATTTTCCAGAGCTGAAGGAGCTGCTGGAAGAAACCTACGGCGTCATCGTTTATCAAGAGCAGGTGATGCAAATCTCCAATCGCCTGGCTGGATATTCGCTGGGCGAAGCCGATATTCTGCGCCGCGCCATGGGAAAGAAAAAGGCCGAGGAAATGGCGGCGCAGCGCGTGCGGTTCCTCGAGGGCGCCAAAGCCAAGGGTCTTGCTCCGAAGAAGGTGGAGAAGATCTTCGACCTGATGGAGCAGTTCGCTGGATACGGTTTCAACAAATCGCACTCGGCCGCTTACGCGTATCTGGCGTACGTAACTGCGTATTTGAAAGCGCACTATGCGCTTGAATTTTTGTCGGCGCTGCTCACTTCCGAAATGGGCAACACCGACAAGGTGGTGAAGTACATCAACGAATGCCGGGAAATGGGCATTCCGGTGCTGCCTCCGGATGTGAATTCGAGCGGACGCGATTTTTCACCTGATGGCCAGGGCATTCGCATGGGCCTGTGCGCCATCCGCAACGTGGGTGGTGGGGCTGCGGATGCCGTTATCGCTGCGCGCGAAAAGGGCGGTCCATTCAAATCCTTATACGATCTTTGCGAGCGCGTGGACTTAACCAGCGTAAACAAGCGGGTGCTCGAGAACTTCGTGAAAGCCGGTGCGCTTGCCAGCCTGGGGGGTAACCGCGCGCAATTGACCGCGGTAATCGAGAATGCGATGGAGAGCGGCCAGCGTGCGTGGAAGGATCGCGAGAGCGGTCAAGCCGGGCTTTTCGGCATGGCTATTGGCGAAGCCGAACATGTGGAACATCCTTTGCCCACGCTGCCGGATTGGACCATGCAGCAGAAGCTTTCCGGCGAAAAAGAGGTGCTCGGCATCTTCGTTACGGGGCATCCGCTGGATGAATATTCGGACAAGGTGGCAGAGCTGGGAAAACACGATACGGACACTCTGGAAGGATTGGAGCGCGGTGCCGAGGTTGCTATTTGCGGCATCCTGACCGCCATCGTGCGCAAGCGCAATAAGGATGGAAAACTGTGGGCTGCCATGCGGTTGGAGGATCGCAAGGGCGGAGTGGAAGCCATGGCGTTCTCCACCCAATACGATCGCCTGCTCAAGGACCTGGTGGAGGATCAAGCGGTTCTGGTACGAGGGTTGGTGCTGCCTGAGGAGAATAGTCCGCCCAAGATCTCCATCCAGGACATTGTGCCGCTGGCGGTGGCGCGCGTGAACCTGCCCACTCTGATTTCAATTCGCGTGGGTGTGGGCGTCAACGGGAATGGTGCGAACGGGAATGTGGATAAGGCTGAAGCGCTGAATCAACTTTTCGCGCGCAAGCGTGGCGAAACCGAGGTCCGGCTGCGTTTGGAGAAACCGCGGGACTTTTCCGTTATTCTGGATGTGGCCCCCAAGGTCCGTCCCGACAAAGAGTTTAAGGCGGAAGTGGAACGGATCTGCGGGCCTGAGTCGATGGAGATTCTGGCAAGCTGAACGTCCTTCATGGAAGATCCCGAAGCATCACCCGAGAGCACTCCCGTCACTAACCCCACTTGGGAACGGGTACAACTGGCGCGGCATCCCAAACGGCCGCACGCGACGGATTATATTAGCCGCATTTTTACTGGATTCTCCGAGCTGCACGGCGATCGCTTCTATGGCGACGACGCGGCGGTAATGGGCGGGTTCGCGCTGTTGGATTCAAAACCCGTAATGGTGATCGGGCAGGAAAAGGGCCGCGACACCAAGCAAAAGCTGCATCGCAACTTCGGGATGCCGAAGCCCGAGGGTTATCGCAAGGCGATGCGCCTGATGCGAATGGCCGACAAATTCCACCGTCCGATCGTGACGTTTCTGGACACCATGGGCGCCTATCCCGGCATCGACGCCGAGGAGCGCGGTCAAGCTGAAGCCATCGCGAATAATCTGCGCGAGATGTCACGGCTGGGCGTGCCGGTGATAACCGTTGTGATCGGCGAAGGCGGCAGCGGAGGCGCATTGGGGCTGGGCATCGCAAATCGGGTGTACATGCTCGAGAACGCATATTACAGCGTCATTTCGCCCGAAAGCTGCGCCGCGATCATTTATCGCGATTCGGGACGCGCGGCGGAAGCGGCCAAGGCGCTGCGGCTTACGGCCGTCGATCTGGAAGGCCTCGGCTTGATTGATGGTACGGTGAAGGAGCCGGGCGAAGGCGCGCACACCGATTGGAACAAGGCCGCCGAATTCGTCAAGGAGACCATTCAGAAGGCGCTCGGGGAATTAGCTCCTCTGTCGCGCGAGGCGTTGATTGAAGAGCGTTACAACAAGTTCCGCCAGATGGGCAACTTCTTCGCCGAAACCGTATGAGCAAAACGGTCACGATCGGAATTGTTTTCGTGGTTGTGATACTGGTGTTTCTGGTTTACTCGAGCATGCACATCGCGAAGTATCGCGTAGAGGTGTGCATCGCCTTTCGAGGAGCCAATCAATGCCGGACCGCGTCGGCCGACACGCAGGATCATGCATTGCGGAGCGCGCAGTCGAATGCCTGTGCGTTACTGGTGTCGGGGGTAACTGAGACCATGCAGTGCGAGCGGCAGACGCCGGTAAGCGTGAAGTGGCTGGAAACGAAATAGAGGACGCAGCGTGACCGCGTCCGAATTCAGAATGCCGCAAGTGGCGAGGGTCTTATTCTGAATTCTGACTCCTGAATTCTGGCTTCTGACTAGAAATACTTTCCCGCCAGCTCAGGCTTGGCATGCACAGCTTGCTGCCAATAGGCGCGGGCTTCGTCTTCTTGTCCCAACGCTTCCAGCGCATGGCCCAGGTTCAGCAGCGCTTCGGCGAATTCCGGCTTTTCATCGGTGGCGCGGCGATAGGAACGCGCCGCGTCTTCCTGCAAGTTAGACTGTTGCAGCAAGACTCCGATATTGTAGTTCAGCTCCGGAATGCGCTCGCCTAATTGATCGAGCTTGGCCTCCGCGTCCAAAGCCAGCACGTAGTCGCCCTGATCCACGGCAACCGCAGCCAGCGCCCGCAACGCATCGGCGGATTGAGGATGCTGCGCCACCGCACGCGTGAAGGTTGCTTTCGCCGCTTCCAGGTCGTCCAATCGGCGCTGCGCGACGCCCAGATTCATGAGCGCCTCTAACCAATCCGATCGTTTGCTGACGCACACGCGGAACGGCTCGATACTGCCTGCCGCGTCTCCCCGCAGCAGCCGCAAATATCCGACGCGGAACCACGCTTCTTCGCGCTCCGGGTCCACTTCCACCAGCTTCTCGATACACTTTTCGGTTTCCGACGGATTGCCAAGCCGCTCTTGAACGATGGCCAGGTTCCACAATGCGGTGGTATTTTCCGGTTCCAGCTGCAATGCGCGCTCGTAAGCTTTGCGTGCTTCTGGCTGATCGCCGCGCTCCTGCAGCGTAGCCCCCAGATTCGCATAGGCTAGCGCGCTATCTGGCTTGAGCTTCAATGCCTCGGCATATGCCTGCCCGGCCTGCTCCAAACGATTGGTCTTTTGGTAGGCGACGCCCAGGTTGAACCAGGCCTCAAAGGAACTGGAAGCGGTCTTCACCAATTGCGCGCCGAGTTGGGCCGCCGACTTATAGTCGCCGCGCGCCATCGCCGCCGCGATCATCCCGGAAAGCCCGGCTTGAGCGTTGGGGCGCAGTTTGAGCAACTTTTCCGAGTATTCGCGGACCTTGTCGTATTCTTTTCGCTCCAAAGCGAGCCGGATCACGTTGGTGACCAGTTCGGCATCGGCGGAGTTATTCGGCAGCAGCTTATGGTAAGACTCCATGGCCTCGTCATTCCGTCCGAGGAGATGCAAGGTGACCGCTCTTCCGTATAGGGCACCAGTGTTGTCCGGTTGCGCCTTCAGGCATTCTTCAAAGGCAGCTAGCGCCGCTTCGGGTTTGTTGCGATGCAACTCGGCGACACCCACGCCCAGGATCGCTTCCCCGAGTTTCGGATCGAGATCGGCGGCTTTGCGGAACGCCACGGCAGCTTCGTCATACCGCTTCAACTTTTCCAGGCACAGGGCCGCATTGTAGCGGGCTGCCTTGTGGTTGGGCTGCGTTTCGAGAACCTTGTGATAATCCTCCAGCGCATTTTCGAAATGGCCCAGCTGAAACTCCAGGTGCGCCTTGGTCCAGACCAGCTCGGGCAGGTTTTCCCCGCCATCGATGGCTTCCCGGATCTCGCGCAAAGCCTGCTCGGTCTTACCGTCCATGTTCAGAGCCAGCACTTTGGCGAGCGTCGACGATTGTACCGGACGCTTTTGACTCGCCGCGTCCAGAACGTCGGTGCGCGCCAGAGCCTCTACCAGTTCGTCATCAACAAACCAAAGCCATTGATCGTTTGTCTGTTCCATGAACCCTTCTTCTATTACTGGACCGTTACTTCCCGGTACCGCTCAAATAGCGGATCGACACCGATTTCACTTTTCCACGCTCTTCGCGCTCGTTGAGGAAGCCAGCGCCTCCCACCTTCAACTGGTCGTCCGTCCAACCGTCAACCTGCTGCCCCTGGATAAATGTGGTGAACTGCGGACCGCGCACGTCCAGGCGAACATCGAAGACCGTGTCCGCGTTCACCGTCAAATCGATCGGCACGCGCCCCACTTGCGTCTGTCTTCCGTTCACTACCAGATATTTGAACAGCGCTACCTTGGGAGACAGCCCGGAAGAGACCGTCATCAGCTTCATAGCGTAATAGTTCTCCGGGTCCGCGGCGCGGAAAACCCATCCCACGCTCTTGGTGTCGATGCTTCCCTGAAACTCAAGCCGGTAATCGGACAGCTTGAGCGAGGGACGGTAGATGGTGATTTGCCGGCCGGCGTGCATGCCATTGGGATCGCCGCCCCAGCCCTCCACCCAGCCTCCTTCGCCCATGATGATGCTAGGACCGGAGCCATCGGCCGAGACTGCGGAGTTTGAACCGCCCGTTTTGCGAGACTTGCCGCCCCAGCCCAGGAAATACGCGCACGCGATCACCAGCAGCAGGATCGCGATCCCCAGCTTTACCTTGAGCGAACCGAGCCAGGGAATGTTGGCCGATTCCGCTGTGCCAAAACTGGGCACATTATCTTTCTTGGCTTGGTCATCTTTCTTGGCTTGCTCGGTCGGCTTAGTTTGATTCGCCGCAGGTTTTGGCGGGTCGGCTGCACGCTTTGTTTGATCTGCCGGAGGCTTGGGTTGATCTGCCTGAGGCTTGGTTTGATCGGCCGAAGGTTTTGGTTCATCGGCCGCGGGCTTCGTCTGATTCGCGACGGATGCCGGTTTCGAGGCGGGCTGTTTGTCTGTGGGTGGCGCGTTTGGAGTGGCTTCTTGAACTGGCGCCGCCTGCGATGCCACTGCTTTCGCCAAGGGTCTCACGGTCTCCGCTTTAGGAGCTGCCGCCTTCGCGGCTGTTTGCACTGGCTTGACCGCTGGCGCCGGTTGTTTCGGCTGGGTGAGACGAGCGGCCGGCTTGCTGACTGGCGCTGGTTTCGAAGGACTTTGCGTACGCCCCGCCATCGTCGCTGGAGCGACTGCGGGAATCTTTCCGGGGGGCACGTAATCGGGAGCCAGCGCAATCTTCGGCCTCAGAGGCAGAGACTTCAGGTGCGGCAACAGGGGAGCGTTATGGCTGGGAAATGCTTCGCCCGCAATGAGCGCCGCTTTGGCCGGCGGAAAGGTCTTGATCGAGAGCTCGAACAAATCGCTGGCCAGTTGTGGCTTCGGCGCTGCCGGTTCGGGCTGCTCGACGGCAATTTCCACCGTGGCTGACGCGGCGGAGGCCACTTCTTCCGGTACGGTCTGCGGCGGGGCCACCATAACGGATACCACTCGGACCACTTCGACCGGTACTTCTTTAGGCTCTGGCGGTTTCTCTTCCACCCGCGCGGCTTCCTGTTCCACCAGCTCCTGGTGCAGACGGGAGAGCGCTTCCAGCGACGCCCGTGGGCTGTCTCCTCCTGGCGTCTCCTGTTTCGTTTCCGCAGGGGTAAGTTCAAGCACGGAATTCTTAGAAGTGCTGTGGGCCAGCACCACCGCATCCGCGTCTTCGGCCGGGAAATCTATCGCAGTGGACGATAGTTGCAGCAATTCGGAATCATCGAACAGGACCGTGCTCTCATAACCCAAGGCTTGCGCTAAGCTTTGATCGGCAGTCAAGACGCTGGCGCTGGGCGCAATCTGGATCGCGATTACACTGCCGGCGGGGAATCGATTGCTGTTTGAGGTCTTTGGTGCACGCGCCATGGGTGCTACGGGAGGATCGGGTGGCGCTCCGGCGAACGCCTGAGGCGCCGGGTCTGTGGGAGCGGCACGCTGTTCGTGCACACTTGCCTGGGGCCGCAAATCGAGCGACAACAAGTTGCCGGAGGCCAAGCCGAAAGATGCACTCTGAATTTGCCATTCGGACATGGCCGGTCCGGGCGAAAGCTCCTGCCAGGCCTCCAGACAGGGCGCTAAGTCTGGACCCGATGCCATTGACGGGCTTTCCAACAAAAAACCGGCCGATCCCACAGGCTCAGGCTCCGTACTGGGAGGCGTTTCCTCCTCGCCGGAGGACTCAATAGCCGCCTGAGGCATTACTTCCGCTGGGGCTATTTTGAGTACCGGAGTGGCGGAAGCAGTTACTGTAGTGTTATCAAGCTTTGCTTCCTCTGCGACCGGCTCCTCTAGTGCTACCGGCTCTTCTAGGGCAATGGACGCATTGGGCGGTGAGGGCGCATTCTCGGCGGGCGAGCTTCCGGTCTGTTTCCCTTTCTTTTGAGCCTGAAGCAGGCGGCTGAGCGCTAGCCGGTTGTATTCTTCCTGGTAGCTTTGCTTGTGGGCATCGGAGCAAAAGTCGCCGCCTCCCCGGAGTCTTTTCAGCAGCGCCAGCTCCTTGCCGCAGTACAGGCATCGCATGAGGAAGTAATCGGCTCTTCTAGGCGATAAGTGAATACCTCCCGAGGGTGTTTCTATACGGTAAAGCACTTATCAAGCCTTTCTCAGGCCGTCGCCCTACTCCCTGGGGTGAAAGCATGAGCATTTGCTACAGGCTAGGCTTGGCACAACAACGTTTAACCGCTCTGGTACCCACGGAGCGAAAAGGTCTGCGTGCAAGGCGCCAAAGTAATGTGTTTGTCCGTAGGATTCCCTAAAGTCGGAGCCTTATCCAAACGATATTACTATTAGCGCGGGCTGCGCCGGCCTCCCACCCAGACGTGGGCGCGCCGAGAGGAACCCCAGGAGACGATGATGGTGAAACACGAAGCTTTGAAGAATCATCTGGAGGCGCTTCGCAACGCGATCCCGGAGCTGCGCGGTGTATTGCTGGCGTCCACCGAGGGGCTGCCCGTAGCGCACTCATTGTCTAATGGTACAGATCCCAACCGCGTGGCTGCGATGGCTGCCGCGGCGTCCAGTCTCGGCCGCCGTATCAGCGAAAGTATGGCCACTGGCGGACTTTCCGAGGTCAGTATCCGCGGCGATGACGGAGTACTGTTCGTCTATTCCGCTGGTCCCAAGGCCGTGCTGGCCGTGATCGGGCCCATGGGTTCCAACGCCGGTCTTATTCATCTCGAAGCTCGCGGCATCGCCAAAGAAATCGGCGAGCTGTTCTAAAACCTAGCTCGGCCTTCCGTCCACCTTTGATGGGTATACTGGTTTTCAGGCCCATCAAAAATGCTCGCGAGATCCGAACAAAGCGGCATCTCAGAGCCCAAGGTCGGAATGCAAGACGCCGGAGTGGAAAACGCTGGCGTCCAAAGCGCTACCCACCAATCGCTCCTGGATGTTTCCCAAGCCATATTGCAGCATCGCGACCTGAACGGTCTGTTCCGCGATCTGGCTGTCCGTCTGCGCGCCATCGTTCCTTTTGATTTCCTCAACCTGGTGCTGTCCGATCCGGCCACCAATAGCATGCGGCTGCACATCCTGGAAAGCACAACCGGTGCGGAACCCGACGTGCCCGAGTTGGAGTTCCCGCTGGAGGATTCGCCCTCCGGCTGGGTATATCTGCACCAGGAAACCCTGGTGATCCCCGACGTAGACGCAGAGACCCGCTGGCCGAAGATCATGGCTCTGTTGAAGCGCAACCGCGTGCTCAGTTCCGCCTGGCTGCCGCTCACCACAGCGCAGCACCGTTTGGGCGCCCTGATGTTTGGATTCGCTTCGGGTGGCCCGCTGGAATCGCAATTGGAATTTATGCGCCAGGTCTCGGCGCAAGTGGCGGTGGCCGTCGACAACACGCTGAATTTCGAGAAAGCTGAGAAGTATCAGCGGCAACTGGCGCGCGAACGGGACCGCCTGCAGGTGCTGCTCGAAATCACCAACGTGCTGGTTTCGGAGCTGGACATTCGCGAGCTGTTCCCGAGCATAACCGCTTGCCTGCGGCGCGTGATGCCGAGCGAATATTCCAGCCTGGCGCTGCTCGATAAAAGCGGCGGCGTTCTGAAAAACCATGCGCTGGTATTTGAGGGCAATCCCGCTATCATTCCGCAAGGGGCCACGGCGGCGCTCGAAGAAACCCCCGCGGGCCGGGCCGTGGAAACGCGGCGTCCGGCGGTGCTGGATGCGCGCGAATTGGCCGGATTCAAATCGCCGCTGGCGCAGCGTTTAGCGCAAGCGGGCCTCCGGTCGCTCTGCTGTATTCCTTTGATCACTCGCAACCGGGTGCTGGGAACCCTGAACGTGGGCAGCATGAAAGAAAATGCCTTTGCCCCCTCGGACGTCGACTTTTTGAGCCAAGTGGCCTCCCAAGCGGCCATTGCAATCGAAAACGCCACGGCTTTTCAGGAGATCGCCCAACTCAAAGACCAACTGGCCGAAGAGAAGCTGTACCTGGAAGACGAAATTCGTACCGAGCAGAATTTCGGCGAGATCATCGGCGACGATCCGGCTTTTCGCAAAGTGCTGGATCAATTGGCCATCGTTGCGCCCACTGACGCATCGGTCTTGATTCTCGGCGAGACCGGCACCGGCAAGGAATTGATCGCCCGCGCGATTCACGATCTCAGCGGACGCCGCGAGCGCACCTTTGTGAAACTGAACTGTGCGGCCATTCCCACCGGTCTACTCGAGAGCGAGCTGTTCGGCCACGAGAAAGGCGCGTTTACCGGCGCCATTGCCCAAAAAGTCGGCCGGTTCGAGCTGGCCAATAAGGGAACGCTGTTCCTGGATGAAGTGGGCGATATCCCGCTGGAACTGCAGCCCAAGCTTCTGCGCGCGCTTCAGGAGCACGAGTTCGAGCGCTTAGGCGGTGTCCGTACTATTAAAGTGGATGTCCGGCTGGTGGCGGCCACTAATCGGGATTTGGCGCAGATGATCGCAGATCGCGAGTTCCGCAGCGACCTTTACTATCGCCTGAATGTTTTTCCGCTTTCCGTGCCGCCGTTGCGGGAGCGCACCGCCGACATTCCCAAGCTGGTCCGCTATTTCACCCAGAAGTACGCGCGGCGCATGAACCGCCGCATCGATACCATCCCTTCGGCGGCCATGGACGCTTTGACCAACTATGCTTGGCCCGGCAATGTCCGCGAGCTGGAGAATCTGATCGAACGTGCGGTGATACTGACGCGTGGTACAAGTCTCGAAATCCCGCTGGCGGAATTGCGCGCTGCGCCGGACCATGCCCCGCTGGTCACGCTCGAAGATGCCGAACGCGATCACATCCGCCGCGTGCTGGAGCAAACCAGCGGCGTGGTGGGCGGACCCAGCGGAGCCGCGGCACGCCTGGGGATGAAACGCACCACATTGCAATCCAAGATGAAGAAGCTCGGAATCCTGCGTTAATCAGCCAATCGCAAGATCGATCAGAAAAAGCCCTAACGGGCGGTGATCGGCGGATCCGTCGTCGGCCGGCGACGCCTGTTCGTGCGCTTCGATTCTCAGCAGAATCGTGTCGCTAGCGGGTGCGTCCATCTCGAGCGTGATTCTCCTGGGGTTCTTCTCGCCTTGGAAAAAGGTGACGCGTCCGATCACGACGCCCCCCACGGTGAAGCTGAATGACCGGGAATAGAGCCGTCGGGGGACGAATGCCGACGCGCGCATGGTGAGTATCAACTTCAGATCGGCCTTGGCATTGTTCAGATCGACCTTGTCATTGGCCGGGAGTGCGATTTCGACAGTGGCTTCCGGGCCCTGCATCCAGGTTCCCCAATCTTCGGGGTAAGACCATCCGGAGCGAAGGGCGCGCTCGCCCTCACCGCCCTTACGAAATGTAAGGATATCGGGCTTGCGGGCATTGGCCAGCGCTTGCGACTTTTGCCGATGGGGCGAAAGATCCAGGTCGCCCGGGTCTCGCACAGAGAACTGAGGGCTCAGGTTTTTCCAAAACCTGGGTGAAGCCGCCTGGCGGTTCGACATGACGGCGAACATCATGGTGGGCTTGACCACTCCAAGCTGCAGCAGCAGGGAGTTCAACTGCTCCACCGAATCGATAAACCGGGTATGCGCCGGAATGGTGCGGTCGAAATTGGGGCCATAGCAGCGATCGCAAAAGACTTCAATTACGCCACCGAATCCGAGAAACTTCTCGAAGTGAAAACGCTCCACAAGAAGCGGCAGAATGTCCTGCGACCGGATACCTTCAAAGCCGCCGTGGCAGAGGCAATCCCAGTTCCTGAAATCAAAATCAGTTTCCAGAAACACGCGATTGTACTTGAGCTCGTCGGGAAGCGTGTCCCACAAGGCCTGCACCAACGTGAGCGCCTCGGGCCATCGCATATGCCCGTTCCGCCCAATCATATCGGCCGTCAGAAATACGCCGGTATCTCCGATGGCCAGGGCCACTGTAGCGAACAGAGCTTCCAGTTCCACCACATGATGGAGGATGTGATTGGCGAGCACGGCGGCATAAGGAGAGCCGGAAGATTCGGGCTGAGACCACGAATTCAGATCGCACGGAATAACGGTGACGTACCCAGCCAGTCCTGCCTCCGCGATCCGCTGGTTCGCCCGGTCAATCAATATGGGCGATAGCTCCAGGCCTTCCAGCCGAAATGTTCGCAGGCCGCCCTCAACCAACTGCTGGGCAATCTGAACTTCGAGCTCCGCGTCGCCGGCGCCAATACTTAGGATGCGTGGCTGGGGATCGGCGTTAGACGCCACACGCTGCCGGATGTGGTCGACGTAGAAGCCCGGGATGGTATCCACGCCCAGGACGGAATTCAGCCTCGGCCGAAGGTGGGTATCGGACCAATAGTCGTAGATTGGCGTGACCTGGTGAATCTCGGCGGTCGCGTATTGTGCCACCTGGTGCGCGACTCTTGCCTGATAGTCCGTTTTTTTCATCTGTACGAACCGGAACAACTCAACGCCTGCGAGCCAGTATAGTACGTAGAACTACTGGCCCTTTCCCGCGCGTTTTTTCGCCTTTTTTGTTGCGGCTCGCACTCCGCTTGCGGCATAGTAGAACTGACGACCATGTAGGGCGCAGCCGGCACGAAAATCGCAACACTCGAGAACGTCGCGCGTTCCACTAGTCAAATTATATGGGCTCGGGCGATTCTCGATGGCGGACGACTTTCTCTTTCTTACCGAACTGCTGGGCCTCAAGGTCTTCGACCTCAAGGGCCGCCGCCTCGGCCTGGTCAAAGACGCCGCAATTGTTCCACTCATCCATCCTTCCCGCGTAGACCGGTTTTTGGTTGGCGGCGGTTGGGCCTGGCTCACCGTTCGCTACGATCAAATCCGATCCATCTCGCTCGATGGCATCTATCTGAAAGACGAGCTGCTCACGCCGTATCATTCCGACGAATACATGCTGCGGTTGGTCCGCGATCTGCTCGACCAGCAGATCATCGACGGGCAAGGTCGCAAAGTGGTGCGCGTCACCGACGTAACGTTTAAGATCCAGAACGAATCCGAAGGACAAGTGATCAATATCCTGGACGTGGACATCGGGCTGCGAAGCGTATTGCGGCGTCTGGCCCAAGGCGTGGTTCCCCCTCGCCTGATTCGCAGGATCCAGGTGCTGATTCCGCCGCATTCCATCCGCTGGGAGCATTGCAGCATTATCGAAGCCGATCCGCAGCGGCGGTTGCGCCTCAATATCAGCAACAAGATCCTAGAGCGCATGCATCCGGCCGATCTGGCGGACATCGTCGAAGATCTCAGCCCGGACGATCGCGAAGCCATTTTCGAGACCATCGACAGCGAAGTGGCGGCCGAGACGCTCTCCGAAATGGAGCCCGATGTCCAGGCCAGCATCCTGGAATCGCTCGAGACCGAGAAGGCCGCCGACATTGTGGAAGAGATGTCGCCGCACGAGGCCGCGGATGTGCTGGCGGAATTGGAAGAGCAAACCTCCGAAGACATTCTTGAAGAGATGGAAGTGGAGCCCAAGGCTGAAGTGGAAGAGTTGCTCGAATATAGCGAGCACTCGGCTGGCGGCCTGATGGCCACCGAGTATGTCGCGCTGCCGGAAAATACGACGGTGGCCGGCGCGATGGAAGCCCTGAAGGCACACGAAGAACTTCTGGAGAACTTGAACACGTTGTTCCTGGTGGATGGGAAAGAACAGTTGAAGGCCGCTATCCCGCTGGCGCGTCTGTTCAGCGCGGCTGGGGCGACGCCGCTGCTGGAATTGGCTCCGGATACGCTGATTCATGTGGATGTGCAAGAACGGCAGGACCGCATCACCGAATTGTTCGATAAGTACAATCTATTGACGCTCCCGGTGATCGATGCCGAAGGGAAGCTGGCGGGTGTGATCACCGCCGACGAAATCATTTCACTGTTGAGAGAAAAGTGAGCCCGTGCTGAAACGGTTTCGTTATCAAATTGCGATCTTTTTCGCGGTAATGGGCCCGGGATTAATCACCGCCAACGTCGATAACGATTCGGGCGGCATTCTCACCTATTCGCAGGCGGGTGCCAAGTACGGCTACCTGCCTCTCTGGACGCTGATCCCGATCACGCTGCTGCTCATCGTCACGCAGGAAATGTGCTCGCGCATGGGCGCGGTCACCGGCAAAGGCTTGTCCGATCTGATCCGCGAGGAATTCGGGCTGCGAACCACATTTTTTCTAATGATCGCGCTGGTGCTCACCAATTTCACCAATGTGATCGCCGAGTTCGCGGGTATCGCCAGTTCGCTCGAGCTGTTTCACATCAGCCGCTACATTTCGGTGCCGATTTGCGCCGTCGCGGTCTGGTACTTAGTGGTGCGCGGTAACTACCGCAGCGTGGAAAAAATCTTCCTGGCCGCGTGCTTCTTATATGTCACCTACATCATCTCGGCATTTCTTCTGAAACCGGATTGGAAAGAAGCCGCCATCTACAGCGTGAAGCCGATTTTGATGTTCGACACCGACTACATCACGATGCTCATCATGATGGTGGGCACGTCGATCGCGCCATGGATGCAATTCTATTTGCAGTCGGCCATTGTGGAGAAGGGCATCACGGCCAAAGAGTACGTGCAGTCGCGCATCGAAGTGGTGGTGGGCTGCATTCTGACCGACGTCGTCGCCTTCTTCATCATCGTGTCGTGCGCGACGGCCATCTGGGCGCACGGTCCCAAAGACATCAACGATGCCGCCGACGCGGCTGTGGCGCTGAAGCCGTTCGGCCAGTATGCATATCTCCTGTTTAGCGCGGGCCTGTTCAATGCCTCGTTTTTCGCCGCCTGCATTTTGCCGCTGTCGACCGTGTTTACGGTGTGCGAAGGCCTGGGTTTTGAATCGGGCGTGGACAAGCGGTTTCACGAAGCGCCCGAGTTCTACTGGCTCTACACGCTTCTGGTGGGGCTGGGCGCGGCGGTGATTCTGTGGCCGAATTTTCCGCTGGTCAAGATGATCCTGGCGTCGCAGGTGCTTAACGGCGTGCTGCTGCCATTCGTGCTGATCTACATAGTGCTGCTGATCAATAAAAAGGGCCTAATGAAGGAATGGACGAATTCGGCGGCTTACAACGCCGTAGTGTGGGTTTCGGTGGCGATCATGATCGGGCTTACGCTGGCGTTGGCTTCCATCACCGTCAAGCAGATGTTCCCGCAAGCCAAGTTGTCGCCGGCAACCTCAGCCCCGGTCGCCCAAGTGCAGAGCTACGATTCCCGCCGTCATGCGTTCAAACCGCACGTTCACGAATCCGGCATCGCGCATTTGATCCGCCAAGCCATCGGCATCGGGAAATTTTCGGACTGATTCCGGCAAGTACGTATAAGCGTCCCGCGAGCCCGAAATCATTCCTCCGATAGCGGGCAATATAGCCCGCGAGTAGAAGCCATAAAGCTCCGCCACCAGCGCGTTCGGCGGCGTGGAGAATTCCAGAATCGCGAGCGTGCCGCCGGGCTTCAAGATGCGCCGCAGTTCCGTCAAGCCGCCGCGATAGTTGGTGAGGTTACGGAATCCAAACGCCGTGGTTACCAGATCCAGCGACGCATCAGCGATGGGAAGGCGCAGCGCATCCGCTTCAAACAATTCCGCTCGAAAATGGCGTTCAGCGGTTTTGCGCCGTGCGGCGATCAGCATGGGATGGCAGAAGTCGCTACCCAATATGCGAGCCGATCGTCCGCGCGCTTCTAGCGCCAGCATCAGGTCGCCCGTGCCGCAGCACACATCCAAAACCTGCGCGTCCGGCCGGCTAAGAATATGCGCCACTCGCGACACGGTGCGCGCGCGCCAATACCGGTCGATATTCATCGACAGCAGGTGATTTAGCAGGTCGTAGCGAGGCGCGATGCGGCCAAACATACCGCGCACCCAGGCGGAAGCTTGCCGCTCGGTTTCTACGCCGGCCGGTTTGGCTCCTGGGGGTGCAAGGTGACCTAGCAAGCGAGCGCTTCCTCGATGGCCGCCGTCACGAATCGCTCTTGAACGTCGGCCGTAATCTTCACCGCGCCGATGCGCTCCGGCAGCACAAAATGGATCTTCCCTTGCACGGTCTTCTTGTCGCTCTTCAGCCGTGCGGCCAGCCGCGCGGGATCGATGCCCGATAGCGGCGGCAGCGGTCCATAGGCATTCACGCAGCGCAGAATTTCCTGCTTGTCCTCGGCCGGCAGCAGATGTTCCATTTCACCCAGCAGCGTGGCCGCCTTCATCCCCCATGCGACAGCCTCGCCGTGTAGAAACTGCGAGTATCCCGTCTCGGCTTCCAGCGCGTGCCCGAATGTATGGCCGAAGTTAAGAATCCGACGCCGGTCCTGTTCTTTTTCGTCGCCCGAAACAACTTCAGCTTTGATTCGCACCGAATCGCAAATCATGCGGTCCACCACTTCGGGTGCATGCGAGAGCACGCGCTGCGGCTCGCGCCGCATCAGCCAGAACAGTTCGGCGTCGGCGATCACGCCGTGCTTGACAATCTCAAACAAACCCGCGCGATATTCGCGTTCCGGCAGCGTGTCCAGCACCGCCGGATCGATGACCACCGCCAGCGGCTGATGAAAGCTTCCGATCAGGTTCTTGCCGCCAACCAGGTTCACGCCGGTCTTGCCGCCTACTCCGGCGTCCACTTGCGCGAGCAGCGTGGTGGGAACTTGGATCACTGGAATGCCACGCATGAAAATGGCGGCCAGGAATCCCGCGACATCGGTGAGAATGCCGCCTCCGAGTGCGACGATCACGCTGGATCGGTCGCCACCGCGCGCCAGCATCTGCTCAGCCAAGGTCTCCACTTCCGCCAGCCGCTTCTTCGGCTCGCCGCCAGGGAAAAATAAAACCTCGGGCTGGCCAAGAGACGGCGCCAGCGCCTCGCCATGCAGCTTCCAAACGTCTTCTGTCGAGATCAGAAAAACCTTGCCGGCGCGTTTCGGAATGTAGTCGCGCACCTTCGCCAGGCCGCCGCGCTCTACCAGCACAGGGTAGCGGCAACTGGGCGTCTCGACGAAATAAGACGGCATACAATCGTTGTACCATGTGGATATCGCAAGCCTCCCCGTAGAGACAACTATTGATTTCCTAGTAATCGGCGCCGGTGTCGCGGGACTGCGCGCGGCCATAGAATTGGCTGACGCGGGCCGAGTGCTGGTAGTGGCCAAAGAGAGCCTCAAGGAATCATCCTCCGAATATGCGCAGGGCGGAATCGCGGTAGCGCTCAGCGACGACGACGAAGTTTCCCTGCACGAACAAGACACCATTCGCGCTGGCGACGGGCTTTCGAACCCGGATGCCGTGCGGATTTTAGTGGAAGAAGGGCCGGCCCGTATCGAACAGCTCATTGGATGGGGCGCGGAGTTCGATCGAAAAGGTTCGAAATTGTTGTTTGCGCGGGAAGGCGCGCATAGCCGCAACCGCGTATTGCACGCGCATGGCGATTCCACGGGCCAGGAAATCGCCCGCACGCTGTACCGCAAAGCGGCGTCGCTCCCCAACATCGAATTTCGCAGTTTCGCCGCGATGACCGATCTGCTCCTCAACGAAGCGGGCGGCGTCGCCGGAGCAATGGTGCTGGAAGAATCGTCCGGCCAGTTGCTCGCGATTCAAGCCCGTGCCGTCTTGCTAGCCACTGGCGGCTTGGGCCGCGTCTTCCGCGAGACCACCAATCCGCATGTCGCCACGGGCGACGGTGTGGCGGCCGCTTATCGCGCGGGAGCAGAAATCAGCGATCTGGAGTTCGTGCAGTTTCATCCGACAGCCCTGCACGTGGAAGGCGCTCCGCGCTTTCTGCTATCCGAAGCGTTGCGAGGAGAAGGCGCAATTCTGCGGAACGGCGCCGGGGAACGATTCATGGAGCGTTATCATCCCATGAAGGAACTGGCGGCGCGCGATGTAGTGTCACGCGCGATCGTCAGCGAAATCGAACGCACCGGCGACGAACACATATTTCTGGATTTGACTGCGCTCGGGAGCGAACATATTCGCGCGCGTTTTCCGCGCATTTACGAAACCTGTCTGAGGTATGGCGTGGATTTAGGACGCCAGGCCGCGCCGGTGCATCCGGCAGCGCATTACGCGATGGGCGGTGTGCGCACAGATCTGGATGGCCGCACCAATCTGGAACATCTTTACGCGGCCGGCGAGGCGGCTTGTACGGGAGTCCACGGGGCCAATCGTCTGGCCAGCAACTCATTGCTCGAAGGCGTGGTGTTCGGCATGCGAGCCGGACGCGCGATGCGCGAAAGCGTACAAGGTTCTGCGCCAGCCGACGGTCCGCAAGAAGCCAAGCGTCCGAAAATGCCCGAGGAAACGTTGCGATCTCTCACCTGGCGCAATTGCGGAATTGTCCGAACGGGCGCCGGTTTGTCCGAGGCGCTCAATCAACTGAATCGGGAAATTTGGATGGAGCCCTGCGCGACAGTTGCGGATTACGAACTCCGTAACATGCACGCCGTCGCGCAGTTGATCGCGGCCAGCGCTTTAGTCCGTTGCGAAAGCCGGGGCGGCCACTATCGATCGGACTTCCCTTCTAAGAGCGAAGCGTTTCAAAAACACTCCGTTGTCTCGACGGCCGGCGTGCGCTTTGAGTAACGTAGGGTAAAATGAAACTTCCATCGCATCGCGCTGTCCCTGGAAAATTGAGAATCAATCAGACATGAAAGAAAGAGTACGTTCCACCACCATCCTGTGCGTTCGCCGGGCTGGAAAAGTGGTGATGGCCGGAGATGGCCAGGTTACGCTGGGCTCGGAGGTGCTGAAGGCCTCCGCCAATAAGCTGCGGCGTCTGTATAACGATAAGATCGTGGCCGGATTTGCCGGCTCCACGGCCGACGCTTTCGCGCTGTTCGCGCGTTTCGAATCGAAGCTCGAACAGTTCAACGGCAATCTGCCACGCTCAGTGGTGGAGCTCGCCAAAGAATGGCGCACCGATCGCGTGCTGCGGCATCTGGAAGCGCTGCTGCTGGTCGCCGACGCGAATAATACCTACATCGTCAGCGGCAACGGCGACGTGATTGAGCCCGATGGCGAGATCGCAGCTATCGGATCGGGCGGTCCGTTCGCGAAGGCCGCGGCCACCGCGCTGATCGAAAATACTAAACTGGGATCGAAAGAAATCGCTGAAAAGTCCATGAAGATTGCCGGACAAATTTGCATCTACACGAACGAGACCGTGAATTTTGAGGAGCTGGCCTAGATGGTGATTTACCTGCCCGGCCAGGCGCTCGATGAAACGCCGCTGCTGGACGAACTGACGCCGCGCGAGATCGTTCAGGAACTCGACAAATATGTGATCGGCCAGGCGGATGCTAAGCGCGCCGTCGCCATCGCCTTGCGCAACCGCATTCGCCGGCAAAAGCTGGAACCCGAGCTGGCCGATGAAGTGATGCCCAAGAACATCCTCATGATTGGGCCCACGGGCGTGGGAAAAACCGAGATCGCCCGCCGGCTGGCTAAGCTCGCGAACTCGCCGTTTCTAAAAGTGGAGGCCAGCAAGTTCACCGAAGTTGGATATGTCGGCCGCGACGTGGAAGCCATCATTCGCGATCTGGTGGACATCGCCATCGATATGGTGCGCGAAGAACGATTGGAAGAAGTGGCGGAGCGCGCCGAAAAGAACGCCGAAGAGCGTCTCTTGGACTTGCTGATGCCGCCGCAACCGGAAGCGTCGGAAAGCGCCGATCGCACGCGTGAAAAGCTGCGCGAAAAACTGCGCGCGGGCAAGCTGGACGATCGCATGGTGGAAATCGACGTGCGCGATCGCGGGCCAACGTTCGAAATCAGCACCAACACCGGCCTGGAAGAGATGGATGTCAATCTGAAAGACGTCCTGCCGGGGCTGTTCGGCCAGCGGACGCGCAAGCGAAAAATGCGCGTGGCCGAAGCCGCCGAATATCTGGTCCAAGAAGAAGAGCAGAAGCTGATCGACATGGATCAGGTGACGCGCGTGGCCTTGGATCGGGTGGAACGCAACGGCATCGTTTTCTTGGACGAGATCGACAAGATCGCCGGCCGCGAGGGCGGGCATGGTCCCGACGTCAGCCGGGAAGGCGTGCAGCGCGATATTTTGCCCATCGTGGAAGGCACCACGGTGAACACGCGTCACGGGTTTGTGCGGACAGATCATATTCTTTTCGTGGCGGCCGGCGCGTTTCACGTGTCCAAGCCGAGCGATTTGATTCCCGAGCTGCAGGGCCGCTTTCCCATTCGCGTGGAACTGAAATCGCTCACCGAAGCCGATTTCATTCGCATTTTAAGAGAGCCCAAAGGGGCGCTGGTGAAGCAGTACATCGCGCTGCTCGACACCGAAGGCATCAAGCTCACCTTCACCGACGACGCCATCGAACAAATTGCCGCCTTTGCCGCCAGCGTCAACCAAATGTCCGAAAATATTGGCGCCCGGCGCTTGCACACCATCATGGAAAAGCTGCTGGAAGAGATCTCGTTCGCGGGGCCCGATCTCAAAAAGAAGAACGTGCGGATCGACGCGGCCTATGTTCGCAAGCAACTGGCGGACATCGTGAAAGATCAGGATCTGAGCCGGTACATCCTTTAGCCGATGCGCGCGTTGGTAATCACCCTTTGCGCCATTGGATCGCTGTCGCTGGCCGGCTGCGGCTCCATCGGCGAGCCGCTCTATCCGGCGTTGCGAATTCCCATGCGCGCACCAGACCTGACGGTGGTGGAGCAAGGCGATCAACTCGACATCGCCTTCACCATTCCACCGATGACCACCGAAGGCCTGCCGCTCAAAGAGATTGGCGGCGTCGATCTGCGCGTTGGCCCCGCGCCAAGCAACGGTTGGAACGTGGACGAATGGGCCGCCAGTGCCACTAGCATCAAAGTGCCCACGCCCACTGCCCCGGGCCCCATACAGGCCATGATTCCCGTGAGTGCGTTTTTGGGCCGCGATGTTATCGTGGCGGTGCGCGTCTCAAATCCTAAAGGAAAAGATGCCGGATGGTCCGAGTTTAAGACCTTTAGTGTTCAGCCACCGCTTGCCGATCCCACCAGCTTCCACGCAGCGGCGGATCCCAAGGGTGTGGCGCTTACCTGGAACGCGGCGGGCCCAAGTCAATTTCGAATTTATCGCCAGACCGAGGAACAAACCAAGCCCGTAGTGCTCGCCACCGCCACCGAGCCGAACTATGTCGATGTCAGCGCCGAATTTGGCAAAAGCTATCGATATTCGATTCAGGCCGTGCGCGATAAACTGGAGAGCAATGTGGTGGGGCCGGAATCCATCACGCCCGTCAACGTATTTCCGCCCGCTGTTCCATCGGGACTAACGGCTTCCATTGGCATCGGCGCTGTGGAATTGGCGTGGAACCGGAACACCGAGTCCAGTTTTAAGGAATATCGCGTGTCGCGATCCGAAGAAGGCGGTCCGTTCGCAGAGATAGCGCGCGGATTGGACGCGCCTGTTTATTCCGATCACAATATCCAAACCGGCAAGCGCTACCGCTATCAGGTTGTGGCCGTCGATCAGGATGGCCATCCCAGCGCGCCTTGCGCTCCCGTGGAGATTATCGCCCCTTGAAGATTATCCGCTACAGCCTTAACCCGAACATTCCCGCGTGGGCCACCGATGCGCATCCCGATGTGCGGCAGGGCGATTTCGATCAACTGCCATCGGGCGCGCGCTTACTGCCTCCCTGTTCGCCTAGCAAGATCGTTTGCGTCGGACGCAATTACGCGGAGCATGCCAAGGAGATGGGCGTCGACGTGCCGGCTGAGCCCACCATCTTCCTGAAGCCGCCTTCATCGCTCATCGCTTCCGGCGATGCGATCGTTTACCCCCGGCTCACACAGCGCTTGGATTATGAGGGCGAACTGGGCGTGGTGATCGGCCGCCGTGCGCGCAACGTGAAGAGCGCCGATGCGGCCGCCTACATCCTGGGATACACGCCGGTAAACGACGTCACCGCACGTGACCTGCAGCGCAAAGACGGGCAATGGACGCGCGGCAAGGGATTCGATACGTTTTGTCCGGTAGGGCCATATATCGTTCCGCGCGACGAAGTAAATCTGAATAACCTCAGGGTCCGCACTTTCGTCGACGGCGAAAAGAAACAAGATGCCGCCATTGCGGAAATGATCTTCAGCGTGAATGATATAATCGCTTATGTAAGCGCGTTTATGACGCTAGAATCCGGGGATTTGATCGCAACGGGAACACCGTCCGGTGTTGGCCCG
This sequence comes from Bryobacterales bacterium, assembly GCA_003132905.1. The sequence goes on along the minus strand of PKZC01000460.1, from coordinate 21,615 downwards.
CTTCAACCAGGGTCGCGAGTGCGAGTCGAAATCGAAGGCGTCGGCGCGCTGGAGAATACCGTCATCTCAGAGGATGAGCAGTAAGCGTGTTCGAGAGCGGCCCGTCGATCCCATTCATCATCGGCGCCGTGTCCCTGCTTGTCGTGGCGGTCGGAATTTTCGTTGCGGTGCGCCTCCGCCGCAAACCCAAAGATAAGGAAAAGCTCCGCCGCATCGAAGTGAACGCCAATGGCCGGCTGGGCGACGCCACCATCACCGACATCACCGACGATGCGATCATTTACGAATATTCGGTGGGCGGCCTCACCTATACGGCTTCCCAGGACATCTCGCAGTTGCGCGAACTGATCCCAGCCGATTCGCATCGTCTGATCGGGCGTCCCGCGTCGTTCAAGTATTCGACGCAAAATCCAGCGAACTCAATCTTGCTCTGCGAGGAATGGTCCGGCTTGCGCCTGGGCCCGGCCAATCAGCGCCCGGGCCTGGCATCGTAGTAGGCCGCCGCGATCCGCGCGCCCTGGCGGAACTTTTCATTTCACTCCAGTGTCCAAATTTGCATGGCGATGCAAATGGCTTCCGGAAAAACGGCGGCGGTGATCAACATGACGCCGATGATCGATATCCTGCTGGTCTTACTGATCACGTTCATGCTCCTGCCCAGCCGCACCAAGGGATTACCGTCCGAAGTCCCGGATGCTCCCGCGGACAACCAGCCGTCGACGCCGAATCCGCTCGCCAGCGTGCTCAGCATTCACAAAGACCGCTCCATCGAGATCAACTCACAGCCGGTGCTGCTGCGCGAGCTCGAAGGGCGTCGTAAAACGTTGCGCGTAACGCGGCCGGGAGGCGTTCTGTTCATCGACGGCGCGGCTGAACTGGATTATGCCGACGTCGCCTCGGTCATCGATGTCGCGCGGGGAACGGGCTGGGATCGAGTGGGCCTGATGACGCAAAGGACCGGGCCCTGAATGCTATAGTTGGCAGTTGGACGCGGGATTGCCGCGATAACGGAGGCGCGCTTAACTATGCAAGGCGAATATTATCGAGAAAACGAATGGTGGGTCAGTCCTTATAACTTTGTTCCGGAAGTGCTGTCGAAATTCCAACTGCCGCCGCGTGTGAGCATTCACGATGCCACGCTGCGCGATGGCGAGCAGACGCCTGGCGTAGTCTTCAGCGTGGCCGACAAAGTCGCCATCGCCGAGAAGCTGGATGAAATCGGCGTGGATCGCATTGAAGCCGGCATGCCCGCCGTCTCGGAGCAGGATTTTCAAGCTATCAAAGAAATTTCGAAGCTGGGCCTGAAGGCGAAGATCTATACCTTCGCCCGCGCCATCAACTCCGATATTGACAAGGCGCTCGAATGTGGCTGCCATGGCGTGATTGTCGAGATCCCCATCGGTTATCCCAAGCTGAAATACCAATTCAAATGGACCTGGGAAGACGTTCTGAAGAAAAGTATCGGCGTGGTCAATTACGCCAAGTCTCGCGGCATGCACGTGGTCTATTTCCCTTACGACACCACGCGTGCCCGCGAAGAAGATCTCACCAATCTGCTCACCCGCCTGATGCAGGAGGCTCCGCCCGATTCAGTGGGCGTCGTCGACACCATGGGCTGCGTGCTGCCGGAAGCCATGAAGTACCTGGTGCGCCTGGTGAAATCCATCACCAAGCTCCCTGTTGAAGTGCACACGCACAACGATTTCGGCATGGCCGTGGCGACCGAGCTGGCCGGCGTCGAAGCCGGTGCTGAAGTGGTGCACAGTTGCGCGAACGGCTTGGGCGAGCGGACCGGCAACGCCGCACTCGAAGAGCTGATCGTCGCCCTCCACGTGCTATATGGATACGAGACGCATTACGACTTGGGCAAGCTGCCCGAGCTGGGCGAACTGGTCAGCCGCATTAGCAAGTTCGACATCGCGCTGAATAAGCCCATTCTCGGCGAGCGCAATTTCACGCGTGAGTCTGGCATTGGCGTCGATCTGGTCGTCAAAGAGCCGCTGGCGATGTTCGGTACGCATCCCGCGCTCACCGGCCGCCGCGGTGAAGTGGTGCTCGGAAAGAAGAGCGGCAAAGCTTCCATCACCTATAATCTGGAACAGATGGGCATCACCGATGCCGACGACGAAGCTGTCTCCGAAATGTTGAAGCGCGTCAAAGACAGAGGCATCGAGAAGCGCGGGTTGCTCAGCCCCGCCGAGTTCAAGGAAATCGTCGAAGACGTCCTCGTTGCCAAGCGTTAGGCGAACAGTCACTCTCACCTTCGATAACGGGCCGGAGCCGCAGGTCACTCCAGCAGTTCTGGATTGCCTTGCTCGACACAACGTCAAAACCACATTCTTCGTTCTCGGGCGGAAGGCGATCACGCCCGAAGGTTCCGCGCTGGTGCGGCGCGCGAGCACCGAAGGCCATTGGATCGGTAATCATACATTCAACCACTCCACGCCGCTGGGCCGCTTAGATCGAGACGCCGCGCTAGCGGAGTTTGAGAAGGCCGAACAAACACTCCACTCGCTCGGTCAAACTCAAAACTTGTTCCGTCCGCCCGGATCGGGCGTGCTTGGCAAACACCTGCTGCATCCCGCAGTGGTAGAAAAGCTCATCGCGGGCGGATATACCTGCGTCCTTTGGAACTCGGTGCCGGGCGATTTTCGCGACCCCGATGGATGGCTGGAACGCGCACTCGCGGATTGCCAGTCACGCGATTGGACACTTCTCGTATTACACGACCTGCCTAATGGCGCAATGGCGCATCTCGAAGGATTTCTCACCCGTTTGGAACAGGACGGCGTGGAACTAAGACAGGATTTCCCGCCAGATTGCGTCCCCATCCTCGAAGGCAAGGTCGTCTTGCCGCTCGAACCCTACGTCAACGGCTGAAAAGCACCGCCAGGCGGTGCCGCGCGGCCATCGGAATTTTCCACTTCACTCCAATTCAAGCACTTAGCGTTGGCAACCCGCGTGCCTTTATGGAGGGCGTAGTAAGGAGGAAAAGAAAATGAAAAAGAAAATCTTAGCGGGCTTGCTTCTAGCGGGCAGCACGATGTTCGCTGCGCCGCGTGTCTCGATCGGTATCGGGTTCGGAGCACCGAGTCCTGTCGTGGTGGCGCCTCCTTGCCCAGGGCCAGGCTATGTGTTCGTGGATGGCTACTGGCAATTGCCGCATGTCGATCGCGATTGGCACGCAGACTACCGGCGCGCGCCGGAACACTTCGAGCATTTCGACCGGCACGACGAACATTTTCGCCGCTAACCCGGGAGCGGCGAACGCCCGGCCGATACGTGATGCTTTACGGAGTGAGCCCGTATCGGCCGTCCAGCGTGGTGGACCCTCGCGCTGGGATAAGGCTAGGCTTCCTGGACGCCGTGGTGTACAATCTCTACACAGTAACTACACCGCGCTAGTGGGCCCGCCCCGCCGTGGGCCATCCGTCGGACTCGCCTGAATCCTTCACCGCCCGCTACGGCCTTCCAGATCCGGGGGTGACGGTTTGAGTTCCAAAATAATTTTGTTAATCGAGGATAATCCGAGCGACGTCGCTCTCACCAAGCGGGTGCTCGAAAACGAACCGCCGTCCCTCACTGCCGAGAGGAGCGCCCATGTCTGAACCATTGCACGTTCTGCAAGTGGACGACTCGCCCAGCGACGCGGCGCTGATCGAGCGCACTCTGCGAAAGGCCGGCTACACCGTGTATACCGAGCGCGTCACCAACGCTGCGGAGGTGAAATCGGCGCTCGCCAGCCGCCTCTGGGACGTGATTACCGCCGACTATCGCCTGGCCGAGTTCGATGCCCCATCGGCGCTCTCGCTTTTGCGGGAAAGCGGCCGTGACATTCCGTTCATAGTGGTGTCTGGCGAGTTGGGCGAAGATTTGGCGGTGGCCATGATGAAAGCCGGAGCGCAGGATTATTTGCTGAAGGACAACTTGGCCCGTCTAGGACCAGCGGTGCAGCGCGGGATCGACGATGTCCGGGCGCGCTTGGGACGGAAACGCGCCGAGCAGGCGCTCGATGAGAGCGAACAACGGTTTACCGCGCAGGGTGAAACGTTAGATCGTCAAACGGAGCAGTTGCAGCATCGCGAGATCATGCTACGGGAAATTCACCATCGCGTCAAAAACAACATGCAGATCATGTCCAGCCTGCTGAGCCTGCAAGCGCGCACCGCTTCCAATCCAGAAACTGCCCGAATGCTCGAGGAAAATCAGCACCGCATTCAGTCCATGGCCTTGCTGCATGAAATTCTGTATCAATCGGAAGATCTCGCCTCGCTGGATTTCTCTAAGTATCTCCTGCGTATGGTGGATCATCTGTTCCGTTCCTACGGAGTGAGCAACCATCAGATTCGCCTCCATACAGAATTGGATCCAATCCGGATGGAACTCGATGATGCGCTTCCTTCCGGCCTGCTGATCAGCGAAGTGGTCTCCAATTCGTTGAAACACGCTTTTCCAGACGGACGTGAGGGCGAGATTCGCATTCTGTTGCATTGCCCGTCCCCAACAACGGTCTCCCTGGTTCTGTCCGACAACGGAGTTGGATTTCCCGCTGGGCTGGACTGGGCTACTTCGCGCTCGCTAGGTTTACGGTTGGTACGAACCCTGGCCCAGCAGCTGCACGCCAGCTTGGAGATCCGGCGATCCGGCGGCACCGAGGTCCGATTGGCCTTCACGCCCAAGCGCAGAGACGACATGGCCGAAGCAAAGTTTAACGCGGCGGCCCACTGATGAGCGCCGCATTTGGAATTGACTGTCGTGCCGGTGACAGTCCCAAGGGAGTGCGCCGCTATGCCGTGGCTGGATTGCCGGTGCTGGTTGGGGTAGGCATACAAGTGGCGCTGGCCCCCCATCCCAACTTGACCATTCCGCTCTTGATTTCGCTACTGGCTGTCATCGTTACCGCCAACCTCGCCGGCCGTGCTCCCGCTTTGCTCGCCACTGCGGCGAATCTTTTGGTCGATTGGTATTTCTTCGCTCAGCCTCGCCTTAGCTTCGCTCTGCCGGATGCGCCGGATGTCTGGCGTCTGGCGGCCTTCGCCGCGGCCGGGACGGCCATTAGCTTACTCAGCCACCGCCTCTCCGGCACGCGTCGTCTGCCACGCCTGGCATTGCTGCTGGCTTCCTCACTATTTCTGGTGATCGTGGCGGCGCTCGTGTGGTTCGACTTCACGAATTCGCGCGCAGCCGAAAGCTCGGTGGAGCACACGTACCAGGTATTGAATGCATCCCAGCTGCTGTTTTCCACCATCGAAGACGTTGATAGCCGGCAGCGGGGCTACCTATTGACAGGAGAACAGCAATTTCTGGACCGTTACCGCGAGCTGGCGTCGGCAGAACCCGCCGCCCTGCAACAGCTCCGCAATCTCGCTAAAGACAACGCCGCGCAGCAGGCGCGCCTGGCGGATTTGCAACGCTTGGTGAATGCCCGGATCCTCGAGCTCGAAGAAGGTATCTCCGCTCGCCGCAACCAAGGCATGCAAGGGGGCATCGACGCGGTACAAGCGGGAGAGAGCGCCCACCTCATGCGCGACATCCGCGCCGTTCTGGCCGCTCTGGAAGCGGAAGAACATGATCTGCTCACCCAGCACACGCATGCCGCCGTCGCCGAAGCCGCTCGTACACGAGGGGCTCTTGCCATGGGGGCTGCAGGGTTGGTGGCGCTTCTCATCTTCGCCGGTATCGTCATCGAGAGCGACGTCGGCAAGCTCAGTGCCTCCGAACAAATCCTGCGCCGCCACGCCGATCTGCTCGATAAGACGCCAGAGCCAATCATCGTTTGGCAGTTAGGAGGCGTCATCGAATATTGGAACCATTGCGCAGAGGAGCTATTCGGCTTCAGTTGCCAGCAGGCTGTCGGCCGTATCCACAACGATTTACTGCAGCCCATCCACCCCCTTGGGATTTCGGCCATAGAAGAGCTGCTAGTGCGCGACGGCGCATGGATCGGCGAGTTGGGGCATCGGATCGACGGCCGGGAGATCGTCGTCCAGAGCCGCATAGCGCTGGTAACCGAGCTGGACGGACGCAAAATCGCTTTGAAAGCGAATCGCGACATTACGCGCGAGAAACAAGCCCGGGAAGAAATCCAGCAGCTCAACCGGCAGTTGGAACAGCGGGTGAAAGACAGCAGGGCGCAGTTGGAAGCATCCGATAAAGATCTCGAAGCCTTTGCTTATTCGGTTTCGCACGATCTTCGCGCGCCCTTGCGCGGAATCGACGGCTGGAGCCTGGCTCTACTCGAAGATTATGGGCCCGCACTCGCCCCTGAGGCGCTTCAGTATCTGGAACGGGTGCGCACGGAATCGCAGTGCCTGAGGCTTCTCATGAACGATTTACTGACCCTCGCGCGTCTCAGCCGCGTTGAGCTGCGGCACGAGCAGGTGGATCTAACTTCACTGGCTCGCGCTATCTCCGGGCGTCTGCGCGAGGTGGAATCCAAGCGGGCCCTGGATTTCGTCATCCAGGATGGGATCAGCGCCGCCGGCGACTCGCATCTTTTAGACATTGCACTATCCAACCTGATGAGCAACGCGGTGAAATTCACTGCGCCTCGATCGCAAGCCCTGATCGAATTCGGGCAAACCAAAATGAATGAGGAGCGCGCGTTCTATGTGCGTGATAACGGCGTGGGCTTCGATATGGCCAATGCCGGCGTGCTGTTCGGGACGTTTCAGCTTTTACATAAGTACCCCGAGTTTCCGGGAACGGGCATCGGCCTTGCCACGGCACAACAGGTGTTGCGGCGGCACGGTGGCCGGATATGGGCCGACGCCCAACCCAATCAAGGCGCGACGTTCTATTTCACGGTCGGAACGGAAGCTTCCCCGGCTAAAATAGAATAAATGACGCAGACCGAGCGTGTTTATTACGATCGGCGAGCCCCGGAATACGACGATTGGTACTTGGGCACGGGGCTGTTCGAACAGCGCGTTCGCCCTGGCTGGACGGAGGAACTTGCAGCCTTGAAAGCGGCTCTCGCGGCGCTGTCCTTTGGTGCTGTTCTCGATGTTGCCTGCGGTACCGGCTTCCTCACGGCCAGCTTGGGCGGAAACGTCATTGGCCTGGATCAAAGCGCGTCCATGCTCGCGGTGGCTCGCCAAAGAGTGCCGCGCTGCGCATTTGTTCGGGGCGACGCACTGCAGCTTCCTTTCCGATCGAAGCACTTCGATTGCCTGATGATGGGGCATTTCTACGGCCATCTCGACCAGCCTGCTCGCCTACGTTTTCTGTCCGAAGCTCGTCGCGTTTCAAAATCGATGCTCTTGGTCGATGCGGCCCAACGCGGCGACGTACCGGCCGAAGAACATCAAGAGCGCGTGCTGAACGACGGATCGCGACATGTCGTCTACAAGCGCTACTTCACGCCGGAAGACCTGAGTTCCGAGTCGGGAACAGGCCGGACGCTCCACGCAGGCCAATGGTTTGTCGCCGTACTTTCCTAGTAATTCATGAACCCGGCCCGTTGCAGCCCGCGCTGCGCCTCGGGATTCTTCATGAAGGTTTCCCACACAAATCCCGTCCGCAGATTCTCGGCCATCAGCATCGTGATACCAGTGTCTATTGCGATTACGTCGGTGTCGTACCAGTTCTTCAACGGATTAAACGCATTGACGAATCCATAGCGGCTCCAGGCGCGCGATCCGTATCGCGTTCGGATGTTTTTCAAGACCCGCAATGTGGCCTGCGGCATAAACGGCAATGAGCCCCCGGCGGCGCTGGGCGCTACGGTGCCATCAATCGGGCCCATCTCGGGCGGACCACCCCACACCACATAACCGTTCTGTGAATCCGACGCCGTGATGCCCCACAGATCGTCGCTGTAATCCGGAAATTGTTTGCTCAATTCCAGGCAGAACAGGCGATGCGCTTCGGTGGCGATCGCCGAGTTCTTGAAATAATCCGCGTAGCGATCCCGCTTGCCGCGAAAATCGAACCAGGCCTGCGAGTACTGATGCACGAACAGAGGCGCGTAGGACCCGATGTAGCGCAGCCCGTCGTATTCAAACGTGGTGCGCTTCCACGCATTCCATGCGTCCGGCGCCAAGGGATGCGACGAAGATCCCAAGCCCAACAAGTAAATCATCATCAGCTCGCTGTAGTAATCCCAGCGATAGGGCAGGAATCCAAACTCGGGCGTCCAGCCGTGCGGCAGAAGAATGGTGTCTTCCGAGAGCCAGCTCCAATCCACGCGGGCGAAAATCTCAGATGCCAGCCGGGTGATCTCCGCATAACGAAAATGTTGCCGGGCGGTAAGCATGCCGCACAACAAAATAGCCGTGTCCACCGACGAAACTTCCGCGTCCCAGATCCGCTCGCCGCTGGTGATGTTGGCCCAGTGGAAAAAGAATCCGCGGTGCGTGGGCATCTTCCGCGCCAGGAAGTTAAGCGTGATGATCACTCGATCGCGTGCTTCTTCGTAGGACACCCAGCCGCGCTTCTCGCCGATACACAGCGCCGTCAGGCCGAAGCCGGTAGCCGCGATGCTGGCCACGATGCTGCTGTCGGAGCTGTTGGCTTTCGACCGGTCTTTCACCAATCCGGTGTCGGGATGGCCCTGCTCCCAGAAATAAAGGAAACATGCCTTTTCAATTTCATCCAGGAAACTGTCGTCTCGCGGCGAAAGCGCGGCGCTCGGGCCGGCGATAGGAGCGCCCGTCATGCAGCCGAGCGAGGCACCTCCGGCGGCCATTCCTTGAAGAACCTTCCTGCGGGTAAGTCGGCTGCTGGGCACCACTTTCAGTATCCTGAAATCGGCGGATGGGAACAAGAACGGGTAAGTTGGGGATCTGGGTCGCGCTAGCGGTAGCTGTCGGTGTCTTAGCAACAGCGCTGATTTTCCGCGCGCGCTATGCAAGCGTAACGCTCACCGGCGTAGTTCTCCGGCAAGATGCGGACCCGCGCAAGCAGCTCCCCATTGCCAATGTGAAGATCGTGGCCACCGAAGGCGAACGAAGCGCCGAAAGTGTATCGGATACATCGGGCCATTTCCGCCTCAAGCTGCCGAACGGAGGCTGGCGTGAACAACCCATTTCTCTGACGTTCCAGCACCCCGGGTATGAACCGGTGGAAACCGCTTCCAGGACGACGGGCGAGCTGTACATCGTGCGGATGACTTCCGTCCCCGCGCCGTCGGCGGTTCCCGTGGGCGCGCGCGCCATCACCGTCAAGGACGTTCGGGTCCGTTACTCGGAAAAGAGTTCGAGTACCGTCAACGTCGGCAGCACCGCCAAGACGTTCACCGTTCCGAACACGGGGGATGTTCCCTGCGCGGGCCAGTTTCCCTGTTCGCCGGACGGCAAATGGAAAGCCGCGAATGGCGCGGTTACTATCGACGCCGGTGAAGGCCAGCAGTTCCAGAACGCGCGCGTTTCCTGCATCGCCGGCCCGTGCCCCTTCACCAAGATCGATTCCGGAGCCATTCCTCCCGCCGGCCGCACCATCACCGTGAAGGTGACCAACTGGTCCGACACCGCGACGTTTCTAGTGGAAGCCGAAGTCACTCGCACCACGCCCAGCGACGCAATTCGTCAAGCCTATCCGGCCATCTACGGGCAGTCCATGAGTTTCACTTTGCCTTCCACCGCCGAAGGGCCAAGCATCGAAGCCGACCTCGATGGCGCTGTGATTGTATTCCCCTTGGGTCCGGCTCTCCAGCTATCGTGGGCTGAATGTACTCTGCAGGTGGGAGCGGATCAGACGAAGCTGTATCGCTGTGAGCTGAAGCCGGGCTATCAGTTCCAGTAGCCAATTCGGCGCTAAAGTGTCACTGCCCCTTCAGGCGGTTCTGCACATGATCCTTGATCCAGTGTTCATCCCACCATTCCACCGGATTAACTTCCACGCCCTCCACCTGCATCGAATAATGCAAATGATCGCCGCCCGCCAGCCCCGTTGATCCGCTCTTGCCCATCTCCTGGCCGCGTTTCACCATGTCGCCTTCCTTCACGCCAATCGAACTTAAGTGTCCATAAATCGATTGCAGCCCATAGCCGTGATCCACCACGATGCAGTTGCCATAAATGCCCAGTAGTGCAGCCCACACCACTCGGCCATCGTTCGACGCCACCACCGGCGTATGCGCCGAAACCGCCAGATCGAATCCCAGATGCACCTGCTGATCCACCTTCTTGCCTTTGTAAATGTAGCTGCGCACGTCGGCGAATTCGGACTCCACTTTGGAATTGGCTAGCTGCAGGAACGAGTCCGTCCACAGGAATTTATCAGCCGTCTTAAACCGCAAGTCGGCCAGCGTCTTGTTATTCTGGCGGCGCATCTCGCCATTGATCTTCAGGAAGCGCGTCAACAAATCGCCCGCCCCGCCGGGATCGATCTGATTCACCACTTTGTCGAGAAACTTATCGTCGATGGGCAGATCGCGCATCCGGAATTTCTTCGGAAATATCTTGAACCAGAAGCGCGCCGTGGCCTCGCCGCCCGCGGAATTTTTCGCGAACACCACCGGCGCGGTATCAATCGGCGTGTCCCACGGATAGGCGAACAGCGCCAGCCGCTGCGAACTCCCCGTTATCGGAAAGCTGCGATAAGCATCCTTGGCCACACGCACGCCGGCTTCGTTCCAGGAACCCGACGGCGTAAGGAGCACCATCTCCGATCCGCCTTGATTGATGTAGTGCTGAAAACCGTCCGCGGTAATAGAGGGCGGACGCAGCACCACGTCGACGTCCGATGCGATGGTGTCGGTCTCGCCCCGGAAATCGTTCGATTGCGCCTCCACTACCAGCCGCGCTTTACCTTCCTTCAGGTTCGGCGCTTCCTTGCTGCCGGCGTTAAAACGAATCGCCTGCTCGGGAACCTGCGCCAGCCAGAATTTCAACCGGTCCGAAGGATTCTTGGTTTCCATCAGCGGCGTGCTCGTGCCATTCTGTTCGATGGACGCGCGGAACCGGCGCACTCCATGCGGATCCGACACACGAACCGTTACCGGCGTATTTACCCCAATATTCGTGGGTTGCGGATCGAAAGCCAGCTTGGCGTGCGCTGACAGAAAAAACAGTGTTGCAATCGGAGTCCCGATTAACGCAACCAGCATTACGAAAGCGATTATCTTGCCCATTGCTTTTCGGATCATAACAGGGAACGCGCGCCTGACCTAACAGTCGAGCTAACATTTAATCGTGCTGCCCCGGCTGTCGCTTCTTCTGCTGCTGCCCGTCCTGCTGCCCAACTTGACGCTTGCCGACGACCGCTGGATCGCCCTGAAGTCCGGTCCGTTTGAAGTGTATAGCAACGCCGGCGACCGCCCCGCGCGCGAAAAGCTAATGTACCTGGAGCAGTTTCGCGAGACCTTGCGCGTGATAACCGGAAAACAGGAAATGCGCATGGTTTGGCCCGTCCACTTGCTGATTTATAAGAATGCGGCCGAAATCCCCGTCGCTCCCAAGCCCTTCCGGTTAGGCCGCGACGCCCGTATGGCCGCCATCACGGAAGCGGGCGGATTTTCGCCCGACAACCTGAAGGAGCTGGCGCGCCTGCTGCTCTACGAAAACACCAATCGGCTTCCGCCGCAGGTGGAGCAGGGATTGATGGAATTGGTTTCCACCGTACAGATCGATGGCCCGCGTATCACGCTGGGCGCGCCTGTTCCTCCAGCCGAACGTTCCCCCGGTTGGGCTCTCATGCAGTTGGTGACCGTGAATCCGGAATACGCGGGCCGTTCCAGCGTGATGATTTCGAATCTCGAACAAAGTGGCGATTTTGAAGCCGCCTACCACAACGCCTTCGAAAAAACTACCGCGCAAATTCAACAGCAGGTCGACGCGTATTTGAAGGCGGGCAACTTTCTTACCGCGTTCATCTCGGGTCGCGTGCTCAGCATGACGCGCGACTTCAAACCCGTTCAGTTGGCTTCCGAAGATGTGCGCATCGAGCAAGCGGACCTGCTGCTCGCGGCCGGCCATACTGCTGAAGCCCTCGCTGCGTACAAGGCGCTGCATGGACCCGAGCCGTTGGAAGGCATGGCGCTGATGGATCTCGACGACCAAAAGGATAGCCAGGCGCGTACCGAATTGAAAGACGCCATCGAAGCCGGCAGCAAGAGCGCCCGCGCGTGGCTGGAACTGGGACGCTTGCAATCCGACGCCGACCAGTTAAAGAAGGCCGGTGAGTTGAATCCTCGCTGGGCCGAGCCGTATTTTCAGCAGGCCGATATCGACCCCGCCATCGACAAAGAGCATCTTGAACAACGCGCGGCGCTGCTGAAAAAGGCTTGCGCCTTAGATCCGCGTAACAGCGACTATTGGACCGCGCTGGCGAAGACCGACATAGTCGCCAAAGATTTCGCCGAAGCGCAGAAAGCCTGGGCAGGCGCCGAGCGTGCCGCCGCCACCGACGAAGAGCGCGAGCATATCCATAAGGTTCGTTTGCAGGTGGAAGAGAAGCGTTTCGATTATGAGGCTGACGAGCGCAAGCGCATTAAAGACGAGCAGGAGCGCGATCTGGAACGGGTGAAAGCGCAGAGCGAAGCCGCCATTCACGCATCTGAAGACGCAGCCCGCAAAAAGATGAATCCCAATGGCGCAGTGCCGCCCAAACCGCAGGGCTGGTATGAAGAGCCGAAAGCTGGTCCCAGTGTGCAGGGTGTCTTCCAACGGTTGGATTGCCTCGATCAGCGCGCGCGGCTGGTGATTCAAACCCCGGACGGAAAAAGCGTGCAGCTCTTGATGGCCGATCCTTCGAAAGTCACCACCGGCGGCGGAGGCGACCAAACCCTGGTTTGCGGGGCGCAGAAGGGCGCACGCCAGGTGACGGTTCACTACAACGTCAAGGCCGATGCCAAGCTCCACACGACGGGCGAAGTCACCTCCATCGAATTCCAATAAGTGAGGCTCGCGCTCAAGAAGTTCCTCTTCCGGTTGCTCGGTAAAGATCCAGAAGCAGTGGTCGTAACTTTTGCGTCGGGCGATTCGGAGCTCGCCCAGCGCATGTTCGCCGAAATCCAGCGGCTGGTTCCGGATCGGCGGCACTTGCTGGTAAATCCAGCCGATTTCAGTACGCAGTCGACGCTCGGAATCTATCTTCACCTGCGCAAGCGTTTTCGGGCTTATCGAATCGGTCAAGTAACGCTATTACTGGATGGCGATGCGCGATACCGTTCCCTGCGCCGCGCCGCGTTTCTCCGCGCACCCACGAAGATCCTCGCCTACAATGCGCGCCTGGAGCGTCATCACCTCAGCCTCCAAGCCCCAATCGCCTCCTGGCTTTTTGTGAAAGGCGTTCCGCTCGATCGCATTTTTCTTCGCCCGAAGTGGCTGGTTCCCTGGAAAAAAGACCGCTCCGTTTATCCCTCAAACATCCAAGAGATCGAAGGACGGCTATTGTCTCCGCGCCGTCGCCGCGTGGCCGTGCTTACTCCTTATTTCCCGTTCCCACTTGCGCACGGCGGCGCGGTACGAATCTTCAATCTGCTGCGCGAAATGTCCAGCGAGTTCGATATTTTTCTGTTTGCTTTCGGCGATTCAGAAACGGCCGAAGATCTGCAACCCATCCTGAACATTTGCGCGCGCGTGATCCTGGCCGGCAAGCCGCGCTATCGCGAGCCCCGCTGGTCCACGCTCGCGCCTCCGGAAGTCCACGAGTTTCGCTCCCCCGCGATGATCGCAGCGCTCGCCCGCGTCCGCGCCGAATACAAGATCGAAGCCGTGCAAGTGGAATACACCATGCTCGCCCCCTATGCGGGCGACGTGTTGGTGGAGCATGACGTTACTTTTGCCTTGTACCGGCAGATTCGCGACCGCTCGCCCGGCCTCCCGGCGCGCTGGGACCACTGGCGCTGGCAGCGCTTTGAGAAGCGATGGATTCGCCGCTACCGAAAGGTGGTGGTCATGTCGGAACAGGATCGCGCGCTGCTGAATCAGCCGAATGTTGCGGTCATGCCTAACGGCGTCGATCTGGAGCGATTTACTCCCGAAATGGAGCGCCCTGGCGAACGGCTGCTCTTCATCGGGTCTTTCCGGCATTTTCCGAACATCGTCGCGTACCGGTTTTTCGTCGAACAAGTGTGGCCCATCCTGCGCCAAGGTTCTTCCCAGATCACTTTAACTGTAGTCGCCGGCCCCGATCCGTTGCTCTATTGGCGCGAATACACTGGGCTCGCCTCCATCCCTGCCGACGACCGCATCCACCTGCTCGAATTCGTCTCAGACGTCCGCCCCCTCTATGTCGAAACCAACCTCGCCATCGTGCCGACGCTGGTCTCGGCCGGAACGAATCTCAAGGTGCTGGAAGCCATGGCCATGGATCGCGCGGTCGTCTCTACCTCCTCCGGCTGCGCGGGGCTCTCACTCGATCATTCGGTAAATGTCTGGATTGCCGACCAGCCGGAAGATTTTGCCCGAGCCATCCAGACCCTGCTCCAAGACCATACGCTGCGCCGCCGGATCGCCGAGGCTGGCCGCGTACATGTGGAACGTAATTATGGTTGGCGTCAGATCGGTGCGCGCCAGCGTGCGTTACTGCGTGATCTGATGCCACCGCGCGTCCAGATTCGCCCCGCCCAAGAGAGCGACTTGGCCGAACTGGCAGAAATCCAGCACTCCGCTCCTGAATCGTCCCAATGGCAAGCCCAGGACTATCTCGCTTTCGATTGTCAGGTCGCCGTCGCGGGCCCTCGCATCGCCGGATTCTTGGTTTCCCGCTCGGTAGCCAATAAGGAGCGCGAGATCCTAAACATCGCTATCCATCCCGATTTCCGGCGTCTGCATATCGCCACAGAATTGCTGCAGGCCGAGCTTTTCCGCTGGCCTGGGACCCACTTTCTGGAGGTGCGTGAATCCAATGTCGCGGCCCGTCGGCTGTACGAAGGTCTGGGTTTTCAGGCCGTTGGCGAACGCCCGGCGTATTACGACAATCCGCCCGAGACAGGGATTGTCATGACGATTCTTTCATGATACTGTCACTTATGCGGGGCCATCGGTGACCGCCGCACGGACGAATGCAACCATTCATTCATTACCCACCGAGCAAGTCAATCCTAAGACTCGGCGTGGCAACCTCACAAAGGAGATAAGAGCCTAATGGAGAACACGCAAGAAGAATTAAAGACGCACCTGATGCAGTCGGACGACGAGTACCGTCGGCTGGCTGAGCAGCACAACGGGTACCACCAGCAGTTAGAGGCTTTGGAAGCCAAGTCGTACCTCACTCCCGAAGAGGAAGTGGAGGAGCACCGCCTGAAGAAAGTGAAACTTCAGTTAAAAGATCAGATGAACCAGATCGTCAGCCGTCATCGGGCGCAGCACGTCGCCTGATCATTCGGTGCGTCGGCAGTAAAGAAGCCCGATCCGGTGGACCCGGGTCGGGTTTTTCGTTTTAGCCACGGATAAACGCAGATGCACACGGATAAAGCATGTTCTCCGAATCTGCGTTGATCTGCGTTTATCTGTGGCCCTACTTCCCCAAGAATTTCCGGATCCGCTCCACCGCGTCCATCAGCTTCTCATACGAATTGGCGATGCTGAACCGCAGATAACCATCGCCATACGCTCCAAACGCCGTTCCGCTCAAACACGCCACCCCCGCCTTCTGCAGCAGAGCATCGGCCAGCTCTTTCGATTTCCAACCGGTCCCCTGAATGTTGGGGAATGCATAAAACGCCCCGCCCGGAATCGGGCAGCGGAATCCCGGCAGCGTGTTGAGCGCCGCGCAAAAGGCATCGCGACGGCGGTGAAATTCCTCCACCATCTTCGTCACGTCGTCCTGCGGTCCGTTGAGCGCGGCAATCCCGGCCCGCTGTGTGAAGCTCGCGGTACACGAGTTCGAATTCACCATCAGCTTGTTCACCGGATCCACCAGCCAGGTCGGCATGACGCCATAGCCCATGCGCCAGCCCGTCATCGCGTACGTCTTCGAGAACCCGTCCAGGATGATCGTCTTCTCCAGCATCCCCGGCAGCGTGCTGATCGAAAGCGGCGCTTCTTTATCGAAGTAGATGCGCGTGTAGATCTCGTCCGACAAAATCACCAAGTCACGATCCCGCACCATGTCGGCGATCGCCTTCACATCGGCCGCCGGAATCACGCCGCCCGTGGGATTGTGGGGCGAATTCAGGATCAGCATCTTCGTCTTCGGCGACAGGCTGTCTTTCAGCACGTTCAAATCGAACGAAAACCCGCGATCCTCCACCAATGGAATCGGCACTGGCTTCGCGCCCAGGAAATTGATCATCGATTCGTAAATCGGAAATCCTGGATTCGGATAGATCACCTCATCGCCCGGCTCCAGCAGCGCCATCAATGCAAAAAAAATGATTGGCTTGCCGCCCGGCACTACACAAACATGCTCGGCGCCCACACGGATTCCGCGCGTGCGGCAGATATAGGATGCGATTGCTTCGCGCAGCTCCGGGAGCCCCTGCGTCGGCCCATAGTGCGTCCAGCCCTGATCCAGCGCCTGCTTGCCAGCTTCCACAATATGGCGCGGCGTGTCGAAGTCGGGCTCGCCGATTTCCAGGTGAATGATGTCGTGTCCTTGCGCTTCCAGCGCCCGTGCGCGCACCAGGACTTCAAAGGCGGTTTCCACGCCTATGCGGTTCATCCGCTCAGCTAATTTCATGATTGTTTTTTGAAAAATGGGACTTTGTTGCGGAACTCGGCGAACTGCACGCGATCGCCGATTTGGGCCCGCTCGCCAGCCACACGCCCTGTTATACGACGGCCGCTCATCAATTCGATAATCGCCAATTGATACGGCACATCGTTCACGTACGCTTCCGGCGGTGAGTAGACCACCGTCTCAGTATAAATGGTGCCCGGACCTAAATCGTTCATGCGGCCCCCAGGATCGTAATCACGCTCGTTGCACCCGATCCGCCCAGATTCTGCGCCAGCCCCAGCGTGTTTCGCTTTACTTGCCGTTCGCCGGCTTGCCCACGAATCTGTTCCACCACATCGCAGATTTGTCCAACGCCCGTCGCGCCTACCGGATGTCCTTTGGACTTTAATCCGCCGCTCGCATTCACCGGCCGCTCGCCATTTAAACACGTGCCGCCCGCCAAACTAAAAGGACCGCCCTGACCTTTCGGAACGAAGCCCAGATCTTCGATCGCAATAATCTCGGCGATTGTGAAGCAATCGTGCACTTCCGCAAACTGGATATCGGACGCTTGAACGCCGGCCATCTTGTACGCTTTTTCCGCCGACGTTTTCACGGCGCGAAACGTCGTGATGTCGTCCTTCTCGTCCAGCGCCACATTGTCCGACGTTTGCGCCACGCCCAGCACCCGCACGGGCTTGTCGGTAAACTCGGCCGCGCGCTCCAGCGGCACGATCAGCACCGCAGCCGCTCCATCGCTGATGAGCGAGCAATCGTACACCGTAAGCGGTTCGGCAATCGGCTTGCCCGCCAGTGCCTGCTCCATCGTGATTACCTTGCGCATGTGCGCCAGCGGATTTTTCGCGCCGTTCTGATGGTTCTTCACCGCCACAGACGCCATTTGCTCGCGCGTGGTTCCGTACTGATACATATGACGCCGCGCGATCATCGCGAACAGTGCGGGAAACGTCGCGCCCGCGCGCACCTCGCCGCAAAGATCGCCCGCGCCCGCCAAAATCTCGGTTACTTTGGGCGTTGGCTGCGATGTCATTTTTTCCACTCCCCCCACCAGCACCACGTCGTACAACCCCGCTGCAACCGCCGACGCAGCATGGAAGAATGCCGATCCGCTGGATGCGCAAGCAGCTTCAAAACGCGTCGAAGGTACGCCGTTGATCCCGATCGCAGACGATATATACGGCGCCAGATGATTCTGTCCCACAAACGAAGGCCCGGCGAAATTGCCAAGGTAAAACGCCTCCACTTGAGACGCCTTGGCGTGCCCGTTCTCCAATGCTTTTTGTCCGGCTTCCACCGCGAGCGAACGAAGATCGCGATCCGGGAACGCGCCAAATGCGGTCTTCCCGATGCCAACCACAGCTACTGCTCTCATACTTTCAGGATAGCTCTTAGCTGTTGAAGCAGAGAACCGCTGGAAGCGCCTTTGTCTTCGAGCCGCGAACTGCTCGGGCTTATCTCTGATTGAAAGGAACCACCGTCGGCCCCGGTCTCAAATGACCCTGGTCGCGATCCAGGTTATTCTCATCGCAAGAATATTCCATCAAATGGTCGCCCGGCTTCAGCCGGTCCAGCACTCGATGATTGCTCCAAGGCTTGGTGTACATCTTGGCATCGTCCAACGTCACGTCGTATGCAATATGGTTCGCGTCGGTCAATTGATACCGCTCCGTCACGTGCAAAACATCGCTGTGCGGATGCCCCGCCGTATCCAGCCAGGTGCGATCGTTCAATCCAACCGTGTCGATAACCAGCGCATCCCCATCCCACTTGCCGATCGATTCCCCCATGAACGTCGGCTGTGGATTCTTCGAATGCTCCCGCACGCCCAACGGCACCGCGCGAAACGTTGTCATGTATTCGTACAAGAACACGATCGAGTCGGACGTTTGCACCACCCGCATGGGAAATGGCGAATTATTGATCCGCGGCACGCCCGGAAACAGACAGAACCCCGTGGGATCGTATGCGGTATTGATTTTGCCGTAGGCGGCCTTCCCCTCCACGGTGAACGGAAGCTCGCCGCTATCTTTCGCCATGTTTGGCGTGTAAGGAAGATTCCACGATCCCGAGAGATCGGGCTTGCCATCCGCGGTTCGCGGTGTTTCAGCGGAAGCGCCGATTGAGACCAGCGCTGCGCCCATCAACGCAATCAGTCCAGTCCTCATTTCCCACCAACTGTATCACTTCGTCGATGCCCTTCGGATCATCGGGGCCTTTCGGATCATCGATGCCTTTCGGATCATCGGGGCCTTTCGGATCATCGACGCCTTCGGACCAGCCGTCAAGCCAATACGGCCGTTATACTGAGTACCGATGTCGACGAACGCCAGCCTGACTGCGGATCACATCCTTGCTCCCGAACCGGCCCTCACCGTCGACGAACTGCTCCGCCGCGCCGACGCCTTGTGTCCCCTGCTTCGTGAACGCCAAGCCGCATGCGAAGAAGCGGGCGAATTGTCCGAAGACACCAATAATCTATTTCTCGCCGCCGGCTTTTATCGTATCCTGCAGCCGCGCCTCTTCGGCGGCTATGAATT
Organism: Bryobacterales bacterium; assembly: GCA_003132905.1. The sequence goes on along the minus strand of PKZC01000460.1, from coordinate 2,509 downwards.
CGCGCTCCCCGATTTTATCCGCGTCATGATCGCCGTCGCGCGCGGCTGTTCGGAAAGCGCCTGGGTGCTGGCCCTCACGTCCGGACACACGGTTCTCGCGGCGCAGCTTTCCGAATCGGCGCAGCGCGAAGTCTTCGGCACAACAGGCGATTTTCGCGCTCCAGGCGTCGGCATGCCCGGCGGCGTTGGCGTTCCCGCCGAAGGTGGCTATCGCGTCAAGGGCGCCTGGGATTACGCCTCCGGTTGCGATCTCGCCACGCACTTCTTCGGCTCGACGATGGTGCACGATCCCCTAACCAAAGCCCCTCTCGGCAACGCTTGGATTCTCTTCGATCGCGATCAGTTCAAAATCGTCGACAACTGGGACGTCATCGGGATGCAAGGCACCGGCTCGCGGCGCGTCGTGATCGACGATGCATTCGTCACCGCCGACCGCGCCCTCTGGTTTCTCGACGGACAGGGCCGTTCGGTTCGCGACCAGCCCGGCCACGCCCTCCATCCCAACCCGATGTATCACGGCTGGCTCGCTCCTCTGCTCATTTCAGAAGTCGCGGCAGTCTGCGTCGGCGCTGCGCGCGGAGCGCTCGATCTCTACGAACAAATCCTCAGCAAAAAGAAAACGAATTTTCCGCCATTCCATCCGCGTTCACAAGAAGCCGAGTTCCAGCAGCATTTCGGGGAAGCGCAAGCTCTTATCGATACGGCCGAGGCCGCGCTACTTAAGCTGACTGCCGATTATATGGATCTCGCGCGCGAACACGTGGAAAGCGCCGCGCCGCTGGACGAAGAGCGGGAGCGCCGCCTGATTCTGATGGAGCAGCACGTCATTCGCCTGGCATGGGACGCTGTGGAACTGATGTTCCGCACCAGCGGCACGTCCGCGGCCGCGAAATCGTCGCCGCTCGGGCGCACGCTTCGCAATCTCGCCGTTATTCGCACGCATGTGACGTTGCAGCTCGATCACACCGCCACCAACGCTGGCCGGCTGCACTTCGGTCTCCCGCCGCTTAGCCGCTTCTAGTTGAAGTTGCTGGCGTAGAATATGAGGAGAATTCAAATCGATGTTCATTGCGAAAAAGCACCTGTCGCGTCGAACGTTGCTTCGCGGAGTGGGTGCCAGTTTGGCACTCCCGTTCTTGGATTCCATGGTTCCGGCGCAAACCCCCTTGCGCCGCACGGCTGCTTCTTCCCGAACCCGCTTGGCGTGTATCGAAATGGTGCACGGGGCCGCAGGCAGCACCGACGAAGGCGGCAGAAAACACTATTGGAGTCCGGAGAAAGAAGGCGTCGATTTCGATCTCTCTTATTCTCTGGAGCCGCTCGCGCCGTTTCGCGAGTACATCACCATCGTCACCGGCACCGATGCGGCCCAGGCGGATCCCGCTACGCCTTCTGAAGGAGGCGCCGATCATTTCCGCTCCAGCGCCGTCTTCCTCACCGCCGCTCACGCCAAGCAAACTCCCGGCGCCGATGTTCGGAATGGCATCTCCATCGATCAACTTTATGCGCAACAGTTTGGGCAGGATACACGCCTTCCATCCATTCAACTCTGCATCGAAAACATCGGGTTGAGCGATACCTGCGGATACAACTACAACTGCATCTATTCGGAAACCATTAGTTGGGCTTCCCCCACCGATCCGTTGCCGATGACGGTGAATCCGCGCGTGGTATTTGAGAATCTGTTTGGGGACGCTGCGCCTGGTCCATCCCTTCAGCGATCCGCGAGCGGCAGCATCCTGGATGCGGTCGGATCCGATGTAACGCGCCTCCAGAATCACCTCGGCGCACAGGATCGAAGCCGGCTCAGCGCCTATCTCGACGATGTTCGCGGCGTCGAACGCCGAATCCAGGCGATCGAGAGACACAACGCCGGCGCATTGCGCAGAGAACTGCCTGCCGCTCCTCTTGGTGTGCCTGACTCCTGGGAACAGCATGTGAAGCTAATGTTCGATCTGCAAGCGCTGGCATTTGCAACCGAGACTACGCGAGTGTCCGCCTTCAAAATGAGCCGCGACACCAGCAACCGGATTTTCCCGGAGAGTGGCGTGAAAACCCCGTTCCATACCCTTTCTCATCACAGCCAGAAGCCCGCGCTTATCGGGGAGTTCGCGACGCTCAATCGCTATCACGTCAGCTTGCTTCCGTACTTCCTGCAAAAATTGAAGGACACGCCGGATGGCGACGGTAATCTTTTGGATCACTCTCTGATCCTGTATGGCAGCCCGATGGGCGATTCAAACGCTCACAATCATCGCCGCCTGCCGCTTTTGCTGGCGGGTCACGCGGGCGGGCAACTGCGAGGCAACTTGCATTGTGTATGCCCAACAGGTACTCCGCATGCCAATTGCCTTTTGACGATCATGCATAAGCTGGACGTCGAGATCGCGAGCATCGGCGACAGCACCGGCCAGCTCGCGATCTAACGCCGGATAGGACGAGTCAAAATCGGCGGCAGCGCTTGCTCCCCTGCAACATAAGCAACCACACACTGCTGTCCGGTTACGGT